>JAJDAR010000030.1 GCA_029261775.1 Deltaproteobacteria bacterium | reverse complement strand
TTGGGAGAGACGGTCGGGGCCTTCGCCGTGCGAACCGAACGGTCCCCCGAGACCGTCCGCACCCAGCTGAAGAGCGTGTTCCGCAAGCTGGGCGTGCAACGACAGGGCGACCTCGTCCGGGTGTTGGGAAGGAGCGGCGTGATGCTGGCTCCCGATGCGTCCGCTGCCGCCGACCGCTGAACGCGCGCATGCGGCGGGAGCAGAACGCCGTTCAGCCAAGGGGCGCGAGATCTCCGCCGTCCTGTTAGGCTGAAGGCCGGCGGGCCATGAACTTCCCTTGACGGTTGGAACTCGATCGGAACGCAAGACTGGGCTCGACGCAGCCTCGGCTGGATTCTTCGGCGCTGAATCCCTGCTCGACTGGATCGAAGCGATCCACCGGGACGCCGACGGCTCCGAGGTCCTCACCTCGTTTGCGCAGAGCCTGAGCGGCGCCCTCGACGGCGCCTTCGTCGCCATCTCTCCGTTCGCCGACTACCCCCGCTCCCTGGGCGGGCGCCACCTCACGAGCGCCCACGAGCCGCGCTTCGAGGAGGTGTACTTCCGGCTCGCGCCCGAGGGGCTTCCCTGGTTGGACCTCGTCACGCGAGAGGTGGGCCGGCTGATCTACGTCGGGGACCACTTCGACGAAGAGGCCATCCGCGCGACGCGCTTCTACGACGAGTACATGGAGCCCCAGGGCTTCCTGCCCGTGGAGGTGGTCGGCAGCTACCACGAGCACGGCCCCGACGTTGCCGGCATGACCTGGGCGGTCTACGGAGTGCGGCCCTTCACCGAGGCCGAGATCGAGTTCTGCCGTCGGATCGACCGCCACCTGGCCATCGCGGCCCGCCGCGCAGCGCAGCTGCGCCAGTTGCGCGGCTCCCTGGACGCGTATCGTCACCTCGGCGACCGCTCGCCGGTGGGGATCGTGCATCTCGACAGCCTGGGACGAACCGGCTGGATGAACGCGGCGATGCGCCTCATCCTCGGACTCGGCGATGGGCTCCTCCTGAAGGACCGTGTGTTGACCGCGGAACGGCCCAGCGAGCGCGGCCTCTTCAACACAGCGGTTCGCGCTCTGGTCGAGCGCAAACCCGAGACCCGGGCGCTCGGGCTGGCCCGATCGCCCGAGCGTCGGCCGCTCGGCGTGCTGACCCTGCCGCGTCCCGGCGCCACCCCCCTGCACCCGAGCGAGACGATCGGCACCCTGGTCGTTTTCGATCCCGAACTGCCCAAGGTGCCCGTCGAACAACTCCTCCCCGATCTCTACGGACTGAGCCCCGGCGAGGCCGCCCTCGCCATCGCAATCGCCTCGGGCGCGACGACCGCTCAGTTCGCCAAGCAGACGGGCCGCTCGGTCGAGACCGTCCGCAGCCAGCTCAAGGCCGTCTTCCGCAAGCTCGGCGTGAAGCGACAGGCCGACGTCGCCCTGGTCGTGAGTGCGAGCGGAGCGCTCTTTCCGTTCCCGGAGGAGGAATCCGGGTCCTGAGGCTCGCCCGACCGCGCGCGCCATGGGGGCGGCGATCGACGATGCCATCCTGAGTCAAGGCTCCGGCTGGAGCGGACGAAGAGCCCCCCATGATCCGCTGGGCCAAGATCCTGGTCGTCGACGACTCGCAGGTCTACCGACGCGTGATGGCGACCTCGCTGCGGCCGTACTGCGACTCGCTCGTCACGGCAGGCGGCGGCCACGAGGCGCTGCAACTGCTGCGCAGCCACCTGGATGTAGACGTGGTGCTGTGCGACCGGGTGATGAAGGACGGCGATGGCTTCGACGTGCTCGCGGGCATCGCCGAGCTGCCGGAGCCCCGGCCGCGGGTCCTGCTCGTGACGGCCCAGGCCACCCAGGAGATCGTGGAGCGGGCGCTGGCGCTCGGCGCCGTGGCCTGCCTGGGCAAGCCGACCAGCGCCCGGCAGATCCTGCGCGCCCTCGACCCCTCGGCGCACGAGGCCCAGCGCCGCATGCGCACCCGCTGGCGGTGTGTCGGCAAGGTCCACCTGCTGGTCTCGGACGCCCCGGACCCCGAGACCGTCGCCTGGGATGTCTACAACCTCAGTCTCGAGGGGGCGTTCCTCGAGACCAAGGGACCGATCCCGGTCGGGTCGGAGTTCGAGCTGCGCCTCTTCCTTTCCGGCGAGAAGGCCGACGTGCGCGCCCGGGTCGTGCGCATCCAGGAGCCCTCGTGGATGGAGGTCGGCGGGATCGGCGTGACCTTCGTCGACCTCGACGAGCAGGCCGAGCAGGTGATCCGACGTGCGCTGGAGTTCGCCCAGGTCGAGAGCTGAGCGCCGCCAGGGCATGGGGCGTCTCCCGGGTGGGCTCATGACGCGGCGGCGCTCTCGCCTGCCAGCCGCCCCGTCACCCAGGCCCAGAGGAAGTTGAAACCGCCGATCCGGCCGATCGCGTCGAAGATCTCTCCGCACACGTAGAGGCCCGGCGTGCAGCGGCTCTCCAGGGTGGAGGGATTGACTTCGGCCAACGGAATCCCGCCTCCGGTCACCTCGGCCTTCCGATAGCCCTCGTTTCCGTCGACGGGAAGCTCGAAAGCCGAGAGCAGCGGGTGCAGGCGGCGCTCCTGCTTGGGATGCAGCTGCAGGGCCCGGGTCTTTCCGGGAATCTGGGCCCGCTGCAGGAGGAGCTCGGCGAGGCGACGCGGCACCACCTCGCTCAGCAGGACGTCGAGCCGCTTGCGGGAATGGGCCTGCAGGCGTTGCTCCCACGCCTCCTGCGCGAGCCCTCCCCAGGCCACGCGCAGCTGCGCGGCCTCCCGCACCACCCAGTGGCTGGCATCGAGGATCGCGGGGCCCGAGTAGCCGCGGTGGGTGAAGAGCAGCTCCCGCTCCCGCTC
>JAJDAR010000029.1 GCA_029261775.1 Deltaproteobacteria bacterium | reverse complement strand
TCGACGTTGAGGACGTCGCCCAGCTCGGCGAAACCGGCGCGCTGCTCGCGCAGCAACAGGTCGATCTTCTCGCGCTCGACGATGTTCACGCCGTAGGGCAGCACGCGGAAGAGGTGGCTGATCAGCGCGTCCGAGAACTGGGCGCCCAGATCCGGGTGCGCGCTCGGCGTCGCGAAGGTCGGCACCGCGATGTAGGTCTGGATCGCTGCCAGCTGCCGATCGCGGGCGTCGCGATGCACGTCGAAGAGCCGCGAATCGTCGGGGGAGAGCTCGAGGCCCTTCATCGCCTCGAGGTAGGCGCGTCCGGACTCGTCCCGCGACAGCCGAAGGCGGGCCTGCTCGAGGTAGTGGTCGGCGCCGTCCATGCGCACCTGGCGGACCAGCGCAGCCAGCTCGTCCTCGCGCCCGCTCTCCTGGATCTCCAGGAAGGCGCTGTAGTAGCGATCCTGCGCGGTCAGGCGCTCGGCCTGATCGCGGATCCAATCGAGCTCGACGCCGTCGAAGCGGGCCCGCAGCTCGCGGACGCGCGGATGATCCAGGCCCTCGAGCCGCTGCAGGATCGCCCGGGCCGAGGGAATGTCGCCCGCATCCAGGGCGGCGGCAGCGCGCCGGCTCGAGTGCTCGACGCGGAAGCTCTCGAGCTCGCTCTCCACGGCGCCGAGACCCGGCCAGCTCGGATCGAGCTCGCGCAGCGCCTGCAGCTCCTGACTGGCGGCCTCGAGTCGACCCGCTTTCATGGCGGCCCGGAGGCTCGCGACGCGGGCTTCGCTGGCGGCCTCGGAGGTCGCGAGCTTCTCCCGGTACGCGCGGACCGCGGCCGTATAGGCCGGCAAGCCGCGCCCGTAGCGCTCGGCCTGGTCGAGCGCGGCCAGGGCTTCGCGAAGGTCGGCGGGGGACGGCGGCTGGCCCAGCCGGCTGCGGACCTCGCCGAGGATCCCGTCGACGAGCTCGCCTCGGGTCGCCGCGAGCTCCTGCTTCACGGCCTTGTGGCCCGCGGCGAGGCCCAGCGCCTTCTCGTAGTGCCCGATCGCGGTCACCAGGTCGCCCGCACCGCGCGCGGCCCGGGCGGCATGCAGCGGCTGGCTCGCCGGGGACACACAGGCGCTGCAGAAGACCAGCAGGGCCAGCAGGAGCACGGATCCGCAGCGGGTCGGCGCGGCGATCCCGGAGCCCAGGAGGCGATTCGAGTCGAAGAGGCGGTCGGCGATCATGGTGTCTCTCCCGTTCACGACCCCAGGATCGGCGACCCCCATGCCCCGGGCTATCGCCCAGCCGGACTAGGCCAGCTCGCGCGGTCGGCTAGGCCGGCGCCCGCATGGTGCCCCCCCGGGGTGTGGGATAGCTTGCGCCCGTGAAGGTGCTGGTCTGTGACGATCATGCGGTCTTCCGGGACGGGCTCCGCTCCGTCCTGGGCGACCTCGATGGGAGCTTCGAGATCCTGGAGGCCGAGAGCGGGGAAGCGGCACTCTCGCTGGTCGCCGAGCACCCGGACCTCGACCTGGTGCTACTCGATCTCGAGATGCCGGGCCTCGGCGGCGCCTCGGCGCTCGAGCAGCTGCGGCAGGATCATCCCGGCACGCCGGTCGTGATCGTCTCTTCCCACCAGGACGCCGGCGTGATGCGCAAGGTGATCGAGGGCGGGGCCAGCGGCTTCATCCCGAAGTCGTCGAAGCGTCCGGTCCTGGCGAGCGCGCTCGGGCTGGTCCTGAGCGGAGGGGTGTACGTCCCTCCCGAGCTCCTGACCGCACCGACGGAGAGCCAGGGTCAGCGGCGCAAGCGCCGGGTCGGAGAGCTGACCGAGCGGCAGCGCGAGGTGCTGGCCCTGCTCGCGCGAGGGCTTACGAACAAGGAGATCGGGGACGTGCTCGGGATCGCCCTCGGCACGACCAAGACCCACATCGCGGCCATTCTCGAGGCCCTCGAGGTCACGAACCGGACCGAGGCGGCGATGGTGCTTCGCGATCTCGAGCTCGACCTCGAGCTGGGGGCCCGCGACGCCTAGCGAGCGGGAGCGTCGGCGCGACGCGTGACGTGATTCAGCAGCGAGCGCAGCCGGGCCGGCGGAGCGGGTCGCGGCAGGCCGAAGACCGGTTCGTCGGGCCCGAGCGGGCGCGCGTCCACCGCCTCGTCCAGCAGCGCAACCGCCGGGGGGGACTCGCCGTGTCGCCCGCGCAGGGCCGCGAGTCGGTCACGGAGATCGGCGGGCCGGGTGGCGGCGAGCAGCCAGACCTCCGGAGCCTTCGAGGGCTCGACGACTTGCAGCCCCCACTCCTCGAATCGTCCGGTCAGCTCGCGCTGCTCCTCTTCCCGCAGATCGAAGAGGGCGACCCGCGGCGCGTGTCGATGCGCCGGCAGCGGCGCCGGTTCGGCCCGCGCGGCGGTCACGGCGAACACGGAGCCCCGACCCGGAGCCGAGCGCAGCTCGATCTCGTGACCGAGGGCGTGTGACAAACCCTGGACCACGGCGAGCCCGAGACCCAGCCCCTCTGCGGACGCCCGCCCCGACTCGGTGCGATGGAAGGCCTGGAAGATCGCCGCCTGCTCGTCCTGCGCGATCCCGGGTCCGCTGTCCCGCACCTCGATCCGAACCCGCTCGCCGCGGTCGCGAACGGCGATCAACACGCTCCCGCGCTCGGTATGCCGGACCGCGTTGTGCACGAGGTTCCCGACGATGCGGTGCAGCATCACGGGCTCGCTCAGGACGTGCACGTCGCGCGGCAACACCGCCAGGCGAAGGCCCTTGGCCTCCGCGGCGGGTCGCACCTCCTCGACGAGCCGCTCGAGCACGGGCCGCAGGGCAACGGGAGAGAGCTGCCAGGCTGCGTCGCCCGCTTCGAGCCGGGACAGGTCGAGCAGCCCGGTGAACATCTCTTCGAGGGTCCGGCTCGAAGCGGAGATGCGATCGACCATCTCCCGCGTTTTGCCGTCTTCGGCCCGGTCCGCGAGCCCTTCGATCAGCAGCGAGAGTGCGTGCAACGGCTGGCGCAGATCGTGGCTGGCGCCCGCCAGCAGGCGCGATCGCTCCATCCGGTCGAGCGCTCGGCGCGAGCGCTCGATGCGCGCGAGGTAGTCCACGAGCTCCGGGTTCCGGGCAGAGGCCGCGAGCCGCCGGACCAGCTCGCCGAGCTCAGCCAGCCGGCCTTCGACGCGCTGGCGGGCCTCCCTGCCGGCCGGCTCGGGCAATCGGGAGCTGGAGGGCGCGCGGCGCCGCGGCGCCGGAGGCGGAGTGGGGGGCTCGGATTTCGAGGACATGGGAAGGGACAAGCTTTACGCTGGCGCCCCACGCCCTCCATCGGTCCGAAGGCCTAGGCCACCCCTCCCGGCGGGGACAGCGGCGGGGACGCCGGCGGAGACGCCGCCCGGGAGCGGCGCCATGGCTAGGGCGTGACGATGGCGAAGTTGGGCGCCAGCGGGTCGAGCAGACCGAAGAAGCGCACCAGCTCGAGCCGGCTGCCCTCCACGTCGAGCTCCTCGGAGAAGAGCATCTCCCGAAGGCTGCCCTGACCGAGCAGCAGCTTCAGGAAGAACGCGTGGGTCAGGCGGATCGTCGCGTCGGCCTCGGCGTCCTCGGCAGCAGGTCGATGATGGAGTACGGCATTCGACAGCTCGAGCACGTGCGTCTCCCCGAGATCGGTGAAGACCAGCTTGATCCGCGTGTCTCGCCCCGCAGCAGCGACGCCGTCGATGCGCGCGGCCAGGGCATCGAGGAAGCGTGCCACTGGGATGTGGGCCACCAGCGCGGCGGATCCGGCGAGCGGGCTGGGGGCGTCCGGGGGCGGCGGTCCGTGGCGCAGCTCGTACGCGCCGGAGAGATACACGTCGCGCCAGGGAGCGGACTCCGCGAGATATCCGAGCTGATCGTAGGTGCGGGCCAGGAGCGCGCGCGCCTCCGCGTGCCCGGGGTCGGCGAAGACCAGGTGGTCGAGCAGCATGGAGGCCCAGCGGTACTCGCCCTGCTCGAACGCGCCGCGGCCCTGCTCCAGGACGGCCTCGGCTCCCCCCATGGCCTCGACGTATCGGGTGGCGGCCGCCGCCGGCGGCAGCGGATCGAGGTGGGCTGGGTTTCCGTCGTACCAGCCGAAGTAGGCCTGGTACACCGCCTTGGCGTTGTGACGAACGGTGCCGTAGTAGCCGCGGTTCGAGAAGTGCGGCTGCAACGAGGGCGGCAGCTCCAGCTGCTCGGCGATCTCCCGGGGCGTCAGGCCAGCGTTGGCGAGGCGCAGGGTCTGGTCGTGAAGGTACTTGTAGGTGTCGCGCTGTCGTTCGAGGTAGGCGGCCACCTCTTCGCCACCCCACACCGGCCAGTGATGGCTCGCGAACAGCACCTCCGTGTCGGGCCCGAAGCGCTGCAGTGCGTCGTCGATCGCGGCGCTCCAGCGCAGCGCGTCGCGCACCTTGGCACCGCGCAGCGTGTAGAGGTTGTGCATCGTGCGCGTCGTGACCTCGGCGCTGCAGAAAGCCTTCTGGTCCGGGAGATGGAACATCAGCTCGGCGGGCGCCTCGGTCTCGGGCGCGTACTGGAACACGAAGCGCAGCCCGTCGAGCGTCATCTCCTGGGGCGTGCCTTCCACCAGGTCCGTCGGTGGAAGGATCGTCGTGCTGCCCCGACCGGGCTCCTTGCCGAGACCCGAATCGACGTGACCCCGCGGGCTGCGGGCCAGCCGGAATCCGTACATGTAGGCGGCCCGCCGGGCCATCGCGGGGCCGGCCAGCAGGTTCTCGCTGGTCGCCTCGTGGAGGAAGCCCTTCGGCGCGACGACGCGCACACTCCCCGCCGCGACCTCCTGCGCCGAAGTGACGCCCAGGATGCCGCCGAAGTGGTCGACATGGCTGTGGGTGAGGATCACGGCGCGTACCGGGCGGTCCCCCAGATGCTTGCGCGCCAGCGCCAGTGCGGCGGCGCCCGTCTCGGCCGAACCCAGGGGGTCGACGACGATCCAGCCGGTCTCGCCGTCGATGAGCGTCATGTTCGCGAGGTCGTAGCCGCGCACCTGATGGATGCCGGGCGCGACCTCGAAGAGGCCGTGGAGATTGTTCAGCTGCGCCTGCCGCCACAGGCTCGGGTTGACCGAATCCGGTGCTCCGGAACCGTCCAGGAAGTCGTAGGCGGGGCGATCCCAGACGCGTCCCTCGGCTCCCTCTCGGGCCACCTGCAGCCGCTCTTCCCGGGCCACGAAGCCGCGCCGCGCCGCCTCGAGATCCCCGGGGTCGCCGAGATCCAGGCCCTCCATGCGCTCGCGGAGGACCGCCTGGACGGTCGAGGTAGGCGCCGTATGCCCTTGCGCGTCGGCCTCGGGACCGAGGGGCACCTCCGGGATGGAGGGGGACTCGCTACAGCCCGCGAGGGCCCACAGCAGCAGCCCACAGAGCACCGAGACGCGAGAGCAGGGTTCCATGCCATCCTCCTTGCAGGCGCCCGGGTGGTGCGCCCCGCTTCGGTACATCACCCCGCCGGCAGACACCACCAGCGCCCGCGGGGTCAACTGGCCCGGCGGCCCGACCGATCAGCTCCGGGTGATGCGCCGTCGCCTCCTGCTCGTGGTCGCGTTCGCGGCCTTTCTCGGCCCGGCCGGCTGCAATCGCGTGGAGGTCGATCGCGAGGACGTGCGCGAGCTGGCCCGCGCCGGTCGCGAGCGGGCCGAGGAGCTCTCCGTCCGAGACCGGGACCGGGCCGCTCCCGAGCGGACTGACGCCGAGCCGCAGCGCGCGGGCGCCGACCCCTCACCGGCACCGACCTACTACCGGTACACCGACGACGCGGGCAGCGTGAGCTTCGTGAGTTCGTTGGAGCAGGTGCCGTCCCATCTGCGCGATCGCGCCCGGCCCGCGGGAGGGAGCGTCACCCGCACCCGCGCGCCTGCACGGCGATCCGAGGAGCGCCCCTTCGCCTACGACGCCAGCCAGCCGACGCAGCGCCGGGGTCGGGCGGAGGTCGTCGTCTACACGGCGCCCTGGTGCGGCTGGTGCCGAAAGGCCCTGGCGTGGCTGGACCGGCGAGGCGTCGCCTACGACAACCGGGACATCGAGCGATCCGATCGCTACCGCCGGGAGCTGCAGTCCAGGTCCGGGGGCACTTCGATTCCTTTCGTCGAGATCGATGGAACCGCGATCCGCGGCTACTCGCCGGAGCGGATGGCCCGCCTGCTGGGAGACTGACCCTCCCTCCCCGGCCCGCGCCGACCGCAGCGAGCTAGGCTGCTCGCGGGGAGGCGGCATGCACGACGAGACCCGGGACGAGGCGCGCACGCCGGACCGCACTGTCGGCCTGAGCTCGACTCGCCGGCTGCCCCTTCCGCTGCTGGCCCTGGTCGCCATCGGCCTGGTGGCTTGTGGCGGCTGTGTCCCGAGCCCCGGCCCCTTCTCGCTGGCGGCGGCCGAGGGAACCGTGGTCGATCGCGACACGGGCCGCGGGATCGCCGACGCCTGGGTGGTCCAGTGGTACAGGGGCGGCGGCGTGCCGGGAGCCAGCCAGCCGGAGTACCACGCGCGCTTCGCGCAAACGGACGCCGCCGGGCGCTTCGCATTCGCCTCCGCGCCCGCGCCGAGCCCGCGCATGTGGATGCTGCGCACCTACGGCCCGAGCTACAGCTTCTTCCACGGCGACTACGGCCTGCTCCACGCCGGCGTGCAGGCGGGGCCCGAGGTCTCGCTGAGCGGCTCGCTGCGTGATGCCGCGCTGCGCAGGGCCGATCTCGACCCGTACTGCCAGGGTCGCATCCGCGGGCCCGGCGCGCGTCGACTCGCCGAGCTGGCGTGCGGGGCTTGACTCCCAGTCACCCCGCAGCTCCACGGGTTTCGCGCACCTGACTGCTGGTCAGCGTTGAAGTTCGCGAGTGCTCGTGAATAGGATGCGTGGAATGACGGCGGGGCTCTCGTCTGGGGGCGTGATCCCCCTCCGTCCGAGCAGACCTTTGGAGGGGAATGCCATGACCGCGGAACGTGAGCTCCGATTCTTGAGCGCGCCTGTGTTGATCCTGCTGGCCGGACTGGCCCTGGCCCTGGCGGGCCCGACCGTCGCCTTCGCCGGCGTCGGCGGGGACGACGCCGGTACCTGCGTCAACGCCTGCGGCGGCTACGGCGCCGGCAACAACGACAACAACTGCTACTGCGATTCGTCCTGCACGACCTACGGCGATTGCTGCGCCGACTACCAGCCGGTCTGCAACGGCAACACGGGCTGCTCCGCCAACTCGGGCGGCCGCTACATCCTGCACCTCGGCGGCATGTGCTCCCAGGGCTGGAACGACCAACTCGCCAACAAATCGGGCTACACGTCGATCGACGTGAAGGCCGTGCAGACGAACCACAGCGGCCTGTCCGACTCGAGCCACACGATGGGCATCTACCTCGACCAGTGCTGCACCGGGTCCAACCTCTGCTACGTGATCAACTACAGTGGCGGGGACGCGGTGATGGGTCACCGCTTCGCCAACTCGGGCACGAACTGGAACCTCAACTGGGTCGGCACCTCCGGCGGCGCCGGGGGCGGAAGCGAGATCTCGGGCAACTTCCTCGCGGACATCTTCGGGCCCTGCGACTACGCCGGGCACCTGGGGACCAGCGAGGTTCGCAACGCCTACAACCACAACGACACCAACGGCGAGACCGTCTACCACATCGGCGGTCACGACGGCTGGTGGTACTCCTCCTGGCTGCTGCCGGGCGAAGACGATGGTGCGGTGGCCTTCCACTCGGCGGGCGCCGTGAACTACAAGACCTCGACCAGCAGCATGTGCAAGACACCGAAGTGGACGAACCACGTCGCCGCCTGGACCTGCAGCGGCTACAACCTCGACCACTACGAGATGAAGACGAAG
>JAJDAR010000028.1 GCA_029261775.1 Deltaproteobacteria bacterium | reverse complement strand
TCCTCGACCCCGCGGCTGGAGGCCATCAGCTCGCCCCGCGTCGGCATGTCGATCCCGTAGAAGCAGGGCGCACGCGTCGGCGGCGCCGAGATCCGCACGTGGATCTCGCGCGCGCCTGCCTGTCGCATGAGAGTGGACATCTTGAGCAGCGTGGTGCCGCGCACGATCGAATCGTCGACGAGAACCACCTTCTTCCCCTGCAAGATGCCGCGAATGGGATTGTGCTTGATCTTCACGCCGAAGTTGCGGATCGACTGGGCGGGCTCGATGAAGGTGCGGCCCACGAAGTGGTTGCGGATGATCGCGGTCTCGTAGGGGATGCCCGACTCCTCGGCGAAGCCGAGGGCGGCGGCGCTGCCCGAGTCGAGCAGCGGTACGACCATGTCGGCCTGCACCGGATGCTCGCGGGCCAGCGCCCTGCCGAGCTCCTTGCGATAGGAGTAGACGTTGCCGCCTTCCAGGTTGGAGTCGGGGCGGGCGAAGTAGATGTACTCGAAGATGCAGAACGCTTCGCGCTCCGGCTTCGGAAAGGGGCGCAGGGTGCGCAGACGACCGCGCCGGATGACCAGCACCTCGCCCGGATCGACGTGGCGTTCGACCGTGGCGCCGATCAGGTCGAGCGCGCAGGTCTCGCTCGCCACCACCCAGGCGCCGTCCAGGCGGCCCAGGACCAGGGGGCGGAAGCCGTGGGGATCGCGCACGGCGACCAGCCCGTCGTGAGTGAGCATGACGAGGCTGAAGGCACCTTTCACCCGGGAGAGCGCATCGATCAGGCGCTCCTCGAGGGTGGTTTCACGTGAGCGTGCCAGCAGGTGGACGATGACTTCGCTGTCCGCGGTGGTGCTGAAGATGGCGCCCCGCCCCTCGAGCTCGCGGCGGACGGAGGAGGCGTTCACGAGGTTGCCGTTGTGGCCCAACGCGACCGGCCCACCGTCGGTGTTCGCGCAGAAGGGCTGCGCGTTGCGCAGCAGGCTCTCGCCGGTGGTCGAGTAGCGGACGTGACCGACGGCGTGCCGGCCCGGCAGGCGATCGATCACCTTCTCGTTGAACACGTCCGAAACCAGCCCCATGCCCCGATGCACGAACTGCTCGCCGCCCTGGGCCGTGCAGATCCCGGCGCTCTCCTGGCCACGGTGCTGGAGGGCGTAGAGGCCCAGATAGGTGATGCGAGCGGCCTCCGGATGGCCGTGGATGCCGAACACCCCGCATTCCTCCCGGGGGCGCTCGGCGGCGCGCAAGGCGCCGATTTCCTCGAGCTGCGCCTCCTCGCTCCCGGCCGGGGCCGGCGGAGGGGTCTCTCGGGGCGTCGGGGCCTGGTGCCGGGGGGGCATGGCTCGGGTCTCCAGCGGGCGGTGGGCGCCGCGGCCTCGCATCTCGAGCCGGCGGTCCTCCGCTGCGGTTCGCGACCCGGGCCCGTGGCTCATCCGCCGAGGGACCGGGACAGGAAGGTAGAGGCCAGGAGCAGATAGTACATCACGGGGATGCCGAGCAGGTTGGAATCGATGCGGTCCAGGACCCCTCCCGTGCCGGGCAGGATGCCGCCGCTGTCCTTGACCATCGCGTCGCGCTTGAGCAGCGACTCGACCAGGTCCCCGAGGATGCCGACCACCGAGAGGACGACGCAGGTCGCGGCGCCGAACGCATAGCCGAAGCCGCTGGACAGGTGCGGTGCGTAGGCGTCGAAGAGCGCCTTCAGGCCGAGGCCGAAGAACATCCCGGCAACGACCGCTCCGAGCGCGCCCTCGACGGTCTTGTTCGGGCTGATCTTCGGGGCCAGCTTTCGCTTGCCGTAGGCGCGGCCCGCGAAGTAGGCGCCCACGTCGCCACCGATCACGACGACGATCGTGAACAGCAGATAGTAGCCTCCCGCGTCCGGGTCGATTCCGGCCGCGGCATCCTCGCCGAAGCGACCTGCGACCTTCGACTCGAAGTTGCGCAACAGGATGGCGTGGGAGAGCAGCCATCCGATGTAGAAGACCCCGAAGAAGGTGCCCGAGATGCTGGCGAGCGCCTCGGCGATTCGCGCCTTTCCGAGCTGCGCCACCATCAGGCCCAGCAACACCGCCGAGAGCAGCAGGTTCGCGAGGTAGTCGCTGCCCAGGTAGGCGATCACCTGCAGTGCCGCCGTGGCGATCATCCCGAAGGTGCGCAGGGGCTCTGCGCCCTTGGCCTCGATCAGATCGTAGAACTCGGTGATTCCGATCATCGAGATCAGGATCACGGTCCCGAGCACCCAAGGACCTCCCTGGTAGATGACCCAGAGCAGGGGCGGAATCAGCGTGCCTGCCGTGATCAGGCGCAGCGTCAGGTTGCTGCGCTCCTTCTTGCCCGTCCCGTCGCGGGGCGTCGGCGGCTGGGGATGGACCGGCTCGGCCGATCCGCCCAGCGGCGAAGGCGCCGGCTCTTCCGCCGCGCCTCCCGCCTGGAGCCCGCCCTTGGTCGGTTCGGTCATGGGGTCCCCGCAGCGGACGGGCCCATCCAGCCCCCGCAGTCTCGTGCCGCCGTCGCCTCTCAGCCTCGGCCCGTCGAGCCGAAGCCTCCGTCCCCGCGCGAGGTCTCCTCGAGCCCGGTCCCGGGCTCGACCTCCTCGATCTTCGCCCGCAGCACGGGCGCCACGACCAGCTGCGCGATCCGATCGCCGCGCCTCACCCGGAAGGGCTCGTCCCCCCCATTGCACAACAGCACCTGGAGCTCGCCGCGGTAGTCGGAGTCTATCGTACCGGGCGCATTGGGCAGGCTGAGCCCGTGGCGGAAGGCCAGGCCGCTGCGCGGGCGCACCTGCCCTTCGGTACCGGGCGGCAGGGCGATCCGCAGGCCGGTCGGGATGCGGGCCCGTGCGCCGGGGGCGATGACCTGGTCCTCGGTCACCGCCGCGCGCAGGTCCAGACCCGCAGCGCCTGCACTCTGGTAGGCCGGCAGGGGGAGATCCTCGTTTCCCGGCAATCGCTCGACGCGAACGAGAACCTCCCCCAAGAACGTGGCGCCCTAGGAGGCGTCGCCGGCGCCGGCGATCGCCTCACCCAGCGCCTCCTTGCGGGAGAGCCGGATGCGACCGCTCGGGTCGATGTCGATGCACTTGACCAGCACCTCGTCGCCCTCGGCGACGACGTCGGTCACCGAGTCGACCCGGCCCTCG
>JAJDAR010000027.1 GCA_029261775.1 Deltaproteobacteria bacterium | reverse complement strand
ACGTTCGTTTCATTGTTGCATTGGCAGGGTCTGCGCTCGTCCACACGATTCGGCAATGCAACAATGAAACGAACGTCCCCGTCTGCGCGTTGGCCCCGTCTGCGCGCGGCCCCGTCTGCGCGTTGGCCCCGTCTGCGCGCGTCCCCGGAGCTGGGGTGGGGATCAGATCAGGTCGAGGTCGGCGTCGTAGGCGGGGCGGGCTTCGTCGGATCGGAGGTTGCGCGCGTTCTCCCGCTCGCGCTCCGTCGCGAGGGCCATGGCGGCCTCGTGCACGGGGCCGTGCTGGGCCATCAAGGTCACGACCGCCTTGCGGCCCAGCGCGAGCAGCCAGCACTTGCGCCGGGTGATGCACGAGGCCACGGCGGCGTCCCCCGAGAGGATCGACATCTCACCGAAGACGTGGCCGGCGCGAAGCTGCGCCAGCGCGGTCTCGGCCCCTTGCTCGTTGCGCATCGTCACCTCGACGTCGCCGGCGAGCACGACGTACAGCGCGGGCGCCGTCGCGCCCTGCTGGATCAGCTCGCTCCCCGCCTCCACCTCGAGGAACCGGAACGAACGGGCGAGCTGTCGGCGCGAGCCTGCGGGCAGGGGCGAGAAGAAGCGGCTGGTGCGGACGAGCCGGTCGATCAGACGGTCGCGGAAGAAGCCGAGCATGCGGCCCAGCAGCTCGCGATCGCCATCGAGCAGATCCGACATGACGCCCCGATCGATGGCCAGGAGCTTCGACTCCACGAGCGCCTCGATGCGGGCATTGCGCGGCTGGTTGGCGAGGATCGCGGTCTCGCCGAAGAAGGCGCCCTCGTCGAGCACGGCGAGTCGCTTCTCCTGACCGTTCTCCGCGCGGGCGACCGGCACGACGGCGCCCTCGGTCACGACGTAGAGGGCGTCGCCGAGGTCGCCCTCCTCGAACAACGCCTCTCCCTCTCTCAAGGTCACGAGCTGGACCCCGTCGATCAGCTGGCGCAGCGCCGGCGCGCGCAGCGCCGAGAAGAGGGGGACCTGGGGCAGGGTCTGTCGCGCCGCCGCCCGCGCGTCGACGGGGACCGAGGCCGCGGCGCTCCCGTCCTCGGGAGCCACGGACTCGATCGGCCCGACATCGAGTTCGGGCGGCAGCTCGCCGTCCTCCCCCGCCAGCCATCCGCTGTGGTCCCAGTCGAGCGGGACCTCCGCGAACGCGCCGCTCTCCTCGGAGGGCCGTAGATCGCTCGCATCCTCGGTCGGCACCACCTCGGTCAGCACGATCTCTTCCAGGGGACGGCCGCGCTCGAGACCACTGCCACCGCCCTGCTCCGCGTCCTCGGCCGAGCTCGGGCTGTGACCCCGGCTCGCATAGAGCTCGGTCAACTGCTCCTGGATCCGGGTGTGCGCGGGATCGAGCTCCAGCACCATCTTGCAGGTGGCGATCGCCTTGAGCAGGAATCCCCCGTCGGCCCAGCGGTCCGCGGCGCGCTCGAGCGCTTCGATCGCCGCCGGCGCGTCGCCCTCCCGGCGATGGACGTCCGCGGCGCGCTGAGGCCACAGGCCCTCCGCCGGCTCGAGCTTCTCCAGGGCGCGGTACGCCTCGAGGGCATCCCCGGCCCGGCCCTTTCGCAGGGCCTTCGAAGCCTGGTCCTTCCACTTCCGGATCTTCGCCTGGGTGCGGGACGACGCCATCCCGAGCGTTATCGAGCCGTCCCCACCCCGTCTTGAATCCCACTTTCCGCTGCGAGGAAAGAGCTCCGAAGAGCGCCGTCATGCAATCGGTGCGCGTTCAGGGCTCGCGCCGTCGAACCGATGAGGCCCGGGTGCCTGGAGCCCCGGCCCAGATCCTGTCGAGCGCGCGCATGGCGGAAGCCGTGGCGGCGGACCTCCCTGAAAGCCTGGAGCCCACCCCGATCGGAAGCCTGAGCGAGGTCGGGACTGCGCTCGGGCCCGCCACCGTGCTGCTGGCGGATCCGGCCTGGCAGGACGCTCTGGATCCGCCCCGGCTGCGGACCCTGCCGCGCTGGTGGGTCGTGGTGGCCCCGGACGGGCCCGCGGCCGATGCGGCCCGGCAGGCCGGACGCTTGTTCCTCCGCTTGCCGGACCTTCCCGGGCCCGCCCGCCGGGAGTGCCTGCGAGCTGCGTTGCTCCACGCCCAGGGATTGGTCGCCGCCGAGCAGCTGCGGCGGGAGGGCGAGCTCCTGGCCCGCGACCTGTTCGAGCTATCGGAGGTCGGCGGCGCGCTGATGCAGCCCCGCGATCTCCAGGAGCTGATGACGACGATCCTCCGCGAGGCGCGGCGGGTCACGAGCAGCGACGCCGGCAGCCTGTACCTGGTCGACGGCGAGCACCTGCGCTTCCACTGGACGCAGAACGAGTCGCTCCCCGGCCTCGACCCGCCGGATCTCGAGATCCCGATCGACCGATCGAGCTTCGCCGGCTACGCCGCCGCGACCGGTGAGACGCTGCGCATCGACGACGCCTACGCCGTCCCCGAGAGCCTGCCCTGCCGTTTCGATCGCCGCTTCGACGAGGCCAACGGCTACCGGACCCGCGCCGTGCTGGTCGTACCCATGCTCGCGCCGAGCGGCGTCACGGTCGGGGTGCTGCAGCTGCTGAACCCGGCCGCGGGGTGCTACGCGACGCGCGACGAGCAGATCGCGCGGGCCCTCGGCGGCCAGGCGGCGGTCTCGATCGAGAACCAGCGGCTGCGGGACGAGATCGAGGCCCTCTTCGAGGGCTTCATCCGCGCGGCCGTGACCGCGCTCGACCAACGAGATCCCGGCACGTCCGGCCATTCGGAGCGGGTCGCCGAGCTGACCTGCGCGCTGGCCGAGCACGCGGATCGCTGCGGCCACGGCGCCCTGGCCGAGGTGGCTTTCGCCGGCTCCGAGCTTCGCGAGATCCGCTATGCCGCGCTGCTGCACGACTTCGGCAAGGTCTTCGTCTCGGAGCAGGTGCTCGGCAAGGACCGCAAGCTGCCGCCGGAGCGCGAGGTCGCGCTGCGGGGCCGGTTCGCGCATGCGCACGAGGCCCTCGAGCGCCGCTATCACGCCGAGCTTGCTCGCTATCTCCAGGAGTGCGGCTCGGCCGGCTTCGAGGCCTTCGAGAAACGGCTGCGGCGCGGCATCGACGAGGAGCGCGATCGATTGCGCCACTTCGAACGCGCGGTGCAGCGGGCCAACGAGCCGCGCGTGTTGGCCAGCGAGGTCTCGCAGGAACTCGTCGTGATCGCCGAGCATCGCCTCGTCGACTCGGACGACCAGCCGATCCAGCTGCTCCAGCCCGGCGACCTGGACTACCTCTCGGTCCCTCAGGGCAGCCTGACCTCGCAGGAGCGGCGAGCCATCGAATCGCACGTGACCTACACGCACCGCTTCCTGGAGCAGATTCCGTGGACGCGAGATCTGGCGAGGGTCGATGCGATCGCCTCCAGCCACCACGAGAAGCTCGACGGCTCCGGGTACCCCCTCGGTCTCGGCGCCGCCGAGATCCCGATCCAGACCCGCATGCTCACGATCGCCGACATCTTCGACGCACTGACGGCGGCCGATCGCCCCTACAAGAAGGCGCTGCCCCTCGAGAAGGCACTCGACATCCTCTCGCAGGAGGCATCGCGTGGCCGCATCGACCCGTCCCTGCTGGAGCTCTTCATCGGGTCGGAGACCTGGACCGTGCTCGCCTAGCGAGACGAAGCCCGGCACCTGCGCTGGGCCGTCCCTTCAGGAGCTTTCGTTGCGGCGCTGCTCGTCGAGCTCGGCGAACTTGGCGTCGCCGACGGCGATGAACAGGCCGGTCGCTTCTGCGATCAGCTCGTCGCCGGCGCGGAGCTCGCCCGAAAGCTCGAGGCGGCGGCCGCGCTGGCCGTCCAAGCGGCCCTCGAGAGTGAGGTCGGTATGCAGCGGGGTCGGGCGGCGGTAGCGGACCGTGAGCTCGCCGGTCATCCCGGGTCCGCCGGAGAAGATCGTGGCCATGCCGAGCAACTCGTCGAGCGCAGCGGCGACGAAGCCGCCGTGGGCGATGCCCGGCCCCCCTTCATAGGCCGCACCGAAGCGCCCCTCTCCGCGCGCCACCCGGGCCTCCCAGTCGGGCCACATCCGGAACGGAGGCGCGATCGGATTCGCCTGGCCCGTGATCGGCCCCCGATCCAGGAAGTCGCCCATCCCGGAGAGGAACTCGCCGGCGGGACGCGGCCGGGTCGCCGACCCGACCCGGGCGGCCAGCTGGTGCACGGTCTCCGTCGCGGCCTTCAGGGCCCCCTCGTCGACCCCGGTCGAGGGGAGCGCTTCGATCAGCTCGCGCAGGGCGCGGCCCAGCGCACGGCGTGCGACCGCCTCAGGGCTGTCCGAAACGGGCTCTCCAGCCGCCTGGCGGTCCTCGCGATCGTCGGATGAGGGTCGGTCCATGAGGCGCCGGAGGGTATCGCAGGGCGCCCGGCCGGCCCTCGCAGACGATTCGCGTCCTCGTCCGCCCGGCGCAGCACCGATACAATCCCCCGATCCAGAAGGAGGCCCCCAATGGCCGTCGCCGCCCTCGTCCCCGAGCCCCATACCGATCTCGCCTCGATCCCCGAGCAGGTGGCGAGGCTGCGTCGCAGCTTCGAGGCGGGCCGCACCCGCCCGCTGGCCTGGCGCCGCAGCCAGCTCGAAGCGCTGAAGGCGATGTGCACGGACAAGAGCGACGACTTCGTCGAGGCGCTGCGGGCCGACTTCGGCAAGCCGCCCGTCGAGGCGATCGCGGCCGACATCGCGCAGGGCAAGCAGGAGGCGGGCACCGCGCTGAAGAACCTCGCCCGCTGGACCCGACGAGAGCGGGTCGGCAGCATTCCCCTGCTCGGCCGGACCTTCATCCAGCGCGAGCCCCTTGGCGTGGTGCTGATCATCTCCCCCTGGAATTACCCGGTCGGGCTGCTGCTCTCGCCGCTCGCGGGTGCCCTCGCGGCGGGCAATGCGGTGATGCTCAAGCCTTCCGAGATCACACCGCACACCTCGGAAGCCCTGGCCCGCTTCGTCCCCGAGTACCTCGACCCGGAGGCCGTCGCGCTCGTCGAGGGTGGCGTCACCGAGACCAGCTCGCTGCTCGAGCAGCGCTTCGACCACATCTTCTACACCGGCGGCGGCCGCGTCGGAAAACTGGTGATGGAGGCAGCCGCGCGGAACCTGACCCCGGTCACCCTCGAGCTCGGGGGCAAGAGCCCGTGTCTGGTCGATGCGGACGTCGACATCCCGACCGCGGCCCGGCGCATCGCCTGGGGCAAGTTCGTGAACGCGGGCCAGACCTGCATCGCGCCCGACTACGTGCTCGTGCATCGCTCCCGCCAGGAGGAGCTGCTCACGGAGCTCGAGAAGGCGGCCCGCGACTTCTACGGGGAGGATCCGGAGCAGAGCCCGGACTACGCGCGCATCGTCGACTCCAGGCATCACGGCCGTCTCTCCAAGCTGCTCGAGGGCGCGAAGATCGCCTTCGGGGGCCGCACGAACGCCGAGACCCGCTACCTGGCTCCGACGGTGCTGCGCGACGTCACGCCGGACGCGCCCGTGATGCAGGACGAGATCTTCGGTCCGATCCTGCCGGTCCTGGCGGTGGACGATCTCGACGAGTCGATCCGCTTCGTGAACGAGCGGGACAAGCCCCTGGCCCTCTACGTG
>JAJDAR010000026.1 GCA_029261775.1 Deltaproteobacteria bacterium | reverse complement strand
TGGGTGACCTGCTCCTGGCTCGTCAGGTGGTCGAAGGCGACGCCCAGGCGCTTGACGACGTTCTCCCGCCCCACGGCGCCCGGGTCCTCGGTCGGCACGTCCTGGTAGTGGACGTCGGGGTGGAGGCAGCTCTTCAGCTCGTCCCAGTCCATCCGCCCGAGGGCAGCCCACATCCTCTCGACGGTGGCCTTGTTCTCTGCGCTCGACATCGTGGACTCCTAGGACCGGGCGATCTTGTAGCGCACCGGCAGGTGCTTCAGGCCGACGACGAAGCTCGCCGCGATCCACTCCGGCTCGCCGATCAGCTCCCAGTGCTCGACGCGTCGCGCCAGCTCGCTCACGATCGCGGCCTGCGAGCGGCGCGCGAAGTGGGCGCCCATGCAGAAGTGCTCGCCGTAGCCGAAGGCGATGTGCCGATTGGGATTGCGCGTGATGTCGAAGCGGAAGGGATCGTCGAAGACGGCCTCGTCCCGGTTGGCCGAGCCGTAGAACATGAGCAGCGCATCGCCCTCGGGGATCTTCTGGCCGTTCACGACCACGTCGCGTGCAGCGGTCCGCTTCATGTAGTTCACCGGCGACGACCAGCGCGTGATCTCCTCGACTGCCAACGGGATCAGCGAGGGATCCCGGCGCAGGCGCTCGAACTGCTCCGGATGCTCGATCAGCGCGCGCATGCCGCCGGCGAGCGAGTTCTTGGTCGTGTCGTGTCCGGCGTTGAAGACGATCAGGTAGTAGCCGAGGGTCTCCATCGGTCCCATCGGCTGTCCGTCGATCTGCCCGTTGGCGAGCACGCTCGCCAGGTCGCCGGTCGGGTGCTTGCGGCGGTCCTCGATGATCGGCAGGAACAGCTCGAGGAACTCCATGCCGAGCTTCTGGAAGTCCTCCGGCTGGGTGCCGCCGCCGAGCTCGTCGTCGTCGGGCGCGAAGAGCCGGTTCGAGAGCTCGAGGATCTTGGGCTCCTGCTCGCGCGGCACGCCGAGCGCCGTGGCGAGGATGCGCAGCGGGTGGCGGACGGCGACCTCGGTCGCGAAGTCGGCCTCGCCTTCGCCGGTCTTCCCGGCGAGGTCGTCCACGAGCTGGCGTGCGCTGGCATCGACGGCGGCGTCGATGCTCTGGAGCGCGCGGGGCGTGAACCACGGGCTCGCCACCTTGCGAACCTTGCGGTGCTCGGGCGGGTCCATGTTGATGACCACGCGCATCGCGCCGATGCCCTGGCTGCGATCGATCAGGCCCTGGTCCTTCGGCAGAGGCGTGATGCCGGGCGCGCTCAGGAATTTGTCGGGCTGGCGCGAGATCGAGCAGATGTCCGCGTGCCTGGTGATCGCCCAGAAGGGCTCGAGGATGGGGACCTCGAAGCGGCGCACCGGCGCCTTCTCGCGGAGGTCGGTCCACAGGTCGTGGGGCGGGCCCTGCTGGGCGTAGATCTGGGGATCGAGAAGGGGAATGCCGTCGAAGTCCATGAGCGTGGGATTCCTGTAGGAGGAGCGACAGACCTTAGCGCGGTGCGTCACGGCGGTCGCCCCGATCCACGGCCCGGAGTAGCGTCGAGGCCGACGCCCCGGCGGGCGCCAGCGGAGGATTTCCAGGTGGCCACGATCCTGGCGCACATCCGGATCAAGACCGGTCGGGAAGGCGCATTCGAGGAGCTCGCCGCAGCACTCCACGCCGCGACCCACGAACGCGAGAGCGCGGTCCTGCGCTACGAGTACTGGCGGGGCGCCGAGCCGGGCACGTACTACAGCCTGCTCGCCTTCGAGGACTACCGGGGCTTCCTGACCCACCAGACCAGCGAGCACCACGAGACCGCCGCCCCGCAGCTCGGCGAGCTGATCGAGGAGATCCGCCTGGAGTGGGTCGATCCTGTGCAGGGAGCTTCGGACCTCCCGCCGACGGACGCGCAGCCGCTGTTCGAGGATGCGGACGAGCTGACCCGCCGGTACGCCGACCTCTATGCGGCCCGCGTGGCCGGTTGGTGGCAGGAGCGGAGGCAAGCCGCCAGGTCCGGCTGACCGCGAGCCCCCAGGGGCCGCCCCCCACAGCGGCAGTGCCGCAGGAAGGGCGCCGGACCCCGGTCGCGAGCCCCGCCACGAGGAGATCGATTCGGGTTGAACTTCGGCCGCCGTCGTGACGACTCCACCCCGATTGGAGGATCTCCCGTGATGCGAATCCGTACCTGCCTCCGTGCTGCGATCCCGGCCGGCCTGGTCGTGGCGACGAGTCTTCTTGCGCAGACCGCCCTCGGAGCCGAAGGCTCGGGGCCGGACCTGTCGGCCAAGGGCAGCCCCCCGCCCGAGATCCACCACTACCAGCCCTTCCCGGCGCAGTGGGATGCGCCGATCACGATCCACGGTAGCCACCTGTTCGTTTCGAGCGGCTCCCCGAACTCGCTGCCCTCGCAGGCGATCTCGCCGGGGTCGAAGGGCTTCCGCAAGGCTCGCGGCTTTGCGCCGCGGGCGATCCTCGTCGAGGCGGAAGGCGGACCGCCGAGCTCGCCGCCCCAGGAGGGGCCGAAGCCGGT
The DNA here is from genome assembly GCA_029261775.1 of Deltaproteobacteria bacterium. GTDB lineage: Bacteria > Myxococcota_A > UBA9160 > UBA9160 > UBA6930. The sequence continues at coordinate 388 of JAJDAR010000026.1, read as the reverse complement.
CCTCAAGTTCGGTGCCGGCAAGAACGCGACCGGAACGATCCCCACCTCCGACATCCTCTCGTGGACGAGCACGCAGATCCAGATCAAGCGGCTGCCCGGTGTCTTCGCCGGCGCGCACTGGATCGCGATCTACCAGAACGGCGAGCGCGTGAGCAATCGGAACAAGACCCTCTTCTTCGAGACGGGCGATCCGGATGCCACGATGGCGCTCGTGCCGGCCGGGCCGTCCGAGGACGACGGCGAAGCAGACGACGTCCTGGTGAAGGCGGACTACCCGCCCGTCGAGGAACCCGAGTACCCCACGGCCGGGGTGCTCTCCTATCAGCCCAGCGTCGTCGGGGCCGGCGAGGAAGTCGTGCTCCACGGCGTGTTCCCCGCGAAGGGCAAC
>JAJDAR010000025.1 GCA_029261775.1 Deltaproteobacteria bacterium | reverse complement strand
CCTCCCGGTGGGACGCGAGGTACTGGGCGGCGTCTACGTGATCGAAGCCGAGTCGATCGACGAGGCCCTCGTCTGGGCCGAGAAGGGGCGCTTCGTTCCCGGCACGAACGAAGTGCGCGAGGTCGTCGGCTAGTCGGATCGATGGAGGCCAGGGGGCGGCTCGAGGGTCGTCGCGCTGCGCGGCGCGAGCGCCGCGTCTGCCCGTTCAGGCCACTGGCGCGAAGAGCAGGCGGACGAAGGAGAAGCAGCCGATGGCAAAGAGCGCCACGAGCAGCACGAAGACCGGCCAGAACGCCGCAAGGACCACGAGGTTCCAGACCTGCACGAGGCAGACGACGAGCAGCGGGACGTTGATCGCCAGAAGCGCCGGCAGGCTCTGCTGCCTGCGACCGGTCCCCGCGGCGGCCACCACGGTGCGGATGCTCTTCGAGCCGAAGTAGAGGGTCACGAGAAGCCCACTCGCGCTGACGACCCGCCAGGTGAGGGGCTCCTCGACTCCGGCCGCCAGCAGTGCCAGGCCCCCCAGACTCAAGAACAACGCCCCGAGCGAGGTCGCCAGCAGATTCACGAGATTGAGGCGATGGAGGGCGTGCAGCTCGCGTGCGCCGCGCTTCGCCAGGGCTGTCACCACCCCGGCAAACCCCGCAAGCCCGAGAGATGCCTCGACGATCAGATGGAGTGACTCACCGGAATCCACGATCGCGAACCTCCCTGACCGATGAATCCGGAACGCTACCAGATCTCGGGCCGCGTCAGCGGTCGCTGGCCCTGCCAGCGGGGAACCCAGCTGAATCTCCCTGTTAGGCGTCGGCCACGTCGCCCAGTGGATTCTGTTTCAACCACTCGACGATCTGCGGCATCGCCTGCTCGAAACCAGCAGGCACGTTGATGCTGATGAACCCGCACTCGTCCTCACCATGATTCTCGAAGTCATGTGACACACCACCAGGAATCACGGCGTAGCTGCCGCGCGGAGCTTCCGATCTCTCGCCGTCGATGAGGAGGCTGAGGGTCCCGGCCAGCACATAGAAGATGTGGTCATCCGCGTGCGAGTGGGCACCCGGGCCGTGCGTTCTAGCCTCGAGACGCCACTCGGAGATCGAGTAGCGGGAGGCAGTTTCTTTCTCATCCGCAAAGAATACGGCGCGCATGCGGCCCATGTCGTAGGTACGGCCCTGGTCGGGCCTGACGATCAAGGGCTCTCTTGCCTTCCTGCTCGAGGTGCTCACGGCCAACTCCTTTGGTCTGGGACAGTGTCTTGCTGGGCGGCGGGCTGGATCTACGCCTTTATGGCCGCAAAGACAGCAGCGGTGTCGAACATCCCCTCGTAACTGCGGATCAGACCGCTCTCGTCGAACACGAAGGTCGAGAAGCCTCTGTAGCGAGGTGCGGACTCCTGCATGGATTCCTGCCGCTCGTTCCAGCCCACCACGAGTCTGTTTCCATCGATGGCATACCATTCTTCCTGGTTGTCGACTCTGGGCCACGACTCGGCAAAAGCACGGAGCGCAGCTCGGCCAGTCACGGCTTCGCTCATCGCGGAGTTCCGGAACTCGCAGTCATCGGAGAACAAGGCGGTCCAGGCAACCATGTCTCCGGATCCCAACTGCTTCCGAAGCTCTCCACGTAGGGCTTCGACGTCCGCGCGAGTGACTGCCACGAATCACCTCCTGCTGCACGAGTCCGCCCAGCGGACCGATCGCCGTTGCGCGGCTTGCGCCGATTCGGCACAACGGCTGTGACGCCTCAGATCTCCGCGATTCTACCATGCCCGCCAGGCCTCAGGCGTTGGCAAGTCCGCTGCAACGGCTTGTTGGACGGTGGATGGTTTGCGATCTCGCGTTCGAGGCCCCGATGCTCCAGCAAACAGCACCGGGAACTCGTGACTAGATGTGTACGACCTCGTTCTTCAGGCCGTACAGAAAGAAGAGGACTTCTTCCTTCTCTCTCTGACCGATTCCGTTCTTGTCGAGAGCCTCCATTGCGTCATCGAGAGCGGCACCGAACTCTGCGGCGTCGATGTTCATTCCGCGATGTGCGGCCAACATGTCCTTGCCCTCGTAGACCTTGGGACCCCCAGAGTTCGTCACGAAGAACGTCGTCACCGCATGCTTCACAGCCACCACATCGCTGTTCACGTAGCGCGGCGCAATTCGCGGATTCTGGAGATGAAGGTCAACGGTATCGCTCGCAATCGCAGTGATTCCCTCGGTCTTGCCTAGGCGCTCATACAGGCTGGACATGAGGCGGGTCTCCTTCTCGAAATGGTGCGAACTCGCGTTCGGGCGAGTGTTTCAGGCGAACTCCTCGCGCCGTCCGACGGATCGCCGCTCAGCGGCCAGCAAGAGCGCTGGCCGGACCCGATCCTGGAGCTGAAGTATGCCGCCAGACGGCAACTAGCGTCAACTGGACCGACCTGCCGATCATCCGTTGCATCGCCTTGTCAGACGGCACGCGCCACTACGAATTGCATGCGTGCGTGTTCGGCGGACGGACGCTTGGACTCGTCGAACCACGCGCACTCCATGAGAGGATCAAGGCCCACGGACGAGCAGAGGTCGGCGAACTCGTCTGGAGAATAGAGGCGCCACTCGAACTCATCGCGGTGCGCTCCCTCGTACTCGATCGACACCCTGTGACGCAGCCCGTTCCAGCTGCGTTGCGTTCGAATCCTCTGCCCACCGCGCTCGCTCCACTCTTCTGGGGGAAGGCTGACGAAATGGTCTCTGTTGTAGATATCGAAGATCGCTCTACCACCGGGGCGAAGGAGCGTCCGGGCCTGGCGGAGAACGTCGAGTTTCGTCTCGTCGTCGAAGTAGCCGAAACTGTGCCAGAGATTCACCACACCGTCGAACGGCCCGCCGATCGAGATCAGGTTCCGCATGTCGCGAGTCTCGAATGAGGCCTTCGGGCAAACGGCACGCGCCCGACCGATGGCCTGCTCGTTCGTATCCACACCGAGAACGCGATACCCGAGTTCAGCGAGAGCAGTTGCATGTCGCGCAGGTCCGCAGCAAAGGTCGAGGATGGAAGAGAACTCGGCGACCGGAAGATGTCGACGGACGAACGAGACTTCGGCTCCCGTCGCGCCCGACGGAATCGAAGCGAGAAAAGCCTCGTACCACCTCTTGGAGTAATCGTTCGGCAATGAACCACGCCACCTTACGGGCCGGGCGCTCCGCTGCGGGGCACAGGCCGCCACCGGTCGCCGAGGCACAGGCGCTGAGCCACGCCAGCGGCCTCAGGGCGCCTGGAGCCCCAACGCGAAGAGAGCAACCAGAGCGACGATTCCAACAGCAAAGGCGACGGTGCGGAGCGGCCGCAGATCAAGATAGTACGAGAGCGTGTGTGCCGCACGACAAGCGAGAACGAGCCACACGGCCCCGTTGACCCAGGCTGGGTCGCCACCTCGGAGGATCGCAAAGCCGGCGATGAGGATGACTGCGCCGATGCTTTCCGTCGTGTTGGCATGGGCGCGAACAGCTCGGAAAAGGAAGTCGTCGTGGTTGCCGGCCACCGGAGTGCCCGGCGTGTGCTTCCTGAGGATGCCGCTGATATCCGCGATGGCAAGCTGGGCGACGTAGAGCAAGCCGAGAACACCCAGGGCGAGAACGGACGAGCTGTAGGGCTGAAGGGCCTCGGTCATGGATGGGTATCCCGGGCAACGCGCACGGCTTGCGCAGAATCGCCTCAAGAATCAGCCGCCAAACGGACAGGGTGTTCAGCGACCAGCAACAGCGCCGACCGACCCCGACCCTGCCGGAATAGCATGCCGCCAGGTGGCGACCAAGCCCCATTCCGCGGAGCTGCTGGTATCGGCGGGGAGTCTCTAAGTGCCGAAGCCAGAAGGCACCGCGCATGATCACGCCAGGGTGTAGCCCGGTCCGTTACGGCGCCTGGTTGGGCGGCCCGCTAGGACGGCGCGATTCCCCCGGGCCTCAGGAAGAAGGCAGCAATCGTGATCGCGAGCACCCCACAACACCAAAGCGCCAGCACCTCGTGGATCCTCTCATTGGTCGAGACAGCACCCACGGTGAAGGTAGCGACCCCGAGCAGTTGGACGGCGCGCTGCGGATTAGAAAGGGGGACCCCAAGCAAGAAGTAGGTACTGAGAACAAAAAGGAGAAACAGGAATATGTACGCAAGAAAGAACCGGGCGCGAACTTCAAAGAAGTGTGCCTTCCACGAGTCTACCGTCGCGGGCGCGTCAGGAACGAGCGTCGAAACGATGAAGTAGAGAGTCACCGGCATGAGCAGGATGAGAACGAAGCCGGGTAGCACCCAGTCCTCAACTTGTCGGTATGCCCAGGAGTTCCACCAGATCAATACGGTCTGTACCGCTACGAGCACGACGTAGACGAGGTGAACCCAGTACCGCTGCGGAGAAGCACATGCGTGCGGCAGCCCGATGATCAGGCGCACTGCGGCCAGGGAGAGAAGGATCGAGACGGCCACCGAGAGGTACTCGAAGATCGTCATATCATGTCCGCCTGGCGGATACTCTGCTCAACTGCCGACGCCTACGTCCGAGAGCCCTGAGCCGTTCAATGCGGAAACCGTACCACGCCACGCCGCGGCCGGCCCGAAGTCAGCTGCGAGAGATTGTTAGGCTGCGCCGTCCCGGGTGCCGATCCGGGCCAGCAGCAGTCGAAAGAACATCGGTGGTGGAACTGCGAGGTACCTGGATCGTCACGCACGCCGCCTAGCGGGCCGGCGTTCAGCGGCCAGGAACAGCTCTGACCAAGTCCGACCCTGCTCCGAAAGCATGCCGCCAGACGGCGTCCAAGGTCAATTCAAACGAGCTGTTGCTGGTCCGTCTGCAACGCCTTGTTGGACGCCGTGCGGGAGAGGCCGTTCCGCGCCAGGCGCGACTAGGCTGTGCTTGCGGCTCCCACTGCTTTTCGAGTGGGGGAGTCCACGACGATCGCTTTGGAGTCAACCAGGACTCTAACGGAATGCGAAACGTGAGGAGGAATCACCGCCACGCATCCTTCTCCGGCGATCGCAGTCTCGCCGTCGATCGTGACCTCGAGTTGCCCTTCGATGACGTGCCACACTTCTTCCTGGAGGTGGCTGTGCTCGTGGATCGTTGAACCCGCAGTCACAGCGTAGTATCCGAAGGTCATCTTCTCGGAGTTGATGAAGCGACCCTCCCATCCGGGAAGAGGCTGCTTCGGTTCGAGGTTCTTGGTATCGATGAAGGGCATGCGTGACCTCGCGGTCCAACGGACGAGGGGATCGGCGGCCGCCGACGTGGTGGCTCGCGAAAACGCCCGGCTAGTGGACTCATTGTACCACAAGGCGCACTTGAGGCGACGCGTTAGGCAGACCGATGCAAGCACTTGTTAGGCGGACACGCTAGAGGCTCAGTTGGAGTTCCAGTTCTCCCTCGGAGCTAGTTCCCATCGGGACGAAACCCAGCTTCAAATAGAATCCCTCCGGCGAGCCCGGGCCTTGCTTGCAGCTTGTCAGGAGTCGGGTGGCCTTGGGGCGCGTCTGGACATGAGCAACGAGGGCTTCGACCGCAAGCCGGCCGATACCGAGGCCTTGGCTCGACTCGTCGACCATGAGACGCCAAAGAAAGTAGTACCCCTGCTCTCGAGGTTCGGGACGCAGGTGTTCGTCGTGGAGCATGAGAAAGCCTACGGGCTGCTCCGTGTTGTAGACCGCGCGAAACCACGCTTCCGGGAAGAAGTGCGCCTGTGCGATCGACTTGGTGTTGGGTGCGACGAAGCCTTGTTGAGGCTCCGCGACTTTCAGAGCGAGAATCGCTTCGAGGTTCTTGACGTTGACTTCACGGAGGGTGACGTTCGGAGTCTCGGCTTCGATCGTGTGGCCTCCCAACGGACTGGGCGTTCAGCTGGCCAACCGGCCGCGGGAGGTGGCTCGGAGTGCCCAAGTGGGATGCTTGGATTCTACCAAGTCGAACGGAGCGCGCGGTTGGCAGTCAGCTGCAACGCCTTGTTAGGCGGCGGACCGGACAAAGGCGATTCCCGTGCCGAAGCCTTCTTCCGGCTCGACCGAGACGGCTTCTGAGCTCTCGGTGAACGCGACGTTGTGCGCCTGGAGTGTGTCGGCGGTTGCTTCGAGGGACAGGACCGAGAACTCTAGCGCGAGGACAACCGGGCCCGTTGTCCGCGGAAGAAGGTCCAGGACCCGCGCAAGGTAGGCGTCCCGCGGTGCCTCATGCAGCCAAAGGCGAGTGGTGCCAACCGTGGCCGGGTTGGCCGAAGGGAGCACGAGCGGCTCGCGCGCGATCTGGGCGAGCGACTCGGAGAGAGAGGCTACGTACAGGTGGACCGCCGAAACCCCCGAGGCTGTGTTCGGGTGAACCAGTGGCGAGGCAGCCCGGAGGGTTTCTGGAGAGGGATCCCGAATCAATCCGAAAGGCACCCGAAGATTCGCTAAGGAAAGAAACTCGTAGTGGATCGTGGCCGGCGGAGCGATCTGCAAGTTCCGAGCGATCGAGTACGAATCTGTGGCTAGGTCTTGCGAAGCGACATCCAAATCAGGGCCAGAGAAGACGACACCAGTCGGTGCGAGACCGCGCGAGTAGACTGCTGAACTCGCAAGATGCGCCTCCCACTGCTCGGTAGAGACGTCGATGAAGTCCAGGTATTCACTAGAGAACACGCAACATACGGCCTCGGCCGAATACTGCGTGCGATCAAGTTCCCACTCACACGAGGAGAATGGGCTCGCGGCGAAGCCGAGGGCTTGGATGGCTTCGGCTGCCAACGACGCACCCCGGGCACCAAACGCTACGTGATCGAACCGGGTCAGCTACGCCTCCGCCGTCTAACGGATACGCGGTTCAGCTGCGCCCAACAGCGCTGACCGCCAACGCTGGAGCACGAGGCCCGCCGCCAGAACGATACCACGCGGCGATTGGAGCAGGCTGTTGGGCGTCAGCTGCAACCGCATGTTAGACGGCGGGCGAACTGGCTAGATGTCGGCGTAGCGCCTTGCTCCAGACGCGGTACTCGGAGAATCCGAACAGGAAAACGACGACCAGCACAACCAGGTTGACGAAGATCTGAAGGCCGACGCCGACCTCACCTATTCCGATTGCTCCGCCAGCCGCACCAAGGAGACCTGCTGTTCCAGCGATTCCAGCCGGCACGAGGACTTGTCGGTTCGAATCAGCTTGTGAAGCGAGCGCAAGTGCCCGCCGTGCGCTGTACGCATAATTGACTGCTCCGCCAAGCGAGACGACTCCGAAGGTCCCAAACCAGCGATCTGGGCTACCGGCAACTGAGTGTGCAAAGAAGTGGAGAAGAACCAGGAGGACAAGTGGAGCGATCGCGTCGAAGAAGCCGAACGCCCAGGGAAGAGTCGTTGCCCAACGCGCTATCACCCACCAGAACTGAGCTGAGACCAGAAGGACTAACGAAATCTGGAGCCAGTGGAGTACTCCGTTTGCACTTGCCACGAATAGCGTCGGTATCTGCGCCATCCTCCCAAGAAGGCTCTCAACCGCCAAGGCCACGAGAATGCTGACGAGCGTGAGGTAGATCGTCGGGAAGTGCTTCTGCAGTTCGCTGTCTGTAGAGATCAACGATCTCATCTCCCGCCGTCTAACTAGGTATTGACCAGCATCAAGCCTAGCGCCGAATCCAGCATCCAGACGCTCCCCGAACATTCTCTGCGAGACGCTCTCTCCCCCAGGAACTCGCTGTGGTACCTCGGGAAGTCAGGGGAGGGCGAGGGGCGGATGGGGAGTTCGTCGTGGCCCCGGGAGGCTGGATAACGGCGCCAAGGGTCGAGGGTCCGCTCTGCCCGGGGCGCGTGGCGACCGCGCAGGCTGCTAGGTCTCGGCGTGCCGATGCGCGATGAACAGGGCGTCGCGTTCGTCCTGGGAGATGAAGGGTTCGCTTCGGCCGGCGCCCTGGCGCACCTCCTGCAGGGGTCGAGCGTCGCTCTCGAAGAAGTCGCGCAGCAGGCGCAGGTCCTCCTCGACCTGGGCGGCTTCCTGCCTGGCGTGCGGTTTTTCGAGGAGCGCTCGGGCGAGCTCGCCCAGCACCGCTGGGGACTCCCCCGCGAGCCACAGCTCGAGTCCGGGCACCAGCGGCGCGACGCGGCGGTGGCCGACGAATCGGCTGCCGCGCGGGCGCCGCACGTCGGGCAGCGCCGAGCGGGGCTCCCGGTGGCCGACGAGGTCGAGGAGCGCCGCGAGTGCCTCGAAGGCCTCGAGCGCTCGCAGTCGGGAGCGGAAGCTGCCGTACCAGTGGAGCGGCAACGACGCGAACTCGGCGGTCGACGTGGTGAGGCAGAGGAGGGTCTGGTTCTCGCGGATCCCGACACCGACCGCGGGGTACAGGAAGGTGTACGCGCCGTCGACGTTGTACGGGGGCCGCAGGGTGCGGATCAGCTCGTTCTCGATGAGGAGCGCGTCGCGCTCGCTCGGCTGCGGGCGGACCTCGACCGAGCTCGCCAGGCGCACGAGCTTGCGCATCTTGCGGTGGGCCTTCTGGCGGCCGGCGTTCCGGTAGCTGGCCAGCCGCCGCCGCACGTTCTTGGCCTTGCCTGCGTAGAGCACGGCTCCCTCTTCGTCCTTGAAGAGATAGACGGCCGGGCCGGCCGGCAGCTCGCGCAGCAGATCCGCGCCGAACTTGCGATCGAAGAGCTTGGTTCCCACCCCGTACGAACCTAAGGGATGGAGCCGCTGCAGGCCGGCGACTCAGGAGAGCAGGAAGGCGTAGGCCTCGCGCAGCCTCGCCGGGCCCTCTCGCTCGAGCACGTCGCCGTGGGCGACGATCACCCGCTCGAAGGGCCAGGCCAGGACCCGTTCCAGGGCCTGCCTGAAAGCGGGACGGTCGCGGATGCCCAGGCGCTCGAGGAGCGTCGGCTGGAGGGGGCCGGCCGCGCCGATCGCACGCAGCGCGATGCGGGTGCCGAGCGGTGCGCTCGGGCCCACGTTGAAGCCGAGATCGCTCGCGATCAGCGTCGAGCTGGCGGCGTGGAAGAACACGACCTCTTCGGCGAGCCGAAAACCCTGCATCCAGACCTGGTCGAGCGTGCCCGCCCAGCGCGGGTCGGGCCCGTCGCCCAGGACGCCGTCGAAGACCAGGTCCGCTCGCTTCTCCGCAAGCCTCGGTGCCCCGAAGATGGCGGCCTCCGGCGCGTGCTCGCGCCATGCGCCGACGTAGAGATGGTGGAAGCGGTTCGGGGCCACCAGGCAGCGGATCGGACCCAGCTTGCCCAGCTCGTCGACGAGCTCGGGGCTCGGCGCCACCGGGGAGTGGAGCCAGAGCCCGCCATCGGGCAGCCGCACGACGGTCATGCGCGTCCCGACCTCGAGCCCCAGGAAGCGCTGGTCGCGCGTCTCGGTCCACAGGTCGTCGGCGTGCTGCTCCACCTCCGCTACGGCGCCATCTTGTCGGGCGCGTCGAAGCCGTGGGGCTGGTACGTGCCGATGATCAGGTTCTCGTGGAGTCCGTAGCCGACCTCGCCGGTGTCGAGCTCGTAGCGGGCCAGCGTCTCGTTCAGTGCCGACCACTGGGCGCGTGCCTCGGCCGTGCTCATGTCGAAGCTCATGCCCTCGACCTTGAGCGGTCCCTGGTAGTAGCCATGGCCCCAGCCGTCGTTCGGCATGTAGCCGGTCCCGGCCTTCAGGTAGACCGTCCGCAAGGGCGTGCTCTTGATCTTGCGCTCGCGCCCGTCCGGCTGCGTGAGCGTGATGACGGCGCTCTCCATCTCGCGGGTGCCGGAGATGTACTGCGTCTCGATGCTCGGCCGGCCGAGCGGCTCCTCGGGCTTGTCCACGCCGAGGTTGTAGATCTTCACCGCTTCTTCCTGGATGCGCTCGCCGTCGAAGAGCTCGTCGAACTGGACCTTGATCAGGAAGTCGTCGAACTGCATCGGCATCCACTGGTGGTAGAAGCCGGCCGTGCCCTCGATGACGTTCTTGATGCGGATGCCGGGCGGTTCCGCCTCGCCGACTCCGCGCACGCCCCAGGAGCGATCCCTCGCGCCCTTCCAGCGATCGGGTGTGACCTGGTAGGTCTGTCCGGCCACCTCGAGCGTGCCCTGCCAGCTGCCGACCTGGGCGAAGCGGCTCACGTCCGACGTGATCCGGCCATGCTGTCGTTGGAAGGTCTTCGGCTCCTCCTGCGCCGGCACGGTCCCGGTGAAGGTCAGGTCGAAGGCGACGCCCCATTCATTGGGCTCGCAGATCACCCGCAGCTTCATCAAGCCCTCGAGGATCTCGATCCGGAAGGGCCCCACGGAGGTGTCGAAGCGATTGCTGCCCAGCTCCCGCGAGGCGCGGACCACGTAGTGCTGGTCGCCGTGGGAGACGGAGACGAAGGCATCCGTCACGCCCAGGTTCGGGTACTGCCCAAGCCCCGTGATGAGAAAGACCTCGTCCGTCGACGGGTGGCAGTTGAAGTAGAAGCGGTCGTAGAAGTTGCGATCGGAGGTCGCGACGTGATCGAAGGTCTCCGAGGTCTGGTGGGCCAGATACTCGTCCATGGGGCTGATGGGCATGTCGCGTCTCCTGCGGTTCGAAGAGATGGATGGTTCCGCGTCCGAAAGCGCGCGGCAAGCGGCTGGAGCTCAGATCAGCGCGAAGGTGCGCAGCACGTACCAGCCCAGGAACACGATCAGGAAGATCGTCACGGCCGCCATCGCGAGCAACCAGAGCCCGCCGCCGACGCCGCCCGGGCGATCGTCCCCCAGATAGGCGCGGCTGCGCTGCAGCAGGCAGAAGCCGACGTACGCGGCGGGCAGGAAGAGCCCGCAGAGGATGTTCGTGGGGACGGCGACCCAGACCGCGATGTCGCTCCAGTAGACGCAGCCGAGCACACCGGGGACGGGCAGCCAGGTGGCCAGGCGGTGCTTCCAGGTGCCGACGGTCACGCCGAACAGCTCCACGGCGACGAAGCCGCAGGTCAGCATCTGGAGCGTGATCGACGACAAGGCCATCCCGAGCACGCCGATCCCGAAGACCAGGCGGCCCCCGATCGGGCCGGCGCTGCGCGCCAGCACTTGCGCTGCCTCGACGGGGGAGAGGCGCATGCCCGCGACCTCCGGATCGAGGTGCAGCGTGTTCGCGGTGGCGATCACGACCAGGCTCACCGCGATCGCGTAGGGCACGAACATACCGAGCAGCAGATCGAACTGAGCCAGCTCCCGGTGCTCGCGGCCCCAGCCGCGGGCAAGCAGGGTGTACGGGTAGAGGAAGACCATGTTCACACCGACCGCGGCCGAGACCCCGGACAGGATCAGGGTCACGCCCGCCACGCCGTTGCGTTCGTCCGGCACCTGGAAGGTGAAGAGCCCGCGCAGCAACTCGCCCCAATCGGAGACGCCGGTCTGCAGCACCACCCAGGCGAAGCAGAGCACGATGCCCCAGACCATCGCCTGCAGGATCGCCTCGTAGGCCCGCACCCAACGCTCGGAGCGTCCGTAGAGGCCCGAGACGGTCACCGACCAGACGAGCACGAGCCCGCCGGCCAGGAGGGGCGAGACTCCGGGGCGACCGGCGAGGTCGGCGAGGTCCACCAGCACGGCGGACGCCAGCGCATACTGCGGAAACTGCCAGATGATCGACGAGAGCAGAGCGCCCAGCGCCCACGCCCAGGCGAAGAAGGGCCCCGCGTGCTCGCGCATCGCCGGCCAGGGACGGCGACCGGTCGAGAGCGTCTGCCAGGAGATCGCGGTGAGCATGCACAGGCCGAGCGCCATGGCGAGCGGCGCCACCCAGAGCAGCTGGTAGCCGAACAGCGCGCCGGCGAAGAGGGCGGACGAGACGGTGCCACCGCCGAGCGTCATGGCGCTCTGCAGGTAGCCGGGTCCGAACAGCCGCAGGTACCCCGAGACGCGGGCGCGCAGCGGCTGCGCGCCGAGCTCGGTCAGCAGGGTGCGCTCGCGTGCGAGCCGGTCGGCATCCGGTGGGCTCGCCAGGCGCAGGCCTCGCCAGGCTTCGCCGTCGGGCTCGCTCACGCGGGTCGGTCCCGCGATTCGAGCTCGGTCGGGCGGATTCGCACAGGCGGGCTCCCGGCGGAAGGGTGGGGTGGCGCGGTGGCCGACGCGACCGGTACCGGTAGCCCGCTGCGTGGGCGGAGTCGAGCAGGCGGGCTATCCCCTGATGGGCAGGAGGCTCCCTCTTCTGCGGAACGTTCCGGGAGCGGGGACGGGAGGAAGGCCGCCGCATGAAACGCGCCGCCGTGATCGTCGCGCTGCTCCTCGCGCTCGGCGCGCTGGCCTTCCTCTGGTGGCGCGGTCCCGATCCCGCCGAGATCCTCGCGAGCCTCGAGGTTCCGCCGTCGCCCGTGCTTTCGCCGACCGAAGAGCAGGCGACCTTCCGTCTGGCCGAAGGCTTCCGCATCGAGTTGGTGGCCTCGGAGCCGCTCGTCGTCGATCCCGTCGCCATGGACTGGGACGACGAGGGTCGGCTCTACGTCGTCGAGATGCGGGGCTTCATGCCGGACATCGACGGCACTGGCGAGGACCGGCCGGTCGGCCGGATCGTGGTGCTCGAGGACGTGGACGGCGACGGACGCATGGACACCAGCCACGTCTTCCTCGACGGGCTCGTGCTGCCGCGCGCGATCGCCGTCCTTCCCGAAGGCGTGCTCGTCGGCGCGCCCCCGTTTCTCTGCCGGTGACGCGGCGTCCGCCGCGACCGGACCTGCGGCGAGCGCACGCGGCTCGGCGAGTACGCCGCCGGGGGTGGCAACCCGGAGCACCAGGAGAACGGTCTGCTGATCGGTCTCGATGGCTGGATCTACAACGCCAAGTCGGATCGGCGTTTCCGCCTCGAGAAGGGGAGGCTCGAGATCGACGAGACGATCTTCCGGGGCCAGTGGGGCATCGCGCAGAACGATGCCGGGCAGCTCTTCACGAACCACAACTCCGGCTTCCTCTACGCCGACCTCCTGCCGGCCGAGTACGCCATGCGCCACCCGGGCACGGCGACGCGCCTTCCCAAGCCCGGTCTGAACGTCGATCTGGCGGGCGGCGAGGAGGTCTTCGGGGTCCGTGTCGCCCCAGGGTTGAACCGCGCCTACCTGGCAGGGACGCTGCGTCGCGACGGGCGACAGCTCGCCCCGACCGGGGTCAGCGGGCTCGCGATCCAGCGGGGCGATCAGTTCGGTCCGGAGTGGGTCGGCGACGCCTTCGTCCCCGAGGCCGCCGGCGCCGTCGTTGCCCACTTCGCGATCGAGGCCGACGGGCTCGGCCTGCGCGCCGAGCATCGGCTGGTTCCGGACGAGAGCTTCGGCAAGCGGGAGTTCCTGGCCTCTACGGACGAGCGTTTCCGCCCGGTGGATGCAGATTTCGGACCCGACGGCGCGCTCTACGTGATCGACATGTACCGCGGCGTGATCCAGCACGCGCACTACGTCTCGGACCATCTCCGTGCCTACGTGGCCGAGCATGGCCTCGAGCCGCCGGGCGCCACCGGGCGTATCTGGCGCGTCGTGCGGGACGATCGCCCGCTGCCGCGTCGCCCTCCCGCGCTGGACGGGGCCTCGGCCCAGCTACGCGCGCTCGATCATCCGAACGGCTGGGTCCGCGACCGCGCCCAACGGCGCCTCGCGCACGAGCACGACCCCGCGGCGATCACGCGTCTGCGCCGTCTCGACGACTTCACCCCCCTGGGCGGCCGGCACGCCCTCTGGGCGCTGCATGGCATGGCCGCCCTCGACCCGGAGACCTGGCGTCGTGGGCTCGCCGACCCGGATCCTGAGGTGCGCAAGACCGCCCTGCGAACCGGCGAGGCCCTGTTCGGGACGGCGGGCCTCGAGCCGCTCGCCGCGATCGTTCCCCTGCTCTCGGATGCGGACCCCGGAGTCCGCTTGCAGGTCCTCCACACGCTCGGTTCGCTGCCCGTGCGCGAACGACCGCTCGCCCTGCTGCTCGAGCAGGGGCGAGGCGGGGACGCGCGGGTCCGGCAAGCCGTCGTCTCGGGCCTGGGTGGGTTGGAGGCGGAAGCGCTGGCGGCGGAGGTCGCGCGCACGGATGCGCCCGCCGAATGGTGGAGCGAGCTGGCCGCTGCACGGCATCTGGCGCTGCGTCGGGCGAAGGGGTCGGGCCAGAACGTGGCGAGCCTGCTCGACTTCGCGCTGGAGCTTCAGGACGACGACGCCCGCGTGGCCGTGCTCGAGGGCATCGCGGCCGCCCAGCGCCGACCGGGCAGCCAACGTGTGGAGCTCGCCTCCCCGCATCCGCTCTTCGATCCGGAGGCCCGCTACGCGGGGTCCGGTGCGGCCGTGGTTTCGAGGCTGCGCCGCGACTTCACCTGGCCCGGAGATCCGCGGCCCGGCGGAGCGCGGGCCCTCACCCCGGAGGAGGAAGCGCTGCGTGCACGCGGGGAGGCACTCTTCGCCGTCACCTGCGCGACCTGCCACGGTGCCGGGGGCCGCGGCCAGCCCGGCCTCGCGCCGTCGCTGGTCGGCTCGCCCTGGGTGCGCGACTCCGAGGACTGGCTGGTGCGGATCGCCCTGGGCGGCCTGACCGGCCCGCTCACCATCGACGGCGAAGAGTGGAACCTGACGATGCCGGGCCACCGCCATGACCCGCGCTTCGACGACGAGACCCTGGCCGGGCTCGCGACCCACCTGCGCCGGTCCTGGGGGCATGCCGCCGATCCCGTGGTGCCGAGCAGCGTGGCGCGGATCCGCGCCGAGACCGCATCCCGCACGGCACCGTGGACGGTGACGGACCTGCGTGCGCTGCCGATCGTGCATCGCCTCGACCGCTACGTCGGTGTCTACGAGGTGCCCGTGGTCGGCATCGAGCTCTCGATCGAGCGCGATGACGAACTGCTCACGATCGGGCGCAGGGAGGGAGGCCGCTCGCCGCTGCTCGAGCTCGGCGACGGCGCCTTCATGGCCGAGGGCCTGACCCTCCAGTTCGAGCTCGACGAGACAGGCGTCGTCGAAGGGGCGAGTGCGGTGCGCGACGGCACGACCTTCCCCTTGGCGAAGACGGAGTAGCCTTGGCGAAGACGGAGTAGCGGCGGACCGCTTCGACGTGCGACCGCGCGTGCCATAGGATCGCGAGATGGTCCCGGCCCCGCCGCTCCGAACCGTCCTGCGCCGCTCGTGAGCGAATCCGAGATCGCCCCCGATCACTGGACCGCCCGCCGGACCCGGCGCTGGCTCTGGCTCGGCGCCCTGGCGATGTGGCCCGTGCCCTACTTCATCGCCGTCGAGGGATCGGTGCCCGTCGTGCGCATGCTCCTGCTCGCCGGGGTCTCGCTGGCCTACGCCGCCGGTGTCGACGGGAGCGGACTGGCCTGGGTGATGGCCGCGATGTTGTTCGGTCACGTGCTGGTCGGCGCGCTGGTGCTGTGGGTCGTCGCCGCGATCGTGGCTCGCCTGTTGCCGCCGGCGACCCGCCAGCGCAGCGTCGCGATCGTGCTCGTGCTCGGCTTCGCGGTCGCAAACGCCATCCATGTCTATCGGACGCCCTTCGACGACGTCGCCCTGCACGCACGTTGGTTCGAGCTCTTCCCGTGATCTGCGCCGCACGCCTGCTCGCGATCGTCGGAAGCGCCTGGCTCGTCGCGGGGCCCGCGGCCCCGGCCCCCTTCGAGCGCACCGAGGAGCGCGCGCGCTGCGCCCAGCACGATCCCCTGCGCCGCCCCTTCTTCGGAGATCTGCACGCGCACACCGCGTACTCCTTCGACGCCTGGGCGCAGGGGACCCGAGGGACGCCCGACGACGCCTATCGCTTCGCGAAGGGTGCGCCACTCGCGATCCAACCCTTCGACGACGAGGATCGCCCGCGGCGCAAGATCCAGTTGGATCGACCTCTCGATTTCGCGATGGTAAGCGACCACGCGGAGCTGCTCGGCGTCACCCGCGTCTGCGGCGAGCCCGGACTCGAGGGCCACGACTCGTTCACGTGCGGATTCATGCGCCGCTTTCCGGCGCTCGGGTACATGGTCGTGAACAGCCAGTGGGGGAGCTGGACCCGTCGACCCGCCGCGGTGTGTGGCGACGACGGCCGGAGCTGCCTGGCAGCCGCCTCGGGAGTGTGGCGAAGCACGCGGGACGCCGCGGAGGCGCACTACGACCGCAGCGCGAGCTGTGCGTTCACGACCTTCGTCGGCTACGAGTGGAGCGGGAGCCGCGACGGGATGATCCACCGCAACGTCGTGTTCCGGAACGATCAAGTTCCGGAGCAGCCCGCCAACGCCCTCGACGATCGCAGCGACGAGCGCGTGTTGTGGAACCGGCTGGACCGCGAGTGCCGCGGCGCTCTGCCCGGCTGCGACGTGCTCGCCATTCCGCACAACTCGAACCTGAGCATGGGCAGCCAGTTCTGGACCGAGACGGGCGGGCCCGACGGCGTGTCCCTCGACCGCGAAACGGCCCGCCAGCGCGCGCGGCTGGAGCCGCTCGTCGAGATCACCCAGCACAAGGGGGACTCCGAGTGCCGGGCCGGCGGGGAGGACGAGCGCTGCGGGTTCGAGACGCTCCGCTTCGGTCCGGCCGAGGGCCTGGGTGGACTGGGGGGTCCGCCGCCCCCGAGCGCGATCTACGTCCGCGAGGCGCTGCTCGAGGGCCTGCTCCGCGCTCCGGCTCTCGGCACGAATCCCTTCGCCTTCGGGCTGATCGGCTCGACCGACACGCACCTGGCGGCGCCCGGCTACGTCACCGAGTCGGCCTTCGTCGGCCATGCCGCAGGCCCGGTGACGGCCCGCCTCGGGATTCCCCGTCCCTCCGACCACCTGGCGCTCAACCCGGGTGGGCTGGCGGTGCTGTGGGCCGAGGAGAACTCGCGCGACGCCCTCTTCGCGGCCATGCAGCGGCGCGAGGCCTACGGCACCAGCGGGCCGCGGCTGGTCGTGCGCAGCTTCGGGGGCTGGGCCCTCGACCCCTCTATGTGCGCGGGATCGGACTTCGCCGCGCGCGGTTACGAGGCCGGCGTTCCGATGGGGGGAGACCTGCGTCCCCAGCCGTCGGCCGTCGAGGCGCCGAAGATGGCCGTCTGGGCGATGGCCGACCCCGGCAGCGAGCGCAGCCCGGGGGCGCCCCTCGAGCGGGTCCAGATCGTGAAGGGCTGGATCGATGCGGCCGGCGCGCCGCGCGAGCAGGTGTTCGACCTGGTCGTCGACGAGCGTGCACGCCCGGTGAACCCCCGGACCTGTGCGCCTCCGAGCGAGGGCGCCCGCAGCCTCTGCCAGGTCTGGACCGACCCGGACTTCGAGGCGGGGCTGCCCGCGTTCTACTACGCCCGGGTCCTCGAGCACGAGACCTGCCGCTGGAGCCAGCACGAATGTCTGGCCTTCGGTGCGGGCTGCGACGTCGACGAGCCCGTCGGCATCCAGGAGCGCGCCTGGACCTCCCCCATCTTCTATATGCCGCCGGGCGTGAATGCCCCGACCGTCCGGGGCATGGAGTAGCTCGGGGCGCGATCGCCCTGGGTTGGGAACCGGTCCGCCCCGACGGCATCCAAGACTCGGTGGAACGAGAATTCCCGGCGAAACATACTACGCTCCACGGCGGATCGACGGCGCCCAGGGGCATGGATCGCGTGGACCAGCTGAGAGACATCGGGGAGCGCCAGGGCGCGCAACGCGTCGGCGAGGGAGCTGCGCGTCGGATCGTCGAGCGCCTCCGCGGCCTGTGGGAGGACGCGCCTCTGGCCTTCGACCCGCTGGGCCGGCCGGTCTCCCGCGACCTGCAGATCGCGACGGCGCGCTTCCTGGCGATCACGGCCTACGGCGATGCCGACTCGATCGGCGCCGAGCGCCGGACGATCCGCCGCGGCATCCAGGATCTGTTCGGCATCTCCCGCCGCGCCGCCCGACGCATCGTCGAAGAGGCCGGCAGCGGCGAAGTTCCGCCGGAGGAGCCCGCGGCTCAGGTGCGCGAGGAGTTCGACCTCCACCAGCGCATGC
Organism: Deltaproteobacteria bacterium; assembly: GCA_029261775.1. GTDB lineage: Bacteria > Myxococcota_A > UBA9160 > UBA9160 > UBA6930. The sequence goes on along the minus strand of JAJDAR010000025.1, from coordinate 7,586 downwards.
GCATCATGGGGCTCGCCTGGGAGCTCGCCTACGCCGACGGTCTGTTGCCCACCTTCGAACGGGTCATGGCCGATCGGGTCGGCGCCCTGGCCGGCCTCCACCCCCACCAGGCCATCGCCGCCCGCAGCTACGCCAACCCCCCCTGGATCTAGCTCGACCGCCTGGCGGGGCTACTCGAGGGTGCCGAGACACCAGCGGAGGCTGCGACGCAGCAGCTCGTAGTACTCGGGCTTCTCCCACGAGCAGCGCTCGACCTTCGGGTAGTAGTCCATGGCGGGTCGCATGTCGTAGTGCCCGCGGCAATGGCCGAGGGTGTTGTAGAGGACGGCGCCCTCGCCGAGGGGACGCAGGTACATCACCAGGTGCTCGTCGGCCTCGGACCAGTCGGACCGGACGAAGCCCGCGGCATCGCCCCGGTAGTGCGTCTTGAGCAGGGGCACGAGCTTCTCCGGCTCGTGCATCTCGCACAGATAGAGCTCGTCGTCGGTCTCGAAGTCGGGCACGCCGGCGACCAGCGGATGGTCGGGCGCGCAGCTCTCGACCTTGTAGGGCTGGATGGGTGGGTGTGCGAGGAACTGGCTGCCGAGGGTGAAGGCCAGGGTGTCGATCACGCGGGGCGCGGCGACCCCCTTCGCGGTGAAGTCGAGGACCGCGTTGGTGCCGTGCAGCGCGAGCCATCGCCCGCCCCCCTCGACGTAGCGCTTCAGCGCCTCCTGCTCCTGCTGCGATGGGCGCACGTCGCAGGTGTAGGTGATGAGGAAGCGACTCGCGCCGATCGCCTCGGCGTCGCGGAAGTCGGCGGCGACCTGCATGCGCAGCTCGTCGTGCTCGGCGCACAGGCCGAGCAGCTCGCGACGGGCGAAGTCGATGTCGTGGTAGCGACCGGCCGCCACCAGGTAGCCGTCGACGCGTTCGGGCTTGTCGGACACTGGACTCTCCACGAGGGCCTGGACCCCTCGGTCTAGGTGTTCTGGACCCGCAGCCCGCCGTCCACCGGCAGCACCACACCCTGGATGTAGGACGCGGCCGGCAGCACCAGGGACAGCGTGGCGTGCGCGACCTCCTCGGGGTCGCCGTAGCGCCGCAGCGGAACGCGGCGCCGTGCGAACTTCGTCTTCATCGGGTCGGGGATTGCAGCGGTCATGCCGGTGTGGATCGGGCCCGGGCAGATGCAGTTCACGGTCACACCCGTCGGCCCGAGCTCCACGGCCAGCGATCGGGTCAACCCCACGACGCCGTGCTTGCTCGCGGTGTAGGCGCTGATCTTTCCCGTCGCACCGAGGCCCTCGGTCGACGCGATGTTCACGATGCGTCCGGCACCGTCCTCGAGCAGGTGCGGAAGCGCCGCTCGGATCAGCTGCGCCTGGGCCGTCAGGTTCACGGCGAAGGTCCGGTCCCAGGTCTCTTCGAAGGCCTCGTGGTCGATCGGCGTCCCCGCGCTGACCCCGGCGTTGTTCACGAGGATGTGCAAGCCGCCGAAGCGTTCGACCATCGCGTCGACCAGGGCCCGGGCCGCGCCCGGTGCGGTGATGTCGCCGGGCAGCGCCAGCGCCTCACCGCCCGCCGCCTCGATCTCCTTGACGACGTTCGCCGTGCCCTCCTGGGAGAGATCGCTCACGCCGACCCGCGCCCCCTCGTCCGCGAACAGATGGGCGGTCGCGCGGCCCATGCCGCTGGCAGCCCCGGTGATGAGGGCGATGCGCCCGGCGATGGATCGACTCAGCTGGGTCAGACGGCTCATGGCGGCATGGTGGCACGCCGGGGCGGCCGGCCGCCTCCCCCTCCGGGGAAAGCCGGAGGGCGCGACGGGGGTTCTTGGCCACGAAAGACGTCTCATACGCGTCTCCCGTCGAACCGATCAACCGGTCGGGCGAGTCGGCCGTGCAGCCGAGCCGCCAGAACGCTCCACGAGACCGGGCCCACCCGGCTCCAAGGGGCCCGCGCCGCACGAGGATGGGATGCTGCCGACTCCGAAGAACTGGGGGGCGAAGACGCTCGCCCCGCTCGCTGTGCTGGGCATGGGCCTGATCGCCACGATCGGGCTGATCCAGGTCGAGCCGAGCCGCGAATCGACGGCCGTGCAGCCGCGCCTGCCGTTGGTTCCGGTGGTCACGGCCGAGCCCGCGCCGTCGCGTCTGCAGATCCACGCCCAGGGCACGGTCGAGCCCCGCATCGAGACGGACCTGGTGCTCGAGGTGGGAGGTCGCATCGAGTGGACCGCCCCCGAGTTCGAGACCGGCGGTCGCTTCTCGAAGGACGAGGTGCTCCTGCGCATCGACCCGCGCGACTACGAGGTCACCCTCGAGCGTGCCCGGGCCGCCGAAGAGCGCGCCGCGAGTCAGGCCGAGCTGGCGCGCGCGGGGCTGGGACGCAAACGAAGCCTGCGCGATCAGGGCGCCACGAGTGCCGCCCACCTCGACGAGGCCGAGAGCTCGGCCCGGGTGGCGGCCGCCAATCTGCGGGAGGCTCGCGCCGCCCGGGAGCAGGCCGAGCTCGACCTGGCCCGGACGGAGGTGCGCGCGCCCTTCGACGGCCGAGTTCGCCAGCGCCACTTGTCGGCAGGGCAGTTCGCCGCGCGCGGAACCTCCGCCGCGCGGATCTTCGACACCCGGTCTGCCGAGGTCCGGCTCACGATCCCGAGCCACGAGCTCGGCTTCCTCGAGCTCGGGCTCGGCGCTTCGCCTGCCGAGGTGGTGCATCCCCCGGTGGTCCTGACCGGCCGCTTCGCCGGGCGCACGCACACCTGGCACGGCGAGATCGTCCGCACCGAGGGCGCCCTCGACCCGAAGACCCGCATGCTCGCCGCCGTCGCCCGGGTCGACGCCGGCCATGCCGCCCACAGCGCGCCGCTGCCGATCGGCCTGTTCGTGGACGCGACCATCGAGGGCAGGACGCTGGAGCCGGCCGTGGCGCTGCCGCGCGGCGCCCTGCGCGGGGACGACCAGGTGCTCGTGGTCGGCTCCGACGAGCGCGTCGAAGTGCGGTCCGTGCAGGTGCTGCGCACGGAAGGCGATCGGGCCTGGATCGGGCGCGGCGTCGAAGCCGGCGAGCAGGTGATCGTGCAGGTGCAGGGCCTGCTCACCGAAGGCATGCAGGTCCGCGTCCAGACGGCGCGCGCCGAGCCCAGCTCCGCGGCTGCGAACGACCCGGGTTCCTCGAGGGAGGAAACAGCCGGGGTCGCGCCGTGAATCGGATGATCGCGTGGTTCGCGAAGAACCACGTGGCCTCGAACCTGCTGATGACCCTGCTGGTGGTGGGCGGTCTGATGACCCTCCCCACGCTTCGGCAGGAGATGATCCCGGACGTCGATCTCGACATCCTGACGGCCACCATCGCCTATCCCGGCGCCTCGCCCGAGGAGGTCGAGGAGGCGATCGTCGTGCGGGTCGAGGAGGCCCTCGAAGGCCTCCCGGGCATCAAGCGGCTTCGCTCGACGGCCTCGGAGGGCGTCGGCTCGGTCGTGGTCGAGCTGCAGGCAGGCGAGGACGTGAGCCGTCGCCTCGCGGACGTGCGGGCCCGGGTCGACGCCATCGAAGGGCTGCCCGACGAGGCCAAGCGTCCCGTGGTCAAGCAGGCGGAGGTCGGGCGCGTCGTGCTCTCGATCGCCGTGTCCGGCGAGGTCGAGGAGCGCAGCCTCAAGCGCGCGGCCGAGCGGGTTCGAGACGAGCTCACCGCGCTGCCGGGCATCACCCAGGTCGAGGTCAAGGCGGCGCGGCCCTACGAGGTGCGCATCGAGGTCTCCGAGGAGGCCTTGCAGCGCTTCGGCGTGACCTTCGACGACGTTGCCGTGGCCGTTCGGCGCTCGTCGGTGGATCTGCCCGGAGGCTCGGTGCGCGCGAGCGGCGGCGAGATTCTGCTGCGGGCCAAGGGCAAGGCACGCGACGCCGGGAGCTTCGCCCGGGTCGCCCTGGTCTCTCGGCACGACGGCACCCGCCTGACCGTCGGCGACGTCGCACGTGTCGTGGACGGCTTTGCCGAGACCGACCAGGCGGCGCTCTTCGACGGCGCGCCCGCCGTGCTCGTGACGGTGTTCCAGGTCGGCGACGAGAAGATGCTCGACGTCTCGCGCACCACCCAGGAGTACGTCCGGGAGGCGGCCGCCACGCTTCCGCCCGGCATCTCCCTGACCGTCTGGATGAACGCCGCCGACCTGCTCGAGGATCGTCTCGGGACGATGCTGAGCAACGCCCGCGGGGGCTTCGTCCTGGTGCTTGCGGTGCTCGCGCTCTTCTTGCGGCTGCGCCTCGCGATGTGGGTCAGCCTCGGCATTCCCATCGCGTTCCTCGGCGCCATGGCGGTGATGCCGATGCTCGACCAGAGCATCAACTGGATCTCGCTGATGGGCTTCATCGTCGTGCTCGGCATCGTCGTGGACGACGCGATCGTCGTCGGCGAGAACACCTACACCGAGCAGCGCCGCACGGGCAAGAAGCTCGAGGGCGCGATCCGCGGGGCCCAGGGCATCGCGGTTCCGGTCTTCTTCGGCGTGGCGACGACGATCGCCGCCTTCGCACCGATGCTCTTCATCCCGGGCTCGATGGGCAAGCTGACGGCGGTGCTGCCGACGGTCGTCATCGCGTGCCTCGTGTTCTCGCTGATCGAATCGGTCTGCGTGCTCCCGGCCCATCTCGGCCACGGCAAGAGCGAGCTCTCCGATCCGCCGCGCAACGGGGTGAGCCGTCGTTGGCGCGCGCTGCAGGACCGGGTGGCGGCAGGCCTCGATCGACTGATCGAGCACCGCTATCGGCCGGCTCTCGAGTGGGCGCTCGAATGGCGCTATCTGACGGTGGCGATCGGCGCGACCATGCTCTTCGTGTGCGTCGGTCTGCTCGCCGGAGGCTGGATCCGCTTCACGTTCCAGGAGCCGGTCGAAGGTGACGTGGTCACCGCGGGTCTCACCATGGCGCCCGGCACGCCCGTCGAGGTCACCACGGCCGCGGTGCGCCAGCTCGAGGCCGCCGCGAAGGCGGTCCGCGACGAGGCCGACGCCGAGACCGCCGAGATGGCGCCGAGCATCTTCCAGCACATGATGTCGACCGTGGGCTCCCAGCCGATGTCCGGCCAGAAGGGTCCTCTGCCCAACCTCGGCGGCGGCGCCAGCGCGGCCCACCTGGCCGAGGTGCAGGTGGAGATGATCGACCCCGAGCAGCGCCACGTGGGCACGACCGAGATGCAGCGACGCTGGCGTGAGCGCGTCGGCGACATCCCCGGCGCGGAGGAGCTGACCTTCAGCAACAGCCTGATGAACGCCGGCGCACCGGTCGAAGTCGAGCTGCGCGGGCGCGACTTGGCGAGCCTGCGCAATGCAGCGCGCGAGCTGCGCGCCCACCTGGCGAGCCTCCCCGGGGTCTTCGACGTGGCCGACTCCTTCCGGGGCGGCAAGCAGGAGCTCTCCTTCGAGGTGCTGCCGGCCGCAGAGAGCCTCGGCGTCTCCCTCGCCGACGTTGCGCGTCAGGTGCGCCAGGCCTTCCACGGCGAGGAGGCGCAGCGCCTGCAACGCGGACGCGACGAGGTCAAGGTCATGGTGCGCTATCCGCTCGAGCAGCGTCGCTCGCTCGGCGACGTGGAGTCGATGCGCATCCGCACCCCGGATGGCGGCGACGTGCCTTTCCCAGCGGTCGCGGCGATCAGTCTCGGACGCGGCTTCTCGTCGATCCGGCGCGTCGATCGCCAGCGGGTCGTGACGGTGACGGCAGACGTCGACGTGGCCCTCGCGAACGCCAACGAGATCGTCGCCGACCTCGAGACCCGGGTGCTCCCCGACCTGCTCGCGTCCTACCCGGGCGTGCGCCACGCCTTCGAGGGAGAGCAGGCGGAGCAGCGGATGTTCCTCTCGGCCATGCTGCGCGGGCAGCTGATCGCCTTCCTGGTGATCTACGCGCTGCTCGCGATTCCCCTGCGCTCCTACGTGCAGCCCCTGATCATCATGGCGGCGATCCCCTTCGGCTTGATCGGAGCCACGATCGGCCACGTGCTGCTGGGCTACGACTTCAGCATGTACTCGGTGATCGGCCTGGTGGCGCTCTCGGGGGTCGTCGTCAACGCCAGCCTGGTGCTGGTCGACCACGTGAACCATCTGCGAAGCCAGGGTGCGCGCCTGGCCGAGGCCGTGCGCGATGCGGGCCGCGCCCGGCTGCGGGCGATCCTGCTGACCTCCCTCACGACCTTCGCCGGGCTCTCACCGATGATGCTGGAGACCAGCGTGTCGGCGAAGTTCATGATCCCGATGGCGATCGCGCTGGCTTTCGGCGTGATCTTCGCGAGCTTCATCACGCTCTTCCTGGTGCCGTGTGCGCATCTCATCGTGGAGGACGTGGCGATGCTGGTGCGCGGACGGCTCGATCAGCGCGGGCCGGCGCGCATTCAACGCGCCTCGCGGGAGGCGAAGATCGCAGCCAGCGAGGATCCCGCTCCGGTGCCCGAAGGCTCGGCGACGGCGGGGAGTTGACCCGGGGTCGCTCCCGCGGATCGACGTCAGTGCGCGCCCGCGTACCCGCTCGCCACCTGCAACCCGCGGCGTCCCGGCTGATAGACCCGAGCGGAGAGCTGCACGATCGGCCGCACGGCCGTGGACCCGCTCGGCCGCCAGAACCGGGGCTCGCTTCGACGGGTGACGGCGCGCCGGCCGAAGGCCCGAGGCGGACCCTGCGATGCGATCGAGGAGACCTCGGTCTCCGGCAGGGCCACGACCGACAGCGCGACTCCGCTCGCGAACCCGCACAGGGCCCAGAGCGTCAGCGCGAAGGCGATGCCGGCCTTGCGCAGCTGGGCGACCCCTCGGCCTGGCGGAAGGCCTGGCAGCCCCTCGGCTGCGGTGCAGGGCGAGGACGGGTTGGGACCGGGAACGATGCAGGCAGAAGCGGCCATGATGTTCTCCCGGGGGCGCCTCTCATGCTTCGTCTTCACCCCGGCGCAACTTGAGCGGTAACGCCCTGTTTCTTCAAGTGTTTGCTTTTGCAGGGGATTTCCGGGGTACGGAGAGCGGCTGCCGGGGCCTCGGCTAGCCTGGGGCTCTGCACCACCGCCGGAGGATCCCCGTGGCCCAGCTGGACCGACGCGAGTTCTTGAGACGTGCCGCCGCCCTAGGCCTGGGAGCGGGGGTCGCTCCGCTCGCGGGCGGTGCGCGTGCCGAGGCAACTCCCGCGCCTCGCATCCGCCGCAAGGTGAGGCTCGGTCGCACGAACCTCGAAATCGGGGACATCGGCTTCGGGAGCAGCCGGCTCTCCGGCGACGAGGCTACGGTCCGCCACGCGCTCGAGCGCGGTGTCACGTACTTCGACACGGCGGATGGCTACACCGGGGGGGAGTCCGAGCTCACCCTGGGCCGCGTGCTCGCCGGCCATCGCGACGACGTCGTGATTGCCAGCAAGACGAAGGGAGGCGCGCGCGACGGCGTGCCCGAGCTGATGTCCCGGCTCGAGGCGAGCCTGCGCCGGCTCCGGACCGATCGCATCGACGTCTACTTCAATCACGCCGTGAACGACGTCGACCGGATCGCGAACGAGGCCTGGGCCGAGTTCGTGGGCAAGGCGCGCGAGGCGGGCAAGATCCGTTTCGCAGGTCTCTCGGGCCACGGCGGTCAGCTG
>JAJDAR010000024.1 GCA_029261775.1 Deltaproteobacteria bacterium | reverse complement strand
TGAGCAGCGGCCCGCCGCCGAGCCCGGCGGCGAAGCCCAGGTACCAGAGCGGCGGATGGATCACGTCGAGGCCGTGGTCGAGGACGTGGCCGAGCTTCGAGGCGCGATAGGTCAAGCGCGCGAGCTTGCCGTCCACGGAGTCGAGCACGCTCATCGCATAGGCCAACGACAGTCCGCTCACCCACGCGCCGGTCGCGAAGAGCGGTATCGCGGCAAAGGTGATGACGACGTTGAAGCCGGAGACCCAGTTCGGGTGCACACGCCGCCGCGCGAGCGGACGCAGCAGCGTCCAGACCAGGGGCGGATAGACGTGCTTCGTGAAGAAGTCGGTCGATCCCTTGTAGTTGGACGCGAACAGGAAGCGCTCGCCGGCCGCGCGCTCGCCCTCGTCGCTCACCCGGAACACGTAGGGGGTGAGATCGCGGCGCAGCTTCTTCAGATGTGCCGGCACGGCCTGCGCGGGAAGCTCCCGGAGCGAGCCCGACCGGACCCAGGCCTCTGCGAGATCCGCGAGATCGCGGGCGGTGGGTGCATCCGGCGGCGCACCCTCCAGGCGCAGGACCGCCGAGGGACGGCCGCAACCGCGCAGCGGTGCGGACGGCGCGCAGGCCAGCGCGCCGCGCTCCGCCGCCAGGTGGGCGAGCAGCCGCGGATCGACCACCGCGTCCCCCTCGACCACGAGCAGGGCGCTCACGCGCCCTGCGACCTCGGCGATCCGTTTCGCGAGCGGTGCGCCCGCGGGCTCGCGAACGAGGTCGAATGTGGCTTCCAGGGCTGCGGGCAGGGGCGTGGGCCCGCCGTCCCCCTCCTGGATCCAGACCCGGGCCCCCGAGAGCCCGGCCTCCTGCGCAGCGCGCAGCACCCGCTCGACGAGGGGCATGCCGAAGACTCGGATGCGGCTCGCGGGGCGCGTGGCATCCACGAGGAGTGCGATCGGTCCTTCCGACCCTCGCGAAATCCCCTCGGGTAACATCGGTCGAGGATGCTAGCGAACCCCGATGAATCGCTCGTGACGGGGGCCCCGGTGCGGGCCTTCCTGCTGGGCGGGCGGCGAACCGGGGGTGACGACCTGGCGCGCTCCGCCGGCGTGAGCCACAAGGCTCGGATTCCCGTCGCCGGAGTGCCCATGGCCGTGCGCGTCGTGCACGCCCTCGAAGGCTGCGCCGCGATCGACCAGATCTGGCTGTGCATCGACGACCCGGAGCTGGCCGAGCACCCCGAGATCCGGCGGGCCCTCGGACGGGGCCGGCTGCGGATCGTCGAGCCGGCCGAGAGTCCGAGCGCCAGCGTCCGCGCCCTGCTCGACGCGATGGACGCTCCACAGCCGGTGCTGGTGACGACGGCCGACCACCCGCTTCTCGATCCGACGATGCTGGGGCACTTCCTCGAGGCTGCCGCGCAGCGGAACGCCGACGTGGTTGCGGGGATGGTCGCGGAGACGACGCTGCGCGCGCGTTACCCCGACGTGCAGCGCACCTTCGTGTCACTGCGCGGCGAGCGCCTGACCGGCGCGAACCTGTTCCTGCTGCGTACCCCACGGGCCTCCCGGGCGGTGGACTTCTGGCAACGCATGGAGACGGATCGCAAGCGGCCGTGGCGTCTGGCCTCGCGGATCGGCGCCGGATCGCTGGCCCTCTACGCCCTCGGCCGGCTCGACCTCGAGAGCGCCATGCGCAGGCTGTCGCACAAGGTCGGTGCCCGAGCCGAGGTGCTGACCCTGCCGTTTGCAGAGTGCGCACTGGACGTGGACCGTCCCGAGCACCTCGCCCTCGCCGAGCGCATCCTCCTCGAGCGCCGCGACCTCCCACCGAACGTCACGCCCTGAGGCGGGCCCGTGCTCCGCGCGTCGCCCGCCTGGGCGAAGCGACGTGAAGCGTCATCCGAGCTTGCGTGCCTCGCCCTCCACGAAGCAGCCTTGCGCGGGATCCAGCACACGCGCGCGTAGCGCGAAGCCGCCCTCGTCCAGGGGCTCGAGCAGGTGGTAGCGCCCGCGACGCGCCTCGCCGCGACGTCCGAGCGCGGAAGCGGAGGCGACCCCGACGACGGGCACGTCACCAGCGGGCCCCGGCAGGCTCTCGAAGACGGCGCGGTGGACGTGACCGTGCAGGACCAGCTCGGCTCCGGCGCGCCGCAGCACGTCGCGCAGAGCCCGTGCGTCGTCGAGACCGCGGCGCCGGGAGATGCCGCGGAGCCACGGCGGATGGTGGAGCAGCAGCACCCGGACGCAGCCTTCGGCACCGAGCCGACGCAGGGTGCGCTCGAGCCGAAGTCGACCGCGCGGACCGATGCGCCCGTTGGCGAAGCCGGTGGGCGTCGGAAGCACCGAGCACGCGCCGACCAGCGCCAGGGAGCCGACCCGGCGCACCGGGGGGTCGAGGGCGGACCCCGGGATGGCGTCGGCATCCGAGTCTCCGTCCGATGACGGGATGGCATCGGCGTCCGAGTCTCCGTCCGACGACAAGTAGGGCTGCCACGCGCGCGCGACCGCCGCTCGCGAGCCTCGGACGTAGACGTCGTGATTGCCCGGCACGAGGAAGACCCGCCGGGGCCCACCCAGGCGGGCCAGCCAGGCCCGGCCCTCCTCGAGCTCGTGGGTCAGCCCCTGGTTCGTGACGTCGCCGGTGATGGCGACGTGGTCGGGACGGGTGCTCGCCAGATCGTCGACGAGCGCGTCGAGCACCTCGGGCCGGTGCTCGTGCCGCCGGCGCAGCTCCCACGAAAGCCGGCCCAACAGCCGCTTGGGCGTGAGCTCGGCCGGGTGGGTCCAGCGCGGAGGCGTCGCGTGGAGGTCGGACAGGTGGGCGAAGACCGTCAACCGGCCCGTTTCACGTCTTCTACGCGGCAGATCGCCTTCATCTGGGCACCACGGCCGTATGGTACCGTCCGCGGCTCGCGGTGCAGGGAGGGCGTGTGCGCAGCGGCTCCAGCGCGTCGAAACACACTCGTTCCCCTGGGACCGACGGCCACCCGACGGCGAACGACCGGACCCTCGCCGTCTGGGTCACGCCTCCCCACGCCTCGCTCACGCTGTTCGGGCTGCGCCCCACCGACCGGGTCCGGCGCAGCTGCCCCGAGGCGGAGCCCTTCGTCGTGTCAGACGGGCCGCCGGACGCCGCGGACGCCGCTGACACCGATTGGCTCGTCGTGCGCGGCGACGCCGTGCTCGACCCGCGACTGCTCGCCGCCCTGGCCGAGACGCCGGACACGGTGCTGGTCGGGCGGCCGGACGAGGCAGCGGTGACGCTGGCCGCCCACGTGCGCGCCGCGGGCCTGCCCGCGGCGACGGCCTGGGTTCGAGATGGCAAGCCGGCGGAGGCGTCGGTGCGAAGTCTCGGGCCGGACGACCTGGTCCCTCCCTACGACACGGGTCTGCGCAAACGCGCACCGGCCCTGGCCCGGCTCGTGGGCTCCGAGCCGCCGCGCGAGCTCGAGTGGAGTCTCTTCGAGGCTGCGTACAAAGGCGTGACCGACTGGGTCACGCGTACGCTCTGGCCGCGGCCGGCGTTCCAGGTGGTGCGCGCGTGTGCGCGCCTGGGGCTCTCGCCCAATGCGGTGACCTTCGCCAGCTACTTGCTGGTGGCCGGAGCCCTCTGGGCCTTCCTGGGCGGTGCCTTCGGGCCGGGCCTCCTCATGGCATGGGCGATGACGTTCCTCGACACCGTCGACGGCAAGCTCGCCCGGGTCACCCTGGCCTCGAGTCGGGTGGGGCACGTGCTGGACCACGGCCTCGACCTGGTGCACCCGCCGTTCTGGTGGTGGGCGTTCGGTGTGGGACTGCTGCGCGCACCGGTCGGAACCGACTGGGTCGAGACCGCGACCTGGATCTGTGTCGGCGGCTACCTGGTCGGTCGGCTGCTCGAGGGCGTCTTCCTGGCGGGCTTCGGGTTCGAGCTGCACAGCTACAGGCGCGTCGACTCGGTGTTCCGGCGCTTCACCGCGCGGCGCAACCCGAACCTGGTGCTGCTCAGCGCGGGCACCCTCGCCGGGCGACCGGAGCTGGGACTTCTCGCCGTCGCGGCCTGGACCGTCGCTTCGAGTGGCTTCCACGCGGTGCGCATCGGGCAGGCCGCGATGCGGCGCCTCGGCGGCGACGCCGTCACGCCCTGGGAAGAGGACCCCCAGACCTCGTGATCCGGCGAGGCCGACGATCGACCCGTCGGGCCGCCGGGCATGCGCGTGGCCGGGCGGCGCGGCTCCTGGCCCTCGCTCTGCTCTGGCTCGCCGGTCTGCCGGCGCCGGCCCTCGCGCAAGGCACCCCAGGCGAGCCGGACGGGAGGCCCGCTCGTCCGGGCGCCGCCCGAGGCCCGCAGGCGGAGCTCGGCTCGGAGTTCTGGACCCTGGCGGCGCGCTTCGAGACCGGAGAGCTGCTCGTCGTCGAGCTCTGCATCACCAACGTCGGTCTCGGGGACGGCAACGCTGCGGTCATCGGCCACTGGATCGAAGCCGACGGCACCGTCCTGGCCTTCGACGGAGCCAAGGCCTCCGGCCGCTGGACGCTCTCCGAGGAACGGACGCGGCTGGAGATCGGCAAGCTCGCCCTCGACCTCGGCGGGGAGCAGCGCCGCCTCCTCGTCTGGAAGGAACGCCTGCAGCTCGAGCTGGAGCTCGGCGAGGCGCCTGCCGGGATCGCGATCGGCCCGATGACCGGCGCCGACCACGGCTTCGAGGTGCTCGCCCTGGCCACCCCCGTCGCCGGACACGTCCAGCTGGAGGGCGGCGAGCGCCGCGCCCTCCGGGGCCAGGCCACGCTCACCCATCGCTGGGTCGAACGGATCGAGTCGCGGATCACGCTGCGCCGCATCGAGCTGGTGGCCACGCAGGGGGACGTCCGTGCCTATCTCATCCAGGCCGTTGCGCCCTCCGGGGAGTCCACGAGCTGGCTCCTGGCCCTCGAGAACGGGCGGATCACCCACTCCGAGCCGGTGACGGTCGAGGCCCGGATGAGCGCCGTGGAGGCTTCTGGGCCCTTCCCGCTGCCGGAGGCCCTGATCCTGGAGGGGCCGTCCGTGCGTGGGCGCATCGAGCTGGCGGATCCCCTCGTCCGCTACGACCCCCTTCGGGACCTCCCCGCCCTGGTGCGGCTGGTGGTCGCTCCGTTCCTGCGCTGGCGAAGTTCGTGGAGCACGTCACTCTTCGAACTGGACTTCCGTGATCGCCCGGGCGGCCCCCTCTCGCTCCGCGGCCAGGGGCTGGTGAACGTGACCTACTTCGATGCCGCACCGGTGGCGGCGACGACCGGGGCCGAGTGCCGGGACGACTGCGCCGGCTCCGCGGACTGCTGCCCGTGAAGATCGGCCTGCTCAGCAACCTGCGGGCCGGCGGGCGCAACCGCTCCGGCCACGCCGTCCTGGCCGAGGCCCGGCGCTACCCCGGCCTCCTGCGGCTCGAGACCGCCGGCAGCGCCATGGTGGCGGATGCGGTGTCGACCTTCGCGGACGCGGGCGTCGAGCTGCTGGCCGTCAACGGCGGCGACGGGACCCTGCAGCGCGTCCTGACCGAGGTGCTCGGCCACAGTCCGGGCTTCCGGCCGAGGATCGCGCCCCTGCGGAGTGGGCGGACCAACATGGTGGCGCTCGATGTCGGCGCATCCCGGGATCCGGCCGCGGCATTGCGCGCGCTCGTGCACGCGGCCGCAGACCGGGACCTCGAGGATCGCATCGCGGCTCGGCCGGTGCTGCGGCTCGAGAAGGTCGGGGAGGAGTCGCCGCACTACGGCATGTTCTTCGGCGCGGGCACCATCTGCCGTGCGATCGAGCTGACCCACCGGAGCTTTCCAAAGGGACGCGCCCAAGGCGTCTTCGGCTCCTCGTTGGTGACCGGGACGCTGCTCGCACAGCTCGTGCGCGGCCGACGAGACGGCGTGCTCGCACCAGACAAGGTCGAACTCGCCCTCGACGGCGAGACGGCCGGAGCCGACGCCTACGTGGTCGTGATCGCAACCACGCTCGAGCGTCTCTTCCTTCGGCTGCGGCCCTTCTGGGGCGTCGGACCGGGACCCGTGCGCCTGACCACCCTTGCTTCCGGCTCGACGGGGCTGGGCCGCGCGCTGCCGAACATCGTCCGCGGCAGGGCCCCCGACACGCCGGTCACCGGAGTCGAGAGCCGCAACACGGCCGAGGCGCGCTTCCGCCTGGACTGCGAGATCTCCCTCGACGGCGAGCTGCTGGGCTCCCGCCCCGACCGCATCGTGCGACTCAGTGCGCCCGACGTGGTCGACTTCGTCCGGGCATGAGGCGGCACGAGGGAGAGGGCGCCGGCATGAGCGGGCCCGACGTCGGCTTGCAGGCCGAGCTGGCGCGCGAGCTCCAGGGCCCCGTGCCGGAGGCCGCGCGCGTGATCACGGCAGCTCTGGGCGAGCGCTTCGGTGAGGCGACCTCGGCGGTGCTCTTCTACGGATCCTGCCTGCGGCGCGGCAGCCACGAGGGCGTGCTCGACTTCTACGTCCTCGTCGACGACTACCGCCGAGCCTACCCCCGCCGCGGTCTGGCGTGGTTGAACACTCTCCTGGCGCCCAACGTGTTCTACCTCGAGGTCGGGCCACCCGACGCCAGCGTCGCGGAAGAGCCGCTGCGCGCCAAGGTGGCCGTGATGTCGCTGGCCGACTTCGAGCGAGCTGCGACCGTCGACTGGCACGAGGCGCGCGTCTGGGCCCGCTTCGCCCAGCCGTCCCGGCTCACCTTTGCGCGGGACGAGGGCACCCGCGATCGCGTCGCAACCGCGGTCGCCGAGGCCACCCGCACCTTCGTGGCCCACGCGCCGATCTGGTGCGCCGAGCCGGGCAGCCCGGAGAGCCGCTTCGACGCCGTCACGTTCTTCTCGCGCGCGTTCGCGGAGACCTATGCCGCCGAGCTTCGCAGCGAATCCGAGGAGACGATCCAGGGCCTCTTCGCCGCCCAGCCGGAGCGCCATGCGCGCGTCCTCGCCCTGGCACTCACCGAGCTCGCGGTCCAGGGCGACCTGGAGCACGGCACGCGAGCGGGCGAGCACATCGTCCGGGCACGCCCCGGCGCCCTGGCCAGCGCGGTCGCCGACTGGCCGGCCCGGCGGCGCCGGAGCAAGCGCATCGCCGTGCTCGGCCTGCTCAAGTGCGTGATCACCTTCGAAGGCTGGGCCCGCTACGGGCTGTGGAAGCTCGAGCGCCATCGCGGGGCCCCGATCGAGATCTCGGAACGCCAGCGTCGGCACCCGCTGCTGCTGGGCTGGCCTGTGCTGGTCCGTCTGCTCCGGGAGCGCACCCTGCGTTAGGCGCGGTCACGAGGCGCCGCGATTCAGGCGGCCTTCGGCCGCACCTGTGCCTGCTCCCCGACCAGCTCGGCCAGGGCTCGGCCCAGACCGCGGGCTTCGGCCCGGTGATACGGCGAACCGACAGGCAGCTTCTCGCGCAGGGCGCGGTGCACCCGGCCGAGGCTGTGATAGGGAAGCGTCGGCGCGTAGTGGTGCAGGGCGTGGAAGCGCAGACCGACCGGGGCGAGCAGCGTCATCGGGACGACCGGCTCGACCAGGTTGAGGGTGTCGAGCAGCTCGCCGACCCGGTCCTGGGGCGCTCCGCCGCTCTGGTAGCGATGGGCGGCCAGGGTGCGCACGTGGTTCAGCAGGAGGATCGCGCTGAGAATGCCGTACCACTGGATCAGCAGGTCCACCGAGACGACGCCCACGGCGATCGAGCCGAGCAGGCTCCAGCTCACGAGTGCCGCCCCGAGCTCGCCCCAGAGCCAACGTCGGCGCTGGCGACCCAGCGGGGCCCTGCGCCGGTAGGCGGCGTTGATCACCAGGGTCGAGAGCCGGCCGACGAGGAAGCGCCGCAGCGGCGGGAAGAACCACGAGATCGGCCCGAGCACGCTCCAGCGCAGCAGCAGCGCAGCCGGCACGAGGACCAGCCCCAAGGTGCTGAGCACGAGGCGCATGGCGCTCCAGTCGGCGAGCGTCTCGTACTCCGGATCCCCGGCGGTGCCGTACACGCTCTTGCGATGATGATCGCCATGCGAGCCGACGTAGAGCAGGCTCGGCGCGAGCATGGGGAGGCCGACGAGCAGGTGCCAGGCGAGCTCGAAGCCCGGCAGCGCGCCGTGCTTGAGGTGGGCCAGCTCGTGGATGAACAGGACGGACCGGTACAAGGCCAGCAAGGCGACGAGCCCGGCGCCGATCGAGAGCAT
The DNA here is from genome assembly GCA_029261775.1 of Deltaproteobacteria bacterium. Lineage (GTDB taxonomy): Bacteria > Myxococcota_A > UBA9160 > UBA9160 > UBA6930. The sequence continues at coordinate 18,215 of JAJDAR010000024.1, read as the reverse complement.
CGGGCCTGCGGCGTGGTAGGCGACGAAGAACCCCGTCCAGCCGATGCTCGACGAGACGAGCAGATCGCACCAGTAGACGAGCGGCCTCGGCTCGAAGGCTCCGCGAAACTCGCGACGCAGGGAGGCCGTGGAGAGCGCGGCGTCGGGCGGCTGCGAGGGCGGGCTCGGCACGGGCGCAGCTTAGGCACTGGGCTGGCAGGATGCCTCCCCGTCGGGCTTTCCCCTCTGCTTCGTCCCATGCCGCCAGGGCCCGCGGGGCTGGGGTCAGTGCCGGATGCGGCTCCAGACCATCTCCTGGGCTTCCGCGCCGACCCACTCCCCGGGGTCCTTCTGGTCCACGTGCCCGATCAAGCCCCGGTAGGTCGAGTAGCCGACCAGCCGTTGCAAGGTCTCGGGAAAACCCGCGACCTGCTCGCGCGGCAGCGCCAGCAGTTGGCACTCCTCCTGCCGCAGATAGCCCGCGCAGTAGTTCGCCACGATCCCGACCCGAGCCGCTCCGCTCCGGTTCGCACCGCCGCCGTGCCACAGGCTCCCGTGATAGACCAGGGCGCTCCCCGCCGGCATGACTGCTCGCAGCACGTCGGGGCGATCACCCGAGCGCGGCGAGCGTGGACGCAGGTGCGATCCCGGGACCAGGCGGGTCGCACCGTTCTGCTCGTCGAAACCGGTCAGCGCGAAGATGGCCGTACAGGTCAGCGGCGGGTGCGGCTTCGGCAGCGGGATCGAGCCGTCATCCGCATGGATCGGTTGCTCGGTCTCGCCCGGCTGCATCTCGATCGCGGTCAGCGACGAGAGCAGGCACTGCTCGTCCAGGACCGCCCGGACGACGGGCAGAACCGCCTCGCGGATCGCCAGCGTCTGGAAGAGCGCGTCCCGTGCGAGCAGGTTGAAGAGCCGCCGGGTCCGTGTCCCGAGAAAGTCGTTCGCGCCGAAGGACACGTCCAACGCCGCCATGTGCTCCGCGACTCCCGACCGCAGCCGCGTGACCTCTGCGGCAGAGAGCACGTCCGGGAGGATCACCCAGCCGTCCTCGACCACGCGTTCGGCGAGCGCGTTCATTTCACCCTCCCCTCCACGGGCGACCTCGGTGAAAGGCGCAGCGCCTAGCCCGGGAGCTTGCCTTCCAGGACCTCTTTGCCGAGCACCGGCTCGATGAAGGCGGTGAAGTCGGGGCCGCGCCGCAGGTGGTGACCGCCATCCACGTTGATGGAGGTGCCGGTGATCCAGCGCGACTCGGGGCCGATCAGGAAGCGCGCCAGCCGGGCCACGTCCTCGGGCTCTCCGACGTCGGCCATCGGTGTGTTCACGATGTAGCTCTCGTAGGTGGCGCTCTCGCGGGGCACGCCTTCCATGATCTCGGTGCTGATGAAGCCCGGGCGGATCGAGTTGAATCGAACCTGCTTCGCGCCGTACTCGTTCGCGGCGTTCCGCATCATCTCCTCGATGCCCGCCTTGCCGACGCAATAGGCGCCGAACCAGGGGTGGGGCACGTGTCCCGCAATCGAGGACATGCCGACGAAGGAGCCGCCCCCCGCCGCGACCATGTGGTGGGCCGTGTGCTTCACGCAGAGCATCGTGCCGAGCACGTTCAGGTGCAGGACGCGCAGGAACTCGTCGGTGTCGAGCACGTGATAGGGGCCCATGCCGCCACCCCCGCCGGCGTTGGCCACGCAGCCGTCCAGCGCACCCGTGGGCTCGAGCGCGGTCTCGACGGCGCGCCGCACGTCGTCCTCCTGGGTGACGTCTGCGACCACCCGGCGCACGCTGCCGCCGTGGCCCGAGACGGCCTCGATGCGCTTCGCCGCGTCCTCGAGCTTCGCCTCGGTGCGGCCGCAGATCGTGACCGCGGCACCGTCGGCCGCGAGCTGCGCGGCGCAAGCGCGGCCGATCCCGGTCCCTCCGCCGGTGACGAGAACTGCCATTCCTTCCAGTCCGCCTGAAGGGATCGAGCCTTTGGGCATGGTTGCCTCCTGCGTGGGTGCCGTGCGTGGGTTCTACCTTGGCCGGACCCGCCGTCGCAAGCCGGACCCGCCGGGTGTGCGTTACCCTGCCTGCCCGCCCGGGCCCGCATGCCGCGATCCCGCCCGGCGCACCAGGAGAAGGCATGAAGCTCGGAATCTCCGCAGGCGGCTTCGGCAAGAAGGCCAGCGTCAACCTCGACTTCGTCAAGCGCGCCGAGAGCCTCGGCTACGACTCGGCCTGGACGGCCGAGGCCTACGGCAACGATGCCGTGACGACGGCCACATGGATCCTGGCGAACACCGAGAAGATCAAGGCCGGCACCTCGATCATGCAGATGCCCGCGCGCACCCCCGCCATGGCGGCGATGACCGCGATGACCCTCGACCATCTCTCGGGAGGGCGCTTCATCCTGGGCCTCGGCCCTTCGGGCCCCCAGGTCGTCGAGGGCTGGCACGGGCTTCCCTATGGCAAGCCGCTGACCCGGACCAAGGAGTACATCTCGATCATCCGGAAGGTGCTCGCGCGCGAGGCGCCGCTCGAGCACCACGGGGTCCACTACGACATCCCGGTCACCGGCGAGGGCACCACCGGTCTCGGCAAGCCCCTGAAGAGCATCCTGCACGGGAACCCGAACATCCCGATCTACACGGCATCGATCAGCCCCAATGGTCTGCGCTGTGCCGGCGAGGTCGCCGACGGCGTGTTCCCGCTCTGGATGAACCCCGAGCGCTTTGACCTGATCGGAACCCACGTCGAGGAGGGCATGGCGAAGGCCGGTGGCGGCAAGAGCCTGGCCGACTTCGCGATCTGCCCGGGCGTGACGGTGATGATCGGCGACGACCTCGAGGCCGCGCGCATGCCCGCCAAGATGAACCTGGCCCTCTACATCGGCGGGATGGGTGCCCGCGACAAGAACTTCTACAACGACTACTGCAAGCGGCTCGGCTACGAAGAGGCCGCCGTGAAGATCCAGGACGCCTTCCTGGGAGGCGACCGCGGCGGAGCGGTGGCGGCGGTGCCCGACGAGCTGATCGACGACCTGTTCCTGATCGGCCCCAAGGAGCGCATCGTGGAGCGCCTCGCGGCCTGGAAGGACGCGGGCGCCAAGGGCCACGTGGACACGATGATGATCGGCACGAACCAGCCCGAGGCCATCGAGCTCGTCGCGGAGGAGATGCTCTGATGTCGGGGGTCCATCGGATCTGGGGTGCGGAGATCTCGCCCTACTCGATCAAGGTCCGCTCCTACTTCCGATACAAGGACCTTCCCCACGAGTGGATCGTGCGCGGCCCGGACAACATGGCCGAGTACCAGAAGTTCTCGAAGCTTCCCCTGATCCCGACCGTCGCCACGCCCGAAGGCGAGGGCATGCAGGACTCGACCCCCATCCTGGAGAAGACCGAGGCGCGCTTTCCGGAGCCCTCGATCCACCCGGGGGATCCGGTCTCGGCCTTCGTGTCCGCACTGCTCGAGGAGTTCGGGGACGAGTGGGGGAACAAGTGGATGTTCCACCTGCGCTGGGCCCGGCCGGCCGATCAGGATTCGGCTGCGGAGCGGATCGCGGCCACGATGGCTCCGGGCACCTCCGGTGACCCACTCGCCGAGATGGCGCGGGGCATCAAGGACCGCATGGTGAACCGGGTCTGGTTCGTCGGCTCCAACGAGCAGACGGCTCCGCAGATCGAGCAATCCTTCCAGGACGGCCTGGACCTGCTCGAGGCCCATCTCGCGAGCCGGCCCTACCTGTTCGGCGGGCGCCCGGCCTTCGCCGACTTCGGGCTCTGGGGCCAGGTCTACAACGCGTGGACCGATCCGACCGGCAAGGGCTGGGTCGAGGCGCGGCCGCAGGTCGCCGCCTGGTGCCAGCGGATGCTCACTCCCAAGTCCGAGGGCGCCTTCGAGCCCTGGTCGGCCCTCGAGCCGACCCTCCTGCCGCTGCTCGCCGGCCAGGTCGGTGCGCTGTTCCTGCCGTGGAGCGACGCCAACGCGAAGGCCCTGGCCGAGGGCCGGGAGGAGTTCAGCGTGGAGCTGGCCTCGGGCACCTGGACCCAGAAGCCGCAGAAGTACCATGCCCGCAGCCTCGCCAAGCTGCGCGAGCGCTACGCGGCGGTGCCGGACAAGAGCGAGCTCGACCCGGTGCTGGAGCGCGCGGGCTGCCTGGCCTGGCTCCAGGCCTGACCCGACGTGTCCGAGCCGAGCGCGGGCCCGACGTGATCGACCTCTACTACTGGCCGACGCCCAACGGCTGGAAGATCTCCATCGCCCTCGAGGAGATGGAGATCCCGTACGAGGTCCGATGGGTGAACATCGGGCGGGGTGAGCAGTTCGAGCCGGCCTTCCTCGAGATCAGCCCGAACAACCGCATGCCCGCCATCGTCGATCGGGAGCCGATGGGGGGCGGGCCTCCTCTGCCGATCTTCGAGTCGGGCGCGATCCTCGTGTACCTGGCCGAGAAGAGTGGCCGGTTCCTCCCGGCGGAGCCGCGCGCCCGCGCCGACGTCCTGCAGTGGCTCTTCTGGCAGGTCGGCGGGCTCGGCCCGATGCTCGGGCAGCACGGCCACTTCCATCTCTATGCCGAGCAGAAGATCCCCTACGCGATCGAGCGCTACCACCAGGAGGCCCTGCGCCTCTACGGTGTGATGGACAAGCAGCTCGCGACGCGCGAGCACCTGGCCGGCGACTACTCGATCGCCGACATGGCCTGCTGGCCGTGGGTCGTGACCTGGAAGCGCCAGGAGATCGACCTCGCCGGCGAGTTCCCGAACCTGCGCCGCTGGTACGACGCCCTCAAGGAGCGCCCGGCTCTGCGGCGCGGCTTCGACCTCGGCAAGGAGGGGCGCAAGCAGCTGACCGGCGCGCCCGACGAGCAGGGACGCAAGCACCTGTTCGGGGGCAAGGCCGGCTGAGTCGCGCGGGCTCGTGGGCGCGCGCTAGAACGGGTCGTCTTCGCCCTCGTCCTCGTCGGCGCGGGACCGGGCCCAGCTCTCCAGATCCCCGAGCCCCTCGCCGTCCGCGGCGTAGACCTCCTGACAGGGGTCGGACCCGCCGCTGGCCACCTGCACCATGAAGGGTCCTTCGGCGGAGCCGACCGACTCGACGTACACGCGGGCGACGTCCGGGCAGCTCGGTGCACCGCTTCCGGTCGCGTTGCAGATCACGATCGTCGAGGGCATCTCGTCGGCGACGTTGGCCTGCTGGAGCTCGTCGAACTCGTCGGAGAAGCCGGCGGCCATGCGCAGGAAGACGGTGGGATCGAGCACCATCGCCTGGTCGCAGCCGGCCGCACGCAGCTCCTCGGTGCCCGGGGCGTTCTGGGAGTCGGCGATCGACTGCAGGCCTTCCATCACGGCCTCGTTCTGGGAGACCCAGTAGACACCACCCGCGCAGACCAGGACCATGCCGAGGCCGAGCACGACCAGGACGATGCCGACCACACGAAAGCCCCCGCCTCCGCTCCGGCCGGGGCCGGGATCGATGGGAGCCGGTCGTTCGAAGCCGTCGTTGGACATGGATCGCCCTCCGTCCGCAGCGCCGAGGCGTCCGCCCGTTCCTCATCGGAGACCCGCGCTGGCTGCCTGAGGATGCCCGAGGCGGATCACGGGGCGGAGTGGGTGAACCAGCCCACCCGTGGGCTCCCCCTGTCGCTCTACTTCATCTCGACGATGAATCGCTCGAGCGCCGCGATGTGCTCCGCGGGGGTCGTGAAGCCGGGGTCCGGTTCGCCCATCCGGGCGGTCCCCGTGCTCATCGCGCGCATCGACAAGCGGGTCAGGCCGAGGGGCTGCCAGGCGGCGAGGGCCTCCCGCCAGGCGGAAGGCCCGGCGGCGAAGTTGATCACGGCCTCGACTCCGAAGTCCGCGCCCGATCGTCCCTGCTCCGCGAGATCGTCCTGCAGCTGGCGCGCGAGCTTGCGCATGAAGCCGGCCGTGCTGCCGAAGATGAAGCCATCTCCGATCCGCGCCGCCCGCGCGACGGGTCGCGGCGTCATCCCGCCGAACCAGATCGGGATCGGCGTGTCGGGCCGGGGCAGCAGGCCCGCGCGGTCGATGCGGTGGTAGGGATCGGTGTGGTCGATGACCGGCTCGTTCCAGAGGCGACGGAGCAGCTCCACCTGCGCCTCGAGCCGGTCGCCACGGCGGGCGAAGGGCACCCCCAGCGACTCGTACTCGACGTGGTTCCAGCCCGTGCCGACACCGAGCCGGAATCGCCCCTGACTGAGCAGCTGGATCTCCGCGGCCTGCTTCGCGACCAGTGCCGTCTGGCGTTGCGGGAGGATGATCACCCCGGTCGCGAGCTCGATGCGGCGGGTGACGGCCGCGAGGTAGCCGTACAGCACCATCGGTTCGTGGAAGGGGTCGCTCTCGGTATAGGGCCCGAGCAGTGCCGGCTCCCGGCCGGCATGCTCCGCGCCGAGCACGTGGTCGTAGATCAGCAGGTGCGCGTAGCCCAGCTCCTCGGCGGTCTGGGCGAAGTCGCGAATCGCGATCGGATCGTTGCCGATCTCGCACGTGGGAAGGACGGCGCCGAACTTCACGAGAGCCTCCTCGTCTGCCGGCACCGCAGCGTCCCGGACGGGTGGGGTAGGATTCTCTGCTCGAACCGCGGGGCCGTCAACGGGCCCCGCTCGGAGTGACGGATGGCAGAAGGCAGACTGGCCGGCAGGGCCGTGCTGATCACGGGAGCCGGCCAGGGCATCGGGCGCGGTCTCGCACGGCGCTTCGCGCGCGAGAGCGCACGCCTCGTCCTGGCCGAGTGGAACGAGGAGACGGGCGCCGACGCCGCCAAGGAGGTCGAGCGGCTCGGCGCCGAGGCCCTGTTCGTGAAGACCGACGTCGGCGTGAAGGAGCAGGTGGACGATGCGGTCGCCGCCGCGATCGAGCGCTTCGGGTCGGTCGACGTGCTGGTCAACAACGCCTGGAGCGGTGCCCCCATGGGTCGCGTCGAGTGGAAGACCACCGAAGAGCTGGAGCGGGCGCTGCGGGTCGGTTTCCTGTCCAACTTCTGGTCGATGCAGGCGGTCTTCCCAGGCATGAAAGCCAGGGGCTGGGGTCGCATCATCAACTTCTGCTCGCTGAACGGCGTGAACGCCCACATGTACACCGTGCACTACAACGCCGCGAAGGAGGCCGTGCGCGCCCTCACCCGGACTGCCGCCCGCGAATGGGCGCGCCACGGCATCGTCTGCAACGTGATCTGTCCGGCGGCTGCCACCGAGGCCTACGTCGCGACGATGAAGGCCAACCCAGCGATGGAGGCCGAGCTCCTCGCCGCGCATCCGATGGGTCGGATGGGCGACCCAGAGGAGGACGTCGGCGGGGCCGCGCTCTTCCTGGCCTCCGACGACTGCCGCTACGTCACCGGCAACACGCTCTTCGTCGACGGTGGCTCCCACATCAACGGCGCGGCCTGGTCCCCGGAGCTGCCCGACGAGCTGCCGCAATGACGTCCGCAAGAGACTCGCGATCATGAAGCTCGGTCTTGCCCTCCCCTGGGCGCACCCGACGGTCCAGGTTCCGGTCGAACGGGTCCAGCGCGCGGAGCGCCTCGGCTTCGACTCGGTCTGGACGGCCGAGATCTACGGCCAGGACGCGATCACGCCGCTCGCCTTCCTGGCGGCGCACACCGAGCACATCCGGCTGGGCACCGCGGTGATCCAGGCGGCGGCCCGCACCCCGGCCGCCACGGCCCTGGCGATGGCGACGGTGGATCAGCTGGCGGGCGGGGGCCGGGCGATCCTGGGGCTCGGCCTGTCGGGCCCGCAGATCGTCGAGGGCTGGTACGGCCAGCCCTGGGGACGACCCAATGCGCGGCTGCGCGACTACGTCACGATCCTGCGCAAGGTGCTGCGCCGCGAGGGGCCGGTCGAACACGACGGCCCGGAGATCGCCCTGCCCTACCGCGGACCGGGCTCGAGCGGCCTCGGCAAGCCGCTCAAGTCCGTGCTGCACACGAACCCCGACCTGCCGATCTACCTCGGCACCGGACAGGAGGCGAACGTCAAGCTCACCGCGGAGCTCGCCGACGGCTGGCTGCCCATGGGCTACGGGCCGGAGACCTGTGACGTCTACCGGCCGTGGATCGAGGAGGGCCTCGCGCGCGCCGGTCGCAGCTGGCGAGACCTGAAGATCCAGGCCGGCTGCCAGGTCATCGTCACGGAGGACGTGAAGGGCGCGCTGCAGACGCTCAAGCCCTTCGTCGGTCTGTACGTCGGCGGCATGGGAGCCAAGTCGAAGAACTTCCACAAGGAGATGATGATCCGGCGCGGCTACCCCGAGGCCGCCGAACGCATCCAGGAGCTGTTCCTCTCCGGACGCAAGGCGGAGGCCTTCGAGGCCGTGCCCGATGAGTACGTGGACCAGGGCGCGCTGATCGGACCGCGCGCGCGCATCGCCGAGCGCTTCGGGGCCTGGCAGGAGCTCGGTGTCGACGGCCTCACCCTGCACACCGAGCAGGACGAGGCGCTCGATCTGATGGCCGAGCTCGCCGACTGCAGACCTCGGGGCTGAACCGGCGGCCCTGCCGCCCATCCCGAGGGCGGAACTCGTGACTCCAAGGGAGGAACTCGTGACTCAGATCCGCGCGGTGCTCTTCGACTTCGGAGGCGTCTTCACCGAATCGCCGTTCGGTGCCCTCGACGTGCTCGGAGAGCGCCTGGGCGCCGACCCCCAGGTGCTGATGGAGGTGGTCTTCGGTCCGTACCACGAGGACACCGACCATCCCTGGCATCGCCTCGAACGCGGAGAGATCGCGCTGGCGGCCGCCCGCGACGAGATCCTGGCGCTGGGCGCCTCGCGGGGGGTCGAGGCCGACCCGTACCAGCTCTTCGCCGTGATCGGCGGCGGGGGCGCCCGCGAGCCGCTGGTCGAGCGCGTGCGAGGCCTGCTCGGCGCCGGCATCCGCACCGGGCTCGTCACCAACAACGCCAGGGAGTTCCGCGAGGGCTGGCGATCGCTGATGCCGGTGGACGAGCTCTTCGAGGTCGTGATCGATTCCAGCGAGGTCGGCGTGCGCAAGCCGGACCCGCGCATCTTCGAGCTCGCGTTGCGAGGCCTGGACGGCATTGCGCCGGAGGAGACGCTCTTCCTCGACGATTTCGCGAGCAACCTCGAGGCCGCCGAGCGGCTCGGCATGCGCGGCGTGCTGGTCGAGGCCGATCCCAGCAAGGCCCTGGCCGAGCTCGACGCGGTGATCCGGTCCGCCGCACCCTGAGCGCCCGTTCGACCCGCGAGCCGCTGGCGCCCATGCAGCGGGCGCTGCGCTCAGAACTCGCGCTTCATCGGCGTGAGCTTCAGCTCGCGGGGCACTTCGCGACCGCCGAGCAGCACGCGCACCTCGGTCAGCAGGGCGAAGAGCTCACGCCCGCTCTCCGTGGCGAGGCTCTCCGGAGTCTCGAGGCGCAGAGCGGCGCGCTCCAGGCGCCAGAAGCCAGGCGCTTCGGCCGGCAGGGGATGGCCGTCTCCGTCGGGAGGCGAGCTCCGGAGGCGATCGGCCAACGCGCGAAGCTGGCGCCGGGCGTTCTCGCGGTCGAGCAGGACCACGTCGAACACCCCCTCCGCACCCTCGTAGGGATGCTTCAGGAAGTCCTGCCGGAAGCGGTACCGGTAGCGCCCGAGCTCGGTCGGGACGGTCCGGAAGCTCCACGTGTAGTCGCCCTGGTACTCGGCCAGCCCGCTCTCGGTGACACCCTGGGGTGTCACCCATTCGAACTCGACCCGGCGGGTCTCGGGCGTCCCCGCGCGGATCCAGGTGTCCCGGAGCCGCGTCTCGAAGGGCTGGCCGAGCTCGACCGGCTCGCGGGCCGCGATCACCCGCAGCTGCACCCACTCCCAGCCCGCGGGCCGAGGCAGCGGACGCTCGGCTGCGAGCCACGGCGAGACCTCCTCACCGCGACCTCCCCGCACCTGCAGCGTCGGGCGGGCTGGCGGCCCCGCCGTGTCCTCGCTCGGCTCGAAGCCGAGGGCCAGCTGCCCGGTCGTCCCGAGCGGAATCCGCGGGGAGACGAAGGAGCGGCCGTTCTCCAGGTGGAGCGGAAGGGACCGGTGCAGGGCCTCGCCCGGTGCCGACCAGTCGAGCTGCAGGCGGGGCCGACGCGCCGGATTGCGGAGCTCGCCGTGATTGCCGGTGTACAGGTACAGCACGGTGCCGGGCGTATCCTCGAGGCCGTCGGCGAGCTTCAACAGCAGTCGGAGGGGCGCGGCGGCGCGCACCTGGGCTTGCGCGTACGCCGCGAGAGCCGGGCTCTCGAAGACGAGGGTCGGCTGCTTCGGCTCCCAGCCCGTCTCCGCCAACGCCATCAGCGGCGTATCCGCGTCGGGGTGATCGGAGGAGGCGAAACCGACGCCCGGCAGGCCCCAGGGCTCCTGCTCGTGCCGGGCTGCACCCCACCAGACTTCGCCGGGGCGCGGCGGCGAGGTGTTGTCGCGTCGCGTCCCGCCCTGACCCGGCTCGAAGTCGCGATGCACCGCATAGACCAGTACGCGCAGCGGCCTCCGGGGGCCGTCCTCGATGTCGACCTCGAGCCGCGCGGCTCGCACCGAGGCCGCTCGAGGCAGGGTCAGACCCTCCCAGCGGTGCAGGGTGCGGTAGAGCTCGGTCTCTCCGTAGCGGGCGCTGCTGTCGCGGCGACCGAGTCGCGTGTGGATCTGCCCGGGCTGGTTCCAGCCGTAGATGAAGCGACCGTCGAGAAACCCGCGGAGATCGATGTCCTCCATCGCCGCATAGCTCGAGTCGCGCACCCAGGTGTGGCGAAGGACCTGCGGGGATCGAGCGGCGCCTTCCGGCGCGGTGCTCGCGTAGCCGACCAGGTGGAGGGTGCCGCGCACCGAGGGCTCGTCCGCCGGCCGAACGGGCTCCGCTCCATCTCCGGCCGCGCAGCTCACCAGCAGGGCCAGCGCGAGGGCGAGCGTTCCGGCGGTCACCAGAGGGAGGTACCGAAGTTCGCGGAGCGGCACCAACCCACAGGTACGAAGGATGACCGGACGGCGCTCAGCGCTTCGGACCCGGTCGCTTGACTGGAGGGCGCTCAGCGCTTCGGAGCCGGTCGCTTGACCGGCGTGCGCTCGAGGGCTCGCTGAAGGGACTCGCCCAGCAGCCGGAAGTCGGCCTCGCGCGCGGCTCCCCGCCGCCAGGCGAGACCGAGCGTGCGCTGGGGTACGGGCGACCGGAATCGCTTGGCTCCGAGACCCTGCCCAGGGCGCACTTCGACCTGGAGGGATCGCTCGGGAAGCAGCGTCACGCCGAGGCCGTTCGCCACCATTTGCACGAGCGTGCTCAGGCTGGTCGCCTGGATGCGTCCTGGCACGCGCGCGCCGGCCCGCTGACAGACCGACAGGGCCTGCGCACGCAGGCAATGCCCGTCCTCGAGCAGCAGCACCTCCTCTCCGAGCAATGCGCTCTCCGGCAGCGTCGCGGGCTTCGGCGCCAGCAGGCGGTGCCCCTGCGGAGCCACGAACCAGAACGGCTCGTCGAGCAGCGGCAGCTCGACCAGGTCCGCCTCGTCCACCGGCAGCGCCACGAAGACCAGGTCCAGACGGCCGGCCTCCAGATGCTCGACCAGACGGGCCGTCTGCTCCTCGCGCAGGATCAGCTCCAGGGCCGGATGCAGCTTGCGCACCAAAGGCAGCAGCGGAGGCAGCAGGTAGGGCGCCACGGTCGGGATCACGCCCATCCGCAGGGGCCCGGCCAGCGGCTCCCCCGCGTCGTGGGCCCGCGACAGCAGCTCGTCGAGGGTGCCGAGCGCCTCGCGTGCCTTCTCCAGGATGCGCGCGCCCTCGGGCGTCACCAGCACCCGCCGCCGACTGCGCTCGAAGATCTGCACGCCGAGCAGCTCCTCGAGCTGCTGGATCTGCGCGGAGAGCGCGGGCTGGGTGACCGCACACTGCCGGGCAGCCCGGCCGAAGTGCAGCGTCTCGGCGACGGCCACGGCGTACTCGAGCTGCCGGATCGAGGGTCGTTGGGGCATCGGCGTGGGCGCTAGGCGCCCGGCGTTCCCTTGATGCGACGCCCGGCGGTGTTGCCGCTGTCGACCAGGTAGTCCGCTCCGGTGCACGAGCGGCTGTCATCCGACGCCAGGAACAGGATCATCCGGGCGATGTCCTCGATGCGCTCCTCGACCGTCCGATCCTTCTGGTAGGGGAGGTTCGGATGGGTGAAGGACTGGGCGAAGCCGGGATCGACGCCGGCGGGCACGTAGGGTGCCGTCATGTCGGTGCTGCCCTGCTCCGGGCACACCACGTTGACCCGGATCCCCCACTTGCCGAGCTCGAGCGCGGCCACACGGGTCAGACCGCGCATCGCCCACTTGCTCGAGGCGTAGGCGCTCTCGCCGTTCTTCGCCATGACACCGTCGATCGACGAGACGTTGACGATCGAGCCCCCGCCGCGCTCGCGCAGCACCGGCGTGACCGCGCGAATGCCGAGGAAGGGACCGATCTGGTTCACGCGGATGATCCGCTGGTAGTCCTCGAGGCTCGTCTCCTCGATCGCCGCCAGCAGCAGGATGCCCGCGTTGTTGACGAGCACGTCGAGGCCGCCGAAGTGGCCGGTCGCCGCGTCGACGACCCGGCTCCAGTCTTCTTCGCGTCCGACGTCGAGGCGTTCGAAGCGCGCCGCGTCACCGAGCGCCTTGGCGGTCTCGCGTCCGAGCTCTTCCTGCACGTCGGCCACCACGACCCGCGCTCCCTCCTCGACGAAGAGACGCGCCGTGATGGCGCCCGTGCCCCGGGCGGCCCCGGTGACGATCGCGACCTTGCCTTCGAGCCTTCCCATGACGGCCGACCTAGAAGAGCGCGGCGTCGGCGGAGATCGCGCCGGGGCCGGTCAGGAAGAGGACGAAGCAGAGCGCGGCCAGGTTGATCGTGTACTCGGCGCCCGGAGGATCGTTCGTGATCAGGTATCCCGAGCCCTTGTGCCCGACCAGCCCGGCGACGGCCATCGTGAAGATGAGCATCAGGCAGGCCGGGCGCATCAGGAAGCCGGTGGTCAGGGCCAGGCCGCCGGCGATCTCGGTCGCCATCGCCATGCGCGCCTGGAAGGCGGGCGCCGGCATCCCGAGGCTCTTCAGCCAGTCCGCAAAGCCCTCGAGATTGCCGGTGCCGACGACGCCGAGCTTTCCGAGACCGTGCACGACGAAGCAGACGCCGAGGAAGGCGCGAGCGATGAACAGGCCGAGGTCGATCAGTCCCGGGGTCGTGTTCGTGAGCCAGGCACCGATGTCCATGGGTTCCTCCGTGGGGACCTTGTTCTACCACACCCGCGCCGTGGCAGCGGGTCAGGGGCCAGTTCGTGCGGCGAGCCCTGGAGTACCGGCGGCCGGGCGACGGCCCGCAAAGTCGAGGTAGAGCGGCGATGACCAGGCCCGCGGCTCGACGGTGTCGAGGCAATCGTCTGCCCGACCGGCCTGGCCACAGGGGTGGACGGCCACACAACGGCCCTCGTCGTCCCACGTGCAGCGCAGCCGGCCGGCATTGATGCCGAGCGTCGACGACTCGTAGGCGCGCACGTAGTAGACGCTCTCCCGACCTCCCGACAGGAACTCGGTGTCCTCGAAGGTGACCGCGCAACCCGCGAGGTCCGGGGCGCACGAGAAGGTCTTCCACGGATCGTCGATGAGGCTCTTCAGATCCTCGTCGGGCGTGATCTGGGGCCGGATGCGCACGACCTCGATGCGGGTGATCAGGCGACGGGTCTCGCCGGGGTGGTGGCACTCGCCGTGGCAGAGCCGGGCGACGCGATCGGGACCGAGGGCGCGGTAGGCGTCTTCGGGGCAACCGTCCCGCTGCTCGAAGGAGCCGACGGCGCGCACCTGGAAGATGGGATTGCGCGCCATCGCGACCTCGCTGCCCATCGGCAGGCCGCGGCCGTTCCGACCTGGGGCGTTCAGCAGGTCGAACCACAACAGGATGCGCGGCCCGCTCGTCGCGTAGACCTCCCGGCGCTGGACCGCCTCCCAGATGTCCTCGCGGCTCCGGCCGGCGGCGTGCACCGCCACGAGCCCGCCGGTCTGGAAGAACGAGGCCTGACGCTCGCTGCCGAGGGAGGCCGGGCCGTCGGCCGGGCCGGGCTCGACCCCTCGCGACGCCGCGCCCGGCTCCGCATCATCGGCGGGCAGGAAGATGCGGCTGCCAGGCCGGCCGTCGGGCAGCACCGAGTCGGTCATGCCCACTCGAGCCCGCTCCTTGTAACCGGTTCCGGGCCGCGCGCTGTGATTGCCGCTCGAGGCGATGAAGCCCACGCGAAAGCGACGCGGCGCCTCGCCACCCGCGTCGAAGCCGCCGAGCGCCAGCAGCGCCTGCGCCGAGCCCCCGGGACGATAGTCGAAGGTCGGTTGGTCACAGTCGCGACATTGGCCGGCGTCGAGCCAGTCCGCAGCCGAGGCTCCGTCGATCACCTGGGTGGAGCGCGAGCCGGCCGCGGCGGCGTGCGCCCGGGTCGTCCGTGCGCGCTCCTCGCACTCCGGGGCCGGCAGCGCCTCCCGGAGGCAGCGCTCGCGCACGATCTCGCCGGCGCGCCAGCAGGTCGGCAGGTGGTCGGCGGTCGGCGCCGGACAGCTCGGTTCGTCGTTCTCGTCCCACATCAGCGCCCGAAACGAGCGGTGGACCTCGCCGTCGCCGAGCCCCGAGCTGATCTCAAACAGGCTCTGGCGTCCGGGGTCGTGCATCGATCCCAGGAGCTGCCGATCCAGGGTCGCACCGGGCGGCGTGCTGGCGCCCCAGGTCGTTCCGTGAGGGATCACGATCGCCGGGAGATCCCACTCGTCGAGCTTGCGGAAGAGATCGGCGGGGGTCTCGGCGACCTCGCTGCAGTCGCTGGGCAGCTCGCGCGCGTCGACGTCGTCAGCGCAGCGCGCGAGCTCGGCGCGCTCCGCCACGAAGGTCGAGAAATCGTGGAAGCGCGGGTGCCTGCTGCGAAAGCCCAGCAGGCCGCGGGCCAGGGGCCCGGGCAGACCGACGAGGTCGGGGCCCGTGGCGGCGATCGGTCGGGCCGGTACCTCCTCGGGCTCGAGGCCGGCCAGGACCACGTTCTTGTGGCCGAAGTGCTCGTCCGGCGTGGATCCGGCCTGCGTCCACTCCCAGCCCGCGAACGGGACCAGATCCGGATCCCCGGTCGTGCCCGCCACGTCGCGGCAGCTGCGCAGCGCATCGAGGGTCTCGCGCCAGTGCAGCGGGGTCATTCCCTCGGCGTGATCGGTCACGGAGAAGAAGTCCAGGGCCGAGCAGTGGCGCGCGAAGTCGCAGGCGTCGGCGGGGGGATGCGCGCC
Source organism: Deltaproteobacteria bacterium (assembly GCA_029261775.1). Lineage (GTDB taxonomy): Bacteria > Myxococcota_A > UBA9160 > UBA9160 > UBA6930. The sequence continues at coordinate 2,995 of JAJDAR010000024.1, read as the reverse complement.
TTCGCCGATCATCCCGGGCAGAGAGAGGACGAAGGCATCGAAGGAGAAGGTCGTGTGCACGTGGAAGTCGCCGAACAGGATCTGCTTGGGACGCGGCACGCCCACGCGATCGCTGGCCTCGCTCTGCGCTCTCCGGCTGGCCTGGACCTGCGCGGGGCTTCGCGCGGGCCCCACGATCCGGCCTGCGGGCTCATGGCGACCCAGGTAGCCCTGGCCGGCCAGGGCCACCAGACCCATCGCGGCTGCGACCACCGCCGCGACCAGGGACAGGAAGATCGCGACGAACCGGCTTCCGGACATCAGCCCCTCTCGTGGTCCACGTAGATCGGCGAAGACCAGGCCCGCGGCTCGTGAGGCGCCAGGCAGTCGGAGTCACTGCCGTCGGCGCTCGGGCACAGGTCCACGCCGATGCAAGTTCCCGTCTCGTCGCGGCGGCAGCGCACGTTGTCGGCGTTGATGCCGGGCTTCGGGGTCTCGAAGACCCGTGCGTAGTAGACGCTGTCGCGATCGGCCGCCGCGAACTCAGGATCCGAGAAGGTCACGGCACACCCGGACGGATCGGGCTCGCACGCGAAGCGACGCCACGGGTCGTCGATGAGCGACGTGACGTCCTCGCCGGGAGTCACCTGCGGCCGGATCCGGACGACCTCGATCCGGGTGATCAGACGCCGGGTCTCGGAGGGGTGGTAGCACTCGCCCTTGCACAGCTGCTCGAGCCGATGCCTGCCCAGGGTGTGCTGGGTCGCGTCCGGACAGCCGGGCCGCTGCTCGAAGGAGCCGACCGCGCGGACCTGGAAGATGGGTGTCTGCGCCATCGTGACCTCGGCTCCCATCGGCCGGGACCGACCCCGCGAGCCCGGGGGATTCAGCAGGTCGAACCAGAGCAGGATCCGCGGGCCACTGGTGCCGTAGACCTCCTTGCGCTTCAGGGCGTCCCAGATCGACCCCCGATCCCGTCCCTCGGCGTGGGCGGCGACCAGACCGCCGGTCAGCAGGAAGGAGGCCTGGCGCTCGGTCTCGAACAGGTTGAACCCGGGCGCACCGACGCTCACGGCCCGTGAGTGCGCTACCGGCTCCTCGCTCTGCGCGCCGATCAGGGAGCCGATCAGGGGCGCATCCTGGGCGCCGCCGGGCGTCCCCAGGCTCTCGGTGAACCCGCGCCGGTGCACCTCCTTGTAGCCGGTGCCGGGTCGCGCGAAATGGTTGTCGCTCGACCCCATGAACCCCATGCGAAAGCGGCGCGGCTCGCCCGCTTCGTCGAAGTTGCCGATCGCCGCGATGTACTGGGCCGAGCCGCCGGGCCGGTAGTTGAAGGTGGGCTCCGCGCAGTCCCGGCACTGACCGGCGTCGAGCCAGTCGGCGCCACGGCTGCCCGGGACGCTGGCCTGGATCCCGACCCGCGCGTCGACGGCGTGCTGTCGAGCCAGCTCCGCCCGCAGCTCGCACACCGCGGCGCTCTCCCCCGCGTCGAGGCAGCGCCCGCGGATCAGCTCTCCCGCCTGCCAGCAGGAGGGCAGGTAGTCGTCCCGGGGCGGCGGGCACGAGAGGCTGCCGTCCTCGGCGATCGCGACGGCGCGCCAGTCCCGATGAACCTCGGAGTCCCCGTGACCGGAGTACACCTCGAGCAGGGTCTGTCGCTCGGGATCGTGCAGGTCGCCCGACAGCTGCTTGTCCCAGGTCGTTCCCGGCGGCGTGTAGAAGCCCCACGTGGTCCCGTGCGGGATCACGAGGGCGTCGTGACCCCACTCGTCGAGCTTGCGAAAGAGATCGGCCGGGGTGCTGGCGGTCTCCATGCAGTCGAGCGGCAGTTCGCGGGTATCCACGTCCTCCGCGCAGGGCTTTCGGCTCTCGGCCTCGGTGAACATGGCCGACAGGTCGTGCATCCGGCCGCCGAGCAGCAGCGCCGCCACGCCGCGCCCCAGCACCGGCGGATTGCCGAGGCCGCCGCCTTGCAACGCGCCGATCGGCCTGGCCGGAATCCTCGCCTCGTCGGTGTGGGCGAGCACGACGTTCTTGTGGCCGTAGTGGTCGTCGGGTGTGGTGCCGACCTGCGTCCACTCCCAGCCGAGGAATGCGACTGTATCGGGGTCGGGGCCGCTGCCGCCGACGGCATTGCACTGCCGGATGCTGTTCACGGTCTGTCGCCACTCGTCCGGGGAGATGCTGAAGGCGTGGTCGTTGATGGACCAGAAGTCGAGGGCCGAGCAGTGCCGTGCGAAGTCGCAGGCATCGGCCGGGGGATGCGCCCCTTCCCCCTGCAGCAGCGGCAGGGAGAACATGAACGCGTCGAACGAGAAGGTGGTGTGCACGTGCAGATCGCCGAACAGGATCTGCTTGGAGCTCGCGGCCCCGATCGCGGTCGCCGCCGACCGGTTCGCCTGGCCCTCTGCCCGCACGCTCGCCCGCGGGCGGCGCTGCTCGTGGACCCGACCGACGTCCTCGGGGTCGCCGAACACCCCGCGGCCGGCCATCCACACGAGCAGGAAGGCCAGCAGCGCGACACCGACGAGTCCGAGCAGCAGCTTCTTCATCGTGCTCCCTCCAGCGCGGAACCCTACCACGCCGGCCCGGTTCCCCTGGCGGCTCCCGGCGCGGCGTCGGACCCCCTTGCGACGGCACGACAGCCAGCGCATGCCCTACCATGCGGCCGCGCCTGGAGGAACCCCATGATCCGTCTCTACACCGCCGGCACGCCCAACGGTCGCAAGATCTCCATCGCTCTCGAGGAGCTGGGTCTCGACTACGAGGTGAAGGCCGTCTCCCTTGCGGAGGAGGAGCAGAAGCAGGACTGGTTCCTCGCCCTCAATCCGAACCACAAGATTCCGGTGCTCGAGGACGACGGGCTCGCGATCTGGGAGTCCGGCGCGATCCTCCTGCATCTCGGCGAGACCTACGACGGCGACGGCCGCATCCTGCCGAAGGATCCGAGGCGGCGCCTGGAGGCGATCCAGTACGCCTTCTTCCAGACCGGCGGGATCGGCCCGAACCTCGGCCG
>JAJDAR010000023.1 GCA_029261775.1 Deltaproteobacteria bacterium | reverse complement strand
TCCTCGTCGATGACCAGTTCGCTCCGCTCACGGAGAAGATCCAGGCGGCGATCGCAGCGCTGGGCGCGGGGCCGGTGCGCTACGTGATCAACACCCACTGGCACGGGGATCACACCGGCGGCAACGAGAACCTCGGCAAGGCGGGTGCGGTGATCGTCGCGCACGAGAACGTGCGCGAGCGGATGAGCGTCCGGCAGGTGATGAAGGCCCGCGGGCGGGAGGTTCCCGCCTCGCCGAAGGTCGCGTTGCCCGTCATCACCTTCAGCGAGGAGCTGAGCTTCCACCTGAACGGAATCCACGTGCACGCGCGCCACGCGGCCGCCGCCCACACCGACGGCGACGCGATCCTGCACTTCGCCGGCAGGGATGTGCTGCACCTCGGCGACGTCTACTTCAACGGTTTCTACCCCTTCATCGACGTCGACAGCGGCGGAAGCCTGATCGGCATGATCGCAGGGGTCGACGCGGCCCTGGCGCTCGCCGGCGACGAGACGCGCATCATTCCGGGCCACGGAGCCCTGTCGAATCGCGCGGAGCTGAGCGGCTATCGGGACATGCTCGCCCTGGTCCGCGACCGCCTGCAGGAGGCCATCGGCGCGGGGCACAGCGACGAGGAGATCCTGGCCGCCACGCCCACCGCAGATCTCGACGCCCGCTGGGGAGGTGGCTTCATGAAGCCGGAGACCTTCTTGCGCCTGTGCCTGGCGAGCCTTCGCCAGCACCCCTGAGTCGGTTGATTCGTGACACTACGCGTGTCACTATATGAGGGCCCAAGGAGGTCCAATGTCCGACTCGCCGCTCGAGATCCATGGCGCCCCTGGCTCGCCCTACAGCCGCAAGCTGCTCGCCGTCCTGCGCTACCGCCGCATTCCCCATCGCTGGTGCATCACCAACGGACAGCAGCGGCAGAACCTGCCGCCGATCCCGGTGCAGATCATGCCGATCCTCGTGTTTCCCGAGGAGAAGAGGGCGGCCGTCGATTCGACTCCGCTGATCCGGGAGCTCGAGGGCCGCTACGAGGGGCGTACCGTGATCCCGCCGGATCCCGCGATGGCGTTCCTCGACGCGCTGCTCGAGGACTACGCGGACGAGTGGGTCACGAAGATGATGTTCCACTACCGCTGGGCCTTCGCGCCGGACGTCGAGAAGGCCGGCAGGGTGCTGCCGCTCTGGGCGCAGATCGACTTGCCCGCGGCCCAGCACGAGCAGATGCGGAAGGTGATCAGCGAGCGTCAGGTCGAGCGCCTGTGGGTGGTCGGCTCGAACCAGACGACGGCCCCGGTCATCGAGGCCAGCTACGAACGACTGCTGACGCTCCTCGACGCCCACCTCACGACCCAGCCCTACCTGCTGGGTCGAAGGCCCGCGTCGAGCGACTTCGGCCTGTTCGGGCAGCTCACGCAGCTCGTGCTCTTCGATCCCACCTCGGCCGCGGTGGCGATCGACTCGTCCGCGCGGGTGTACGCGTGGACCGAGATCGTCGAGGACCTGTCGGGGCTCGAGGTGGGCGACGACGACTGGACCGCCCGGGAGGCGATCCCCGCGACGCTGCGCGCTCTTCTCGAGGAGGTCGGCCGGGTCTACCCGCCCTTCCTGCTCGCCAACGCTCGGGCTCTGGAGGCCGGCGCCGACCAGGTCCGCTGCGAGATCGATGGCCGCGAGTGGGTGCAGAAGCCCTTCCCCTATCAGCGCAAGTGCCTGGGCTGGCTGCGTGAGCACCACGCCGGGCTGGCCCCGGCCGACCGTCAGGCCGTGGACGCGATCCTGGCCGGGACCGGATGCGAGGCGCTCTTCGCCTGAGCCCGGCTACTCGCCACCGACGGGCGTCGTGAGCGGGTCCTGGCTCGCCGCAAAGCGGAAGGCCTTCTCGATCGGGCCCTCCCACGCCCGGCCGCCGACCTCGACGTAGGGGTAGACGAAGTAGTTGAGCGGCTCGTCCCGGTGATCGGGCCCGAGCTGCAGGTCGCGGCCGGTCGTCAGGTGGATGCGATCGGCGGGCTGGCCGCCGTACAGCTGCTCGCGCCGCTCGGGGTGCTTGAAGGCCTCGGATGCATCGACCGGGATCCAGCCGCTGCCGGGCAGGTAGAACTGCACCCAGCAGTGATAGCCGCCGATGTCACCGTGCTCGCGATCCTCCGGGACGGGGAAGCCGATCTCGAAGCGCGCCGGGATGCCCTCGGTACGCGCAAGCGACGTGAACAGCGCGTGGAAGTCGGTGCAGTTGCCGTAGCGTTCGCTGCAGGCCCAGAAGGTGTCACCGTTGCCCCACCCGGTGCCGACCTTCTTGTACTCGACGTGGTCGACGACCCAGTCGTAGATCGCGCGCGCGGTGTCGCTCGGTCCGTCGCTGGCACGCGCCGCCCGGATCTCGGCCAGGATCGGATCGAGCACCTCGTGGCCGACTGCCACGTGCTGGTTGGCCTCGAGGAAACGACGGTGGGTCTCACGCTCGGCCCCGTCGGGCCAGGGCCCCGCCGCCGGCGCGACCCGGTGGGCGCGGCGCTCGATCGTGGCGTCGATCTGGACGCGGACGGGCTCACCCGTCGACGCGGCCAGCTGCCCGTGCCAGAAGCGGTTGCCGTAGGTCGTCTCCTGCTCGACGACCCCCGGGATCGAGGCCCGCACACCCAGCTCGACGACGGTCTGCTCCTCGCTGACCCGCGGCAGGGGCACGAAGACGTGGACGGGACCGGCGCCCTTCTCGATCGGCCCGATCTCGGCCGCGTACCGGAACGAGAAGCGCCGGCTCTCCTCCGAGAGGGCCGGCGCCGCCAGACAGGCCGCCGCGAGGGCGACGGCGCAGATCGCAGTCAGGGGATGGCGGCGAGCGCCTCCCGCACGAAGCCCGAGTCGATCCAGATGTGGAAGTCCTCGCGCACGTCCGCAAAGCGCACGATGCCGTCGCGGTCGATCAGGAAGGTAGCGGGATGCGGCACGCCCTCCTCGATCGGCTCCGGGTTCTCGCGCCGGAGGCCCAGCAGATCCACGGCTGTGCTTCCCGGATCCACCGCGAACAGGATGCGATTGCGCATGCGGTTGCTCTCGACGAAGAGGGTCGACTTCTCGTTCCACTGGTTGTCCGGGAGGACGTAGACCAGCTTCAGGTCGGGCACCTCCTCGAAGGTCCGCCGCAGCTCCACGAGCCGCGCCTTGGTGTAGGGTCACCAGTCCACGCTCCGTTCCAGGGTGATGAGCACGCGGTGGCCCTGCAGGGTCTCCCACGGGATGGCTTCGCCCTCCGGCGTGCGCAAGGCCAGCGGCGGGAAGGGCCGACCCACGAAGCTCGACTCTCCCGCCGTCTCCATGCGCGTGGCGCTCTCGGTACCGCGCCGGCCGAGGCTCGTGCCGGGCAGCACCAGAGTCAGCACGAGCAGTGCGCCGATGAAGGCGGTGGCGACCCAGCGAAGCATCGCGAAAGCCTAGGACGCCTTCGCTGCGCTGGCAGGGGGTCGGAGCCAGAGCAGGGCCAGGGCCAGCAGCAGGAACAGCCCCGCCTCGACGCGCGGCAGGTTCCCGAGAGCGTGATAGTCGCCCAGAATCCAGACGAAGATCCGGTACACGGCGTTCAGGACCAGGCCGGTGGCCGTGGCCGTGGCGATCCAGGGCGCGGCCTCGGGTCGGCGCGCAGCTCCCAGCAGGCAGCCACCCCATCCGACCAGACAGCTGCCGGTGAACGCCACGAAGTACACGCCGTTGGGTCCGACGGGCAGCGGCTCGCCGAGGCCGGCGCTGCCCGGTGCGTGAAAGCCGAAGAAGGAGACGAAGGCGCCCAGGCCGAAGACCACGAAGGCCACGCCGAGCACGCCACACAGGATCCTGTAGGCCCTGACCATGGCGTCGGTTGTAACACAACCGGCCCCGGCCTGCGCCGGAACCTGCGGGGTGGCTAGGGCGTGCCGGCGCGGCGCAGGATCTCCTCGTGCACGCGCACGCCGTCGCCCATCGAGTCGACGCCGATCCGCTCGTCGGTGCCGTGGAAGCCGGTGACCTGGGCGCGCGTGACGCTGTTGCCGATGAACCGGTAGGCGTCCTCCACGAGATCCGCGAAGTGGCGGGTGTCGGTGGCGCCCATCAGCATGCCGGGGACGACCACGACGTCGGGATGGACCGCCTCGACCGCGTCCTGCAGCACGCCATACCCCAGGCCGGTCACCCGTCCGGGCCGGGGTGCTGCCGACCACTCGGTGTGGGAGATCTCGATCTCCGGGTCGGCGATGGTGCGTCGCACGTGGTCGAGGACGTCGTCCGGAGTCTCGCCGGGCAGGATCCGGAAGTTCACGGTCGCGCTCGCGTGCTTCGGAACGACGTTCTCCTTGACCCCCCCCTCGACCATCGTGACGGCTGTGGTCGTGCGCAGGAGGGCCGCCTGGAAGGGGTCCTCCGCCATGCTCCGGATCACGAAGGGCGCCGTGAGCCAGAGGTTGCCGAGCGCGAGGCGTCGGCCGGTCGGCACATGCGGAGCGAGCGCCTCGAGCAGGTCGCGCACGGGTCGGGTCAACCGCAGGGGCAGCGGATTCGCCTCGAGCCGATGGATCGCCGTGGCGAGCTTGCCGACGGCCGTGTGCGGGGGCGGGGTCGAGGAGTGGCCGCCCTCGCCCCGCGCCGTGATCTGGATCGTGAAGTAGGTCTTCTCGGCCGTGTTGATCTGCGCGACGCGTCGGCCGGGCACGAGGCCGAGATCCTCGGAGATGAAGCCGCCCTCGTCGACGAGGAAGGCGAAGTGGAGTCCCTTCTCCTTCAGGCGGGCGGCGATCTTCGCCGCCCCGGCCTCGCCTCCGATCTCCTCGTCGTGGCCGAAGGCGAAGAACAGGCTGCGCTGTGGCGTGAAGCCGGATGCGAGCAGACGTTCGGCGGCCTCGAGCCACAGGATCACGCCGTTCTTCACGTCGAGGGCCCCGCGGCCCCAGACGAAGCCGTCGGCGATCACTCCCGCGAAGGGCGGATGGGTCCAACCCTCGGCAGCGGCAAGCTCGACCGGCACCACGTCGAGGTGGGACATGAAGAGTGCCGGGGGCAGGCTGGCGTCGCTGCCCGGCCATTCGATCAGCAGGCTGTGCCGATTCACCCGCTCGACCTGGAGTGCATGGGTGCGGGGATAGGTTTCTGCCAGGTAGTCGAGCAGTGCATCGAAGGGCGCCCCATCGAACTGCTCGGGGTCCTGATGGCTCACGGTCGGGAAGCGGATCGCCGCAGCCAGCCGCTCGGCGACCTCCCTCGCGACCACCGGCTCTGCGCTCGCAGGCGCAGTGGCCAGCACGCTCGCAGGCGCAGTGCCCAAAAGGATCGTCAGGGCGATCAGGGGCGGGAACGAAGGACGGCGCATGGATTCCTCCCGGATGAACCGGGAGGGTACCGAAGGCTCCCGCGTCCGAAGCTAGTCTCTCGCCATGGAATCGGGCCCCGATCTCCTCCCGTCCTTTCCCAGCTGGCTGATCGCGGCCTACTACCGCTGGGCGGCGCTGTTGAACCGGCTCTCGCCGTGGATCGAGCTCGACGGCATGCGACTGCGCGTGGAGCCGAGCGTCTACAAGCCGATCCAGAACGAGGTGCGGGTCGCTCCACACGTTCCAACGGGTCGCGACGTTCTCGACGTGGGATGCGGCTCCGGGGTGCTCGGTCTGGCGGCCGCGCCGCGCAGTGCCTCCGTGCTCGCGATCGACGTGAATCCCGCCGCCGTGCGGAGCACGCGTCTCAACGCGGAGCGCCTCGGGATCCGGAACCTCGAGGCTCGGCAGGGCGATGCGGCGAGCCTGGAGCTCGGCCGGTGCTTCGGCGTCGTGCTCTGTGGGCCTCCCTTCTCCGAGGCCGATCTGGCGGGCGTCGAGCGCCGCTGGGCGAGCGCGCCGGGCTTCACCCCGCGGCTCTTCGAGCGGGCCTCACAGGACTGGCTCGCCGACGACGGACTGCTGATCGTGCACCACATGGCGCGGGCGCGGGCGGCCCTCGAGGCGCTGGGACGGCAACACCATCTCGCGCTGGTCGCGGAGCACCCCAACCACCGGAAGGGCGCCAAGCTCCACGCGCTGGCCTGGCTCTACGCACAGGTCGGTCTGCGGACGACCTTCTTCGTCTTCGGGCGGCGACCCCGGCCGATCGAGAACGGCCCGCGGACCTAACGCACGAACGCGGCGATCGCGTCGGCCACCACCCTCGCCTCGACGACCGGCAGCATGTGGCTCCCGCCGGGAACGATCTGCAGCTTCGCCTCGGGGATGACGCCACCCAGGTAGTTCGCGATCGCGACGGGGGCGAGCCGGTCGTCGTCGCCATGGAGGATCAGCGTCGGAATGCGGATCGCCGAGGGATCGAACTCGCCCTCGATCGTGAACATCTCGCCCCGATAGGTCAGCAGCGTCGCGCGGCGCGCGAAGTTCGCCTGCACGAGAGGCAGCCACCAGGCCGGCATCGGCTGATCGCTGTAGGCCGTGCGACTGATCGCTTCGATCAAGGCGCGGCCCACCGGGGGCACCCGGCTGCGCCAGGCGAGCACGGGGTCCGAGTACAGGAAGCGCATGAAGCCCGGCGGCTCGGGCGGGCGCGCCTCCGCGGAGTCCGGTCCTCCCGTGCCGACGAGCACCAGGTGGTCGAACCGGGTGGGGTGGTCCTCGCCGGCAAACATCGCGACCACGCCGCCGTAGGACCAGCCGACCAGGCTGACACGGTCGAGGCCCAGGGCATCGAGCGTCGCGATCAGCTCCTCGGCATTCCGCTCCACGGTGTGCCGCGTGTCGGCGGGTCGCGGGTCCGAGTGACCGTACCCGGCCCGATCGATGGCGATCGCGCGGAAGCCCCGGTCGGCCAGCTCCTTCGAGAGCAGCTGCCAGTCGTACGCGGTGCCCGGCAGACCGTGAAGCAGCACCACCGGCGGTCCGGCACCCTGCTCCAGGACGTGGATGGGCTGACCGCCGCCGATCTCGACCTGGCGTCCGGCCGGCGGCAGATCCGGCGACTCGGCCGGCGAAAGGGTGAACCAGAGCGGCGGGACCACCAGCAGCACCGCAATCGCGATCACGAACAGAACCAGGAACTTGCGCACGACGATCCCTCCTCCGGAGAGGAGAGGGTCGATCAGCCGCGCCGGCGGCGCAATCGGCTCATGGCATGATGAGAGTCGGCGGCCCCTTGAAGGGACCGGAGGTCGCCACCGTTCCGCCATTCGAGATCACGATGAAGAAGTCTCCCTCGCGCGCCGGCTGGTTGTTCCGGTTGGAGAAGCGCGAGTTCAACGTGACGTTGCAGGGGACGCATCCCGAGGGCTCGATGTATTGGCCCGTGAGGACGAAGTCCGCGTTGCCGTTCGATCCGGAGGCAAAGGGCCTGGCCACGGCCAGGGGCGCGCCCATTCCGCTGGTCACGAAGGTCAGGGAGTTGAATTTCTCGAACTTGAAGCCGACGTCGCGCTTGGCGAAGTCGACGATGACCTCGGCATCGAAGATGCCGGTCGGGGGCGTGTTCAGCAGGGCGCCCTTGATCTCCCAGTGCAGCGAGCCCTGGAACTGGTTCGAGTACTGGACCAGCTCGACGACGCGGGTGATCCCGTCCGGGAAGTTCAGGCCCTGGCCCGCAAACTCGGGCACGAAGGTCTGGAGGTTCTGCTCGTCCGGCGTGCGGAGCCCCGACGGGTCGAGTCCCTCGAGCGCGGCCCCCTGGCGGGCCACCTGGCGGGGCGTGCGGCCGGCCACCAGGCCGCCGGCGCGAACCGCTCCTGCCGACTCTTCGGGATCGAGGCCCGATCCATCCGATCCCGCAGGCGCAGGGCGGGAGCCCGGCGGAGGGCCGGGTGCTTGCGGCGGTGCGGGTGGAAGGAAGCCGCCCGGTCCCGCGTGGAAGGGGACCGAGGGAGGCCCCGCGCCCGAGATCGTGACCGCCCATCCGGGGGTCACGATCTCGCGCTCCCCGCCCGGCGTCCGCACCACGAGCCCGCCGATGCGCTCGTCCGCGTCGTTCAGCGGTCCGGGTCCGAGCAGCGCGACGACGCTCTCCTGCGCTCCGACCCGTGCACCGCCGATCGTGCCGCGAATGCCGATGCTGCCGACCGGCAGCTCGAGGTCCACGTTCTCGGGCTCGTCCCGGGCGATCTTGCCGGTGACGAAGCGGAACACGCCCTTCGCCAGTCGGACCTGCATCTTGCCACCGTGCTGGCCCGGGTCGTAGACGAACTCGTCGATCACCAGGCGGCTGTCCGGTCCCAGGGTGAAGACCGTCTCGTCGAGCAGCAGGAGCTGCATGCCCCCCTTCGGGCCCGTCTGCAGGATGTCCCCGAGGTGGATCGAATCGCCGCTCGCCACGCGGCGCCCGATCTCGGGAGCCCGGTCCAGGGAGACCGACCCGCGGACGGCGGCGGCCACGCCGGCGGGAACGCCTGCGTAGCCGGCGCCCGGTCCGAGCACGGCGAGGAGGAGGACGAGGCGGAGGAGTCGAGGCGTCACGGAATCACCTGGAGGACGGGGGTTTCACTGCTTTGGAAGACGCCGGTCTTGCCCGGCGCCTGGACCTGGAGGACGAAGTCGGCGTGGCTCGCGACGTTGCCGTTGCGATTCAGGAACCGGGTCACGAGGTCGACGTCGCAGCCCGTTCCGCAGGCGATCCCGGGCTCGTCGTAGGTGCCGCCCATGAAGAAGACCGCGTCGTTCGAGCCTCCGCCCGCAAAGGAACGCACGTCGAACACCGGCTTTCCGGAGCCGTTGGTCAGGAAGGCGGCCGAGACCAGATCCCCGAAGCCCATCGCCACGACCTCGTTGCCGAAGTCGATCACCACGTTCAGGTCGAAGCGCCCCGCGACGTTTCCGCCGTTGAAAGGCTTGTCGTCGAAACGCCACTCGAAGCGGCCCGGGAAGAAGCTCGCGACGGCCGCCAGGTGGGACCTCGGCGTGTTGGCGTCGGGCAGACCGGCGGGGGGCAGCAGGATGGAGGGATCGATCTGTCCCTTCTCCAGCAGCAGGCCCAGGTCGAAGCCCTTCTGGCCCGGGACCAGATTCGCCGTGCCCAGCTTGCGTGGGGCCGATCCCGACTGCTCGGATTCGGTGGTGGAGGTCTCCGCCTCGACGGCGCGCCGCACGGCCGCGAGTCGCGCCACGGCGCGCGGGATTCCCGCAGCGCGCGTCGATCCCGCCGGGTCGGTGTCTGGGGAGGCCGCCGGCAGCACGGCCTGGGCCGGCCGGGTGGGCGCTGTCGGAGGCTGGGCGGGTCGCTCCGCCTCAGGCGACGGGGAGGAAAAGGGAAGCGGCGACTCGATCCGCGCGGGCAGCGAGGGGATGTGATCGGCGCCGATCACGACCTCGAAGCCCGGGGTGAGCAGCTCGCGCGTGATTCCCCCGGCACGGACGAGCAGGGCGCCGACCCGCTCCGAGGCGTCGTTGGTGGGGCCGGGGCCGACGAGCAGGACGCGGCTGTGGTCCCCCTCGACCACGGCCTCCGCGACCGTGCCGCGGATGCCGATCGTTCCGTTGGGAAGCTTCAGCTCGACGTTCTCGGGGTGATCGTCCGCGACCCGTCCCGTGACGAAGCGGAAGGCGCCCTTCACCAGCCGTGCGCCGAGCCGACCCTCCCGCCCGTCGGGGGCATAGACGAACTCGTCGATCACCAGGCGACTGCTCGCGCCGAGCGTGAAGACGGTCTCGTCGAGCAGCAGCACCTGCATGCCGCCGTCGGCGCCCGTCTGGAGGACGTCTCCCAGGCGGATCGGATCGCCGCTCGACACCTGCTGGCCGACGACCGCGCCGCGGTCGAGGGTCACGGCGCCGCGGACCGCTGCGGCGACGCCCGCCTGGACGGCGGCCCCCGCAGAGCCCGGCAGGGCCAGCCAGCAGCCCACCAGCGCCAGCAGGCGGAGTCGCACCTCAGAAGTCCCAGCGCTTCGTCACGAGGAAGCCCAGCTTGAGGTTGTCGTACGTGAAGTTCGGGAGGTTCGACGAGACCCACAGGTACTCGCCGGTGAGCGAGAGCACGACGTCTCCCACCGTGCCGCCGAGCAAGCCCGCCGAGAGGAAGGACAGCGGCGCTCCGTAGAGGAGTCGCGAGCGCACCTCCAGCTCGCGCCGGATCTTGGTGCTGAGGAAGGTCTGGGCGTCCTTGTAGCGATTCCAGTCGAGCGTGGCGCCGGCCACGACGAACTGCCCGCCGCCCGGCAGCCAGGTGTGCTGCATGCCTCCGGTCGGTCCGTAGTGGCTGTAGAAGCGCTTGTCCGCGGAGCGGTTGCGCACGCCGAGCGCCAGCAGGGTCCGGTGGCTCGGTGAGAGCGTGAACTCGAGCTCGCTGCCCAGCGTCGACTCGAAGCCGGTGCGCTGGTACGCGCGCGGCGAATCCGGGATGCCGTCGTAGTCGAAGTACTCGAGCCGCGCGAGGGCGCGACCGAGGGTGGTCGGCGAGAGTCGCCGCTCGGCGCGGATCTCGCCGCCGAGGGTACGCACGAACTTCTCGGAGGAGAGGTCCACCAGACTGCTCGACAGCTTGAAGGTCCAGTCGATGGGACGGGTCCGGTAGAGCAGACCGACGTCCATGCCTGCGGAGCGCACGTCGAAGCGGTCGAGCTTCTCCTGCTCGGCGTTGTAGTAGGTCAGCCGGCCGAACAGGGTGTGCTGCTCCTGTGCGCCGACGTCGCGCTCGAAGGAGAGGTCGCCGATCGCGAGGTACGCGTAGTCGTCGTCTTCGGTGGCGCCGTCGCCGAGCTGGAAGCGGAAGTCCCGGATCAAGAGCGTGTCCGAGTGCGGCGATGAGGTGCGGTTGTCGTCGAACTGTGCGCCGCCCGACAGGCTGAAGGAGCCGCGGAGCTGCTGCTGGCGGCGGTCGATGCGGCGGGCGTAGTCGGCGGCGGTCGCGGCCAGCTCCGGAGTGAGCTGCGTCTCCCGAAGGGTTTCGAGCTCGGTTTCGGCCCCGGCGAGATCGTCGAGCCGGTAGAGCACGATCGCGCGAAAGAGCCGGACCTGCGCGAGCTCGGGCGCGAGCAGGAGGATCCGTTCGAGGGTCGCGGCCGCGCCCTTCAGATCGCCGCGGGCGACCTGGGCATTGGCCCAGCGATAGTTCAGGGCGGCGTCGTCGGGGTTCGCGAGGACGTCCGCGTAGGTCACGCCCGCGCCCGAAGCGGTCAGTCGCTCGGCCTCGCGGGCGGCCTCGAGCGCCTCCCGGCCCGTTTCCGAGCTTCGCTCGATCGACTCGCGCTCCTGGTCGGACGAGCGCACCTGCGCCAACGCGGGCAAGGTGGCGCCGGCCGTCAGGGCGGCGGACAGGAGGAGCGCAAAAGGGACCGGTCGCATGCGGGTCTCCGAGCGTGAGATCACACCGGAAGATCGGCAGTCGCTTTCCGGTTCCGGAGAGGGCGTTTCCACCCGAGCCTGCACATCAGCGAGCCGGTCGCGGGGAGGTCGCCGCTACTTCGTGGTGGCGGTGAAGACGCCGTCCCAGCCCGCGCCCGGCGGGTCGTCCCGGTAGCGCTCGATCCGCTCGCGGTACAGCGCGTACAAGATCTCGAGCTGCGGGGCGCGAACCCCGCACTCCTCGATCCGTTCGAGCGCATCGTCCCACTCCTGGGCCCGGTAGGCCTTCAGCATGGCGTCGTGGTGTCCGCGCAGCTCGACGAAGTCGAGCCTTCGCCCTACCTCGGCGTCGCCCAGCAAGGCATGGATCTGCACCGGTTCGCGCTTGCCCTTGACCCGGAGCCGATCGAGCTCGAGCGCGGCCCGGTCCGGGACGGCGAGACGGGTGGCCTCGCCGATCACGATGTCCACGCCATAGGTCTTGGACTGGCCTTCGAGCCTGGAGGCGAGGTTGACCGCGTCGCCGATGACCGAGTAGTCGAAGCGCTGGCGGCTGCCGAGGTTCCCGACGCAGGCGGGCCCGGTGTTCACGCCGACGCCCACGCGCAGGGGCTCGAAGGGACGCCCCTCCCGGGCCGCTTCGGCCCCGAGCCGGGCGTTGAGGGCTTCGAGGGCGTCGAGCATCTCGAGCGCGGCCTGACAGGCCAGGCTGGCATGGTCGGGAACGTCGAGCGGCGCGTTCCAGAACGCCATGACGCAGTCGCCCATGTACTTGTCGATCGTGCCGCGCGTCTCCAGGATCACTTCGGTCAGGGGAGTGAGGAGCCTGTTCACCAGGCGGGTGAGCTCTTCGGGCTCCATGCGTTCGGACAACGTGGTGAAGCCGCGCACGTCGCAGAACAGGAAGCTCAGCTCGCGCATCTCGCCCCCGAGGCGCAGCCGCTCCGGGTGCGTCGAGAGCTCCTCGACCATGGCCGGCGCGAGATAGTGTCCGAAGGCGCTGCGCACCTGGCGCTTCTGCGACTCCTCCGAGAGCTGTCCGAGGACCGAGCTCAGGCCGAACACGGTGAAGATGCCGAGGGTCGGTGTGACGGGGTCGATCAGCCACAGGTGCTCCGTGAAGGCCCAGAGCGACAGGCCGACCGCTCCTCCGGTGACGGTGAGCGCGAGGGCTGCACCGATCAGCGCGTTGCTGAACCTCACGATCAGGATCACGGCCAGGCCAAAGCAGGCGGTGACGAGCCATTCGGCGCCCAGCATGAAACCGGGCCGCACCAGGTGGTGGTCGAGGATCACGTGCTCCACGAGCTCGGCGTGGAGCATCACGCCCGGCAGGTAGGGGTCGAGAGGGGCTGGCCGCTGATCGCGAAGGCCGACCGCGCTGGTGCCGACGAAGACGAGGGTCCCTGCCAGCTCGCGATCGCCGACCTCTCCGTCGAGCACCCGCCAGGCCGGGAGCGTGCGCCGTCGCCAGTCCTCGGCGTAGTGGAGCCAGACCGCGCCCGACGGGTCGGTGGGGATCCGGAAGCGAGGCGGCAAGGCCACCTCGGAGATTCCGAGATCACCGTCGGCGTCGTCCGCGCGGGCCAGGATGCGCTCGCCTCCGATCGCGACGCGAAGGGCTTCCAGTGCGAGCCCGGGCAGCAGCTCGTCGCCGAACCGGTAGAGCAGGTGGATCCGGCGGTGCACGCCGTCGGCGTCGGCCGACCCGTTGGCCGACCCGTTGCCGCGGGCCGCCGCCTCGAGCGCGGGCAGGTTCGACACGGCCGATTCGAAGCGAGGCACCCGTCGCAGCGGATCGCTCTTCGAGGCGCGGTCCTTGCCGACCAGCAGGTCCGGCTTGGCGATCGGCACCCGCACGGTGTCGCCCTGGCCGAGGAAGAAGCCGGTCACGACCGGCGCGCGGGCGAAGCTGCGAGCGAGCGCCTCGTCGGGGTCGGGAAGCGCGAGGAGCTCGGCATGCAGCGCGCTCCGCTCCCGGGCCTGCGGCCAGCTCTCGACCAGCCGGGAAGGCGCCGTGCGGTCCGGCTCCGCGAAAGCCATGTCGAAGGCGATTGCCGCCACCCCGGCCTCGTGCAGCCGGTCGACGAGTCGCGCCACCGTCGAGCGCGACCACGGCCACTGGCCGATCTTCGCCAGGCTTGCGTCGTCCAGGTCGACGACCCGGACCCCGGCATCGCGGTACGTCCGGGGATGGAGACGCTGGAGCTGGTCGAAGGCCTGGTGGCGCAGGGTCTCGAGCGCCGTAGGCTGCGCGCCGTAGACGGCCAGGCCGCAGGCGAGGGCCAACAGCGGCACGAGGATGCGGAAGCGGGCCATCGGGTCCCCCGCCTGCTCCTCGGAGCCGCAGGAGCGGGGCTTGAGGGGACCCAACGAGGCGCCGGCTCGCGTCCGGGCGGACGCTGGCGGCGGCTCGGCTAGGGTCGAGCCATGGTGGACGACCCCGCGCGACCCTCCGATCTCGCCGCGGCCCGGGAGCACTTCCGCAATCTGCGTCGCGGCCGACCCCGCCGCGTGGAGCCGGTCGGCCCGGGCGAGGAGTCCGTCTGGGACTACCCCAGGCCGCCGCGGCTCAGTCGCGCGACGCGCAGCGTTCGCGTGGAGCTCGCGGGCAGGGTGGTGGCCCGCTCGGACCGGGCCTTGCGGGTCGCCGAGACCGCGAGCCCCCCCGTCTACTACGTGCCCCGGGACGACGTCGACGAGAGCGTGCTCGTCGCGAACGAAGCGGAATCCTTCTGCGAGTGGAAGGGGCTCGCGCGCTACCACGACCTGCGGGTCGGCGAACGCGTGGCAGAGCGCGCCGCCTGGTCGTACCCGACGCCCGATCCCGAGTACGCCGCGCTGCGGGATCACCTGGCCTTCTACCCGGGGCGGGTGGACGCCTGCTATCTGGGGGACGAGCGCGTGCGACCCCAGCCCGGCCCCTTCTACGGCGGCTGGGTGACGGACGAGATCAAGGGGCCCTTCAAGGGCGAGCCCGGAACCGAGGGCTGGTAGCCGGCGCGGGTCGCGCGCGGGAGCTCAGAAGCTCCAGCGCAGGCCGAGCCTGGCGTCGAGCCAGCTCTCGCCATCGAAGTGCTGCGCGGTCAGCTCGGCCAGCAGCGCCGTGCGTCGACCGAGCGTGAGCCGACCGCCGAGGCCGGCCGCCAGCGGGGTCGCGGGTTCGCCAGCGAGGAAGTGCAGCCCGCGGGCGAACAACCGGCCTTCGAAGCGATCGTCCGGCGTCTCGACCCCCACCCCCAGCTCCACACCCGGACCGGCCGCCACGCCGCGATCGAAGCCCGAGCCGATCTCGAGCCGCGCGAGCGCCAGCCCGTAGAGCGTGACCGCGCCGTCGCCGGGAGCCCAGGTCAGGCCGAGGCTCCCGCCGGCCCGGAAGACCAGAGCCCGGTCGAGGTCGTCTCCGTCGGGGAAGCGGCGCGTTCGCAGGCCGGCTTCGAGGCCCCAGGAGAGAGGCTGGAAGAAGTCGTCCCGCGGCGTGTTCGACTGCAGCTCGACCAGCACCAGCTCGTGGAGCCGGACCCGGTTCGCGCCGGGATAGAAGCGCAGCCTCGTGTCGAGCACGCCGATCGTCGAGTCGCGCGGGAACCCCGCCGCCGGGTCGAGCAGCCCGTGGAACGCGGGTCGGACGCGCAGCTCGAGGAACGCCTCGTCGTCCTCGAGCCCGGCGCCGAGCTCGGCGATGGCGGTGCCGTGGCCCTGGTCCGGCCGGACCGCGGGCCGGGGGACCGCTGGCGCCTGGACCTTGCCCGCGCGGCTGCGCGCGACGAGCAGGCGGTAGGAGCGTTCGCGGAGCTCCGGGTCCGGGCGATCGTCCTGGACGAACGCGTAGCGGACCGCCGCGGCCGCGGCGCCGAGCACCGCAGCGCGTTCCCCGTCGTCGAGAGCCGCGACCCGGGGATCCTCCGGCTCCGCGATGCCCCGCGCAAGCTCCAGCGCGAGGCGTCTCCCCGCCTTCGGGAGTTCGGCCAGCGCGACCCGCAGCTCGGCCGCAGGCGAGGCGCGGAAGCGCGGTTCGCCGAGCAGTCCGATCTCCCCGAGTGCGTCGCGAACCGTATCCACCGGGATCACGCTGACCGGAAAACCGTGACGCAACCCGAGCTGAGGCCTCGCCACCGCGAGCAGGCGGATCAGCTGGTACGAGCAGTTCTGGCGGAAGAAGTAGTAGGGGATCGCGATGTCGTCGAGCTCCCACAGGTGGAGCAGCACGCGTTCGACTTCTGCCGCGTCGAGATCCAGCGGGTACTCCCAGATGTCGCGGTTCTGCCAGTCCGCGTAGACCTCGAGCTTCTCGTAGTAGGGGCTCAAGCCGAAGCGGCCGGGGTAGAAACCGAAGCTCCCCTTCGCCATGAAGATGGGCCCGGCGTCTCCTCCCGTGCTGGCGGTGAAGTCGATGGCAAAGGCGAGCAGGTTGCGAGGCGCCGAAGGGTCGGCGACGTCGAGTCGCAGCAGGGTGTGACCGAACATCGATGCCGGGTTGTTCATGAAGGCTTCGGCGAAGATCAGCGTGATGCCGCGGGGCGACAGCTTCTCGCGCCACGTGTCCAGTGCCGGGCAGGCAGCGTCGGATCCGGACCCGGCGAGCCCGAGCTGATCGGCCAGCCAGCGCGTGCGTGCCGGGAACCGGCAATGGATCGCGTCGTCCCCCCGCTGCGGGCCGGCGAGCCAACCGCGGAGGGTCGCCTCGAGCTCCGCGGCCGGGTCCTCCGCGCCGCGTCCGCTCAGGAAGAAGGGGCCCTGCGGGATCTCGCTGTGAGGGGTCTGGCCGAGGCGACCTGGTACGACGTGGAGCAGGGCCCGCCAGGCGGGATGCGAGGCGAGCGCCCGCTCCCGGGCGACGTCGAGCAGGTCCTCGACGTCGGCTCCGCGGGCGGGCAGGCCCTGCGCCAGCAGGAGCGCAGCCGTCAGCAGGGCGATGCGGCGCAAGGGGGGCTGGAGGCCGGGGATCCGGACGCCGCGGGGCGACCGGACCCCCGGCGGATCTCAGCTCTGGACGGCGTGTTCGCCGAGCAGTCGATAGAACGCGTCGATCATCTCGTTCGAATCGACGCTCTCGCCCGGGAACAGCTCCGTGAAGTGGATCTGGGTGAACTCCCCGAAGGTGCCGTGCAGCTCGACCGGCAGCTGCAGCAGGTGGGCAAAGGCCGCGAGCGCCTCGCCCTCACCGCGGGCCACGTCCCGCGCGAGCTGGTCGATGTGCGAGGCCGCGAACTTCCGCAGCTGGGCGTCGGCGGTGACCGGGCCCGTTCCGTCGCAACCGAACAAGTTGAAGGTCAGCGACACCGATTGCAGCGTGTAGGCGTTCGTGCAGGACGCCAGCACGTGGGAAACGAGCCCTTCCTTTCCCTCCATGAACTTCGTGCCGATCCCGCAGCCGACGTCGTTGTCGGCCAGTGCGGGTGCTGCCACGAGCGCGAGGCCCAGAGCCGCCGCCAGCAGAGCCGAACGCAATCCCCGAATCATCCTCATTCCTCATCCTCCCTCTGCGGGCTTCTCGCCCGCAGGCAGAGAGTACAGGGTGCGCGGCCATGTCGAAGGGCCATCGAGCCGATCTCGACGCCCCGCGAGAGCGAGACGTTCCGGGGTGATAGCCTCAGCGCACCCTTGCGTAGGACGCAGCATGCCGAGACCGCTCGAGTTCTGGTACGAGTTCGCCAGCACCTATTCCTACCTCACGGCCTCGCGCATCGAGGCCGTCGCCGAGGCCGCCCGGCTCGAGGTCGTCTGGAAACCCTTCCTGCTGGGACCGATCCTTCGCGAGCAGGGACTGGATGACTCCCCGTTCAACGTCTTTCCGACCAAGGGCCGCTACATGTGGCGAGACGTCGAGCGGCTCTGTGAGGGCTACGGCCTGGCCTTCCGCAAGCCGTCCGCGTTTCCCCGCAACGGCCTGCTCGCGGCACGGGTGGCCCTGGTCGCGCTGGATCTGGGCTTCGGTCCGGGCTTCAGCCGGGCCGTCTATCACGCGGAGTTCGCCGAGGATCTCGACATCGCGGACAGTGCGGTGATCTCGGGTCTGGTCGAGGGCTTCGGCCAGGCGCCGGGTCCCCTCCTGGAGCAGGCCGATACCGCCGCGAACAAGCAGCGGCTGCGGGAACAGACCGAGCAGGCGAGGCGCGCGGGGATCTTCGGTGCGCCGACCCTGCGGGTGGGGGAGGAGATCTTCTGGGGCAACGATCGGCTCGGGGACGCAATTGCGCTGGCGGTGCTGGGCCCGGGATAGAAGCGTGGCTCCGCGGCTCCGGGCTAGACTGCCCGGCCCCGGAGGAGCCGTGAGCTCGAGCCACATCACCCGCTACAGCGTGATGCCCATTCCGCCCATCGAGGCCCACACGACCTGGTTCCGCGCGGGCCCGGTCGAGGTCGGCGTCGAGTACCGCCTGCTGAACGACGCAGTCGCCGCGGCTGCGGATCTGGCCTCTGCCGCGGGCGACGAGCGCGGCCAGGTCACCGAGCTCGACGACCGCGGCGTCTCGCTGCACGTCGTGGGCGAGCAGGATGGTGAGCGCCGCGAGTTCCTGCGCTTCGACTGCTTCGCCGAGGACCCCCACTATCACTACGTGTCCTGGCGGGATCGGGCCAACGAAATGGTGCACCTCGATCCGTTCGCGGACGGCGATCCGCTCGGCTGGGCGATCGACCGGATCCGCACCCGACTGCCGCAGATGCTGGCGCGGGCCGGCGCTCCGGAGCTCGCTGCCAGGGTCGATGCCGCCGCCGTCGAAGAAGCGCTTCCGCGGATCACGGAAGCGGCCTACCGGCTGCGCTACCAGCACGAGGAAGCGGCCGGAGCCGGCCCGGAGGAGCGATCATGACGATCGGATCGGGCGACACGGCGGGCGGACGGGTGCGGCGGGAGCTCGGCCACCCGGTCATCGATGCGGATGGTCACATCATCGAGACGGCCCCGGTCTTCATGCCCTTCTTCGAGGACTTCGTGAAGGACATCGGAGGGGGTGACCTGGCCAAGCGCTTCCGCCAGGTCGGCGGCATGGACTTCGACGACATGGTGCTGCGTCCCTGGAGTCAGCTCAGCTGGCAGGAGCGTCGCGAGATCTGGGCGACGCGTCCGTCGTGGTGGTCGCTGCCCGCCGCCAACACGCTGGATCGGGCCACCGCGCACCTGCCCAAGCTCCTGCACCAGCGACTCGACGACTTCGGCATCGACTTCGCCGTGCTCTACGGGAGTCGCACGCTGACCACCACGGCCATCAAGGACGACGAGATCCGCCAGGTCGCCTGTCGCGCACTGAACGCGTTCAACGCCGAGGTCTACGCGCCCTACGCCGATCGCATGACGCCCGCCGCCCAGATCCCGATGCACACCCCCGAGGAGGCGATCGCCGAGCTCGAGCACGCGGTGGGTGAGCTGGGGCTGAAGGCGATCATGATCAACGGGCTCGTGCACCGACCGATCGGCGAAGGCCCGGCCGAGATCGACCCGACCCGCCCCAACTGGGGATCGGGCTCGGGCGATCGGATCGACGCGCTCGGTCTCGACTCGGCCCACGACTACGATCCGTTCTGGCGGCGCTGTGTCGAGCTCCGCGTCGTGCCCTCCTCGCATACGCCCGGCATGGGCTGGGGAAGCCGGCGCTCGCCCTCGAGCTACATGGCGAACCACCTGGGCTCCTTCGCGGCGAGCGCCGAGGCCTTCTGCCGCTCGCTCTTCATGGGCGGCGTCACGCACCGCTTCCCCGAGCTGGCCTTCGGCCTGCTCGAGGGGGGCGTGGGCTGGGGCTGCATCCTGTACGCCGACATCCTTTCGCACTGGGAGAAGCGCAATCGCGAGACCATCGGGCACCTCGACCCGAGCCGGATCGATGCCGAGCTGGTGCTCGAGCTGTTCTCGACGTGGCGCGACGACCACTTCCATCCCGAGGTGCCGGGCCTGGTCGACGCCTTCCGCAAGCTCGAGCCCGAGCCGCCCTTCCTCGACGAGTGGGAGGCCTGCGGCATCGAGAGCGCAGAGGACGTGCGGGACCGCTTCGTGCCCCACTTCTACTTCGGCTGCGAGGCGGACGACCCGACGGTGGCCTGGGCCTTCGATCGCAAGGCCAACCCGATGGGGGCCCGGCTGCGGGCGATGTTCTCGAGCGACATGGGACACTGGGACGTGCCCGACATGACCGGGATCCTGCACGAGGCCTGGGAGCTGGTCGAGGACGAGAGGATCGACACCGACGACTTCCGCGACTTCGTCTTCACGAATCCCCTCCGCTTCTACACGCGCCTCAATCCGGACTTCTTCGCGGGGACCCGCGTCGAAGAGGCGGCGAAGAGCGAGCTGGCCAGGCTGGCCAAGGACGGCACAGATTGAAACCGCTCGCCGGCCGCATCGCGATCGTGACGGGCGGGAGCCGAGGCATCGGCAAGGGCTGCGCCCTCGAGCTGGGTCTTGCGGGCGCGAAGGTCTACGTCACCGGTCGCACCGTCGAGGAGGGACAGGCTCCGCTGCCGGGGACGGTCGGCGCGACGGTGGCCGAGATCACCGAGGCGGGAGGGGAGGCGGTCGCGGTGCCGTGCGATCACCGCGACGACGCGGCCGTCGAACGGCTCTTCGCCCGGGTCGACGAGGAGTGCGGCCGGCTCGACGTATTGGTGAACAACGCCTTCCTGATCCCCAAGGAGCTCACTTCGGGTCGGCCCTTCTGGGAGCTGCCGCTCTCGAACTGGGACGACATGATCGACGTGGGGACGCGGTCGGCCTACGTGGCCAGCGTGCATGCTGCCCAGCGCATGGTGCCGGCCGGCGCCGGCCTGATCGCGAACGTCAGCTCGTCCGGCGCGCAGGAGTACGCCTGGCACGTCGTGTACGGTGTCGGCAAGTGTGCCCTCGACCGGATCACCGCCGATACCGCCCACGAGCTGCGCGACCACGGCGTGGCCGTCGTGTCGCTCTGGCCCGGCCTGGTGCTGACCGAGCGTACCCGTGGCGCGGCCAAGCAGCTGCCGGGGTTGAACTTCGAGGGCGCGGAGTCCCAGCGCTTCACGGGCCGGGCGATCGCCCATCTGGCGGCGGATCCGAAGGTCGTGCGGTGGTCGGGCCAGGCCGTCGCATCCCGGACGCTCGCGGACGCGTACGGCTTCACGGACGTCGGTGGCGGCCTGCCGGATGGGCCCCTGCACGATCGCCCCTGATACGCGTTCGGCGGCTGGCGGGCCTCTGACCCTCAGTCTGGCTGGCCTCTGACCCTCAGTCTGCCGGGCCTCTGGTAAGGTCGTCGCCCGCGGAAAGGGGAACGGCTTGCTCAAGCGCGCGATCGCGATCTTCTTCCTGACACTCTTCGTCGGCGCCGGTCTGGTGCTGCTGTGGGCTCTGCAGCCCGAGCGGGTTGCCTTCGATGCCGCACCGCTGCTGGCCGCCGCCCGGGACTACGAGGTGCGCATCGTGCGGGACGCGTGGGGTGTCCCGCACATCCACGGTCGCCGCGACGCCGACGTCGCCTACGGCCTGGCCTTCGCCCACTCCGAGGACGACTTCCTGACGATCCAGAAGGTGCTCCTCGCGACCCGGGGCCGCCTCGCGTCGATCGACGGGTTCGATGCGGCGCCGATCGACTTCATGGTGCAATGGATGGGCGTGTGGGACGCCGTGCACGAGGGATACGAGCGCGAGCTCTCGCCTGCCACGCGCGCGATCGCCGAGGCCTATGCCGTCGGGGTGAACCACTATGCGGCACTGCACCCCGACGAGGTGCTACCGGGCGTCGTTCCCGCCACGGGGAAGGACCTGGTCGCCGGGTTCGTGCTGAAGATGCCGCTCTTCTACGGCTTCCAGCAGACCCTGCTCGAGCTCTTCGAGGAGGACCGGAAGCGGGAGCTCGCCCTGCAGCCCACCGAGCGGGCCTTCCATCTGGGTGACGATCGGCCGCAGCCACCGCTCGGCTCGAACGCCGTCGCCGTGGCGCCGGCCCGCTCGGCCGACGGTGCCACCCGGCTGCTCGTGAACTCCCACCAGCCCTACACGGGGCCGGTGGCCTGGTACGAGGTCCGCCTGCACAGCGAGGAGGGCTGGGACGTGGCCGGCGGCGTGTTCCCGGGCTCCCCGTTGATGCTCCACGGCACGAACCGCCATCTCGGTTGGGCGAGCACGGTGAACCAGCCCGATCTCTCCGACGTGTACGTGCTCGAAACGGACCCCGCCGATCCCGACCGGTACCGCTACGACGGCGGCTGGCGCGACTTCGAGAAGGGGGAGGCTTCGTTCGCCGTGCGCCTGCTCGGCAGGCTCCGCTGGCCCGCGCGGCGCGAGCTGCTGCGCTCCGCCCACGGCCCCGCCCTCCGCCGGCCACACGGTACCTACGCGGTGCGCTTCGTGGGCGAGGGCGAGCTGCGTGCTCTCGAGCAGTACTACCGCATGAACAAGGCGACGAATCTCGACGAGTGGCTCGCTGCGATGGAGCTGCAGGCGCTGCCTTCGGTCAACTTCGTCTACGCCGATCGCGAGGGGAACATCGGCTACGTCTACAACGCCCGCTCCCCGAAGCGGAAGCCGGGCTGGGATTGGCAGGCCTACCTGCCCGGGGATCGATCGGATCTCGTGTGGACCGAGACCCACCCCTTCTCCGAGACTCCGCAGCTGCTGAACCCTCCCTCGCACTTCGTGGTCAGCGCGAACCACGATCCCTTTCGTGCGACGAGCGATCCGCACAACCTCGCGCGCGAGGACTACGAGGAGAGCCGTGGGATCGAGACGCGGATGACCAATCGCGCCTTGCGGGCGCTCGAACTCTACGGCGGAGACGCGTCCATCACGGCCGAGGAGTTCCGGGCCTACAAGTACGACAAGCAGTACTCCGAGCAGAGCGAGGCGCGGCGGATCGTCGAAGAGGTGCTGGCGGCCAGCCCCGAGGAGCTCGGTCGGGACCCCGACCTGCTGCGCGGCCAGGAGATCCTCTCCGGCTGGGACCTCCGGGCCGACGCCAGCAGCCGCAGCGCGGCGCTCGGCATCGTGACGGCGACCCCGGTGGTGGTGGCGATGATGCGCGGGGCGGACCCGGTGCCTTCGATCGATGCCTACCGCGACGCCGTGGCCGCGCTCCTGCGGCACCACGGGCGCCTCGACCCCACCTGGGGTGAGGTCAACCGCTTCCGCCGCGGCAAGCTCGATCTGCCCGCCGACGGAGGGCCCGACGTCCTGCGCGCCCTCGAATCGTTCGTGCTCGACGATCACGGCACCTACGACGTCCGGAGCGGTGACTGCTTCGTGATGTTCGTCGAGTGGGATCGGGCGGGTGCGATCCGGGTCGAGACCATCCACCAGTATGGGAGCGCCACGCTGGATGCCGGCTCGCCCCACTATGCGGATCAGGTGCCGCTCTTCCTCCAGGAGAAGACGAAGCCGATGCCGTGGTCGCTCGACGAGGTGCTGCCCACCGCCACCCGGGACTACGCCCCAGGCTCCTGACCTTGCGGAAAGTGAACGCGGCGCTCGGGGTTTGACCCGACCGTCCTCCGGTGGGTCCCCCATCCACGACGCTGCCAGTCCTGTCGATAGGCCCGACGTGTCTGAAGAGAACGTCTTCATCGGGCGGCAGCCGATCGTGGACTCGCGCGAGCGGGTCCTGGCCCATGAGATCCTCTATCGCGCCGGTGCCGACAGCCAGACCGCGGTCTTCGACGACGCGAACCAGGCCGCGGCCCAGGTCGTGGTCAACACCTTCGTGCAGCTGGGCCCCGACGCGGTGTTCGGAGAGGGGCTCGGCTTCTTCAACGTGACCGAGCAGGTGCTCGAGTCCAGGCTCATCGAGGTGCTCCCGCCGGAGAAGATCGTCGTCGAGATCCTGGAGACGGTCGAACCCTCGCTGCAGGTGATCCGGGACTGCGAGCGACTGCGCAAGCTCGGCTATCGCCTGGCGCTGGACGACTACGTCCCGGGTGATCCGCGCGAAGAGATGCTGTCGATGGTGGACTGGGTCAAGGTCGATCTGCTCGCCACCGACCCCAAGAAGTTGAAGAAGCTGGTTCGGCGACTGCGCCGCCACCGACCCCGGCTGCTCGCGGAGAAGGTCGAGGACCGGGCGGAGTTCGAGCGCTGCAAGGCGATGGGTTTCGACGCCTACCAGGGTTTCTACTTCGCGCGACCCCAGGTGATGAGCGGCCGCGCGCCGTCGACCGACTCGGCGCTGTTGCTCGACCTGCTCGGGCGCATCCAGGCCGAGGCGGACAACCGGGAGATCGTGGAATCGTTGAAGCCCCACGCCGGCCTGAGCATGGGCCTGCTGCGGATCGCGAACTCGGCCTCGATGGGCCGCGCGCAGCGGCTGTCCCGCGTCGAGGACGCGCTCATCTACCTCGGCCGCCGTCAGCTCCAACGCTGGGTGGCCATCCTGCTCTTCGCCCACAACCGGCCGGGGGGTCACCGCGATCCGCTGCTGGTGATGGCCGCCAAGCGCGGCCGCCTGATGGAGCTTCTGGCCGCCGTCCAGGGCTCTCCGGTCGAGCGTTGCGAGCAGGCCTTCCTGGTCGGCGTGCTGGCCTCGATCGAGGCCCTTCTGGGCCGCCCCTGTCAGGAGGTGGTCTCCGAGCTCCATCTCGCCCCGGAGAGCGAAGCCGCGCTGATCGGCCACGACGGACCGCTCGGTACGCTCTTGAGCGTCACCGAAGCCTCCGAGCAGTGTGCCTTCGACCGCCTCGACAAGCTGCTCGAGGAAGCGAAGATCGCCCCCGCCGACTTCCAGACCGCGGAGAACGAGGCCTACGCCTGGGTGCACGGCCTGTCCCAGGGCCTCGCGGCGTAGCCCCCACGGCGTCTCCCGGGCCACCCGGCCCACGACTTGAGGGAGCGACCGGAAGAGGGGAACCGCAGAGGGACGACCGGAAGAGGGGACGCGGCCGGAAGAGGGGGACGTTGGTTTAATTGCACAGGCCCGCGACCGGGTCGAGCCCAATGGGTTGCCAGTGCAAAGAAACCAACGTCCCCGTCCGTCACCCGTCCGTCAGAAGCTCGGCGGCTCGCGGCTGGGGGGCGGGTCCCGGAGAGAGCGACGCTCGGCGGCTTTGCGTCCGATCCGCGAAGCGGTGGATCTCCGAGCGGGCCCGGGGCCGCGATGGACCCGGAAGACGTCGGACGACGACGAGGGCCTGACCCCGCGCCGCCCCGCTGCAGAGGAGACGAACGCAGCGACCCGCTCCCCAGCCCGCCCCGATGCACGCGCCGAGGCTCAGGCAAACCTAGAGGTTTGCGAAGAAGTCGTTCCCCTTGTCGTCCACGATGATGAACGCCGGGAACTTCTCCACCTCGATCTTCCAGACCGCTTCCATCCCGAGCTCCGGGTACTCGAGCACCTCGACCTTCTTGATGCAGTCCTGGGCGAGGATCGCCGCCGGGCCGCCGATCGAGCCCAGGTAGAAGCCGCCGTACTTCTTGCAGGCCTCGGTCACCTGCTTCGAGCGGTTGCCCTTGGCGAGGCTGATGAAGCTCCCGCCGTGCTCCATGAAGAGGTCCACGTACGAGTCCATGCGCCCCGCGGTCGTCGGACCGAAGGAGCCCGACGCGTGGCCTGCCGGCGTCTTGGCTGGGCCTGCGTAGTAGACCATGTGGTCCTTGATGTATTGCGGCAGTCCCTCGCCCCGGTCGATGCGCTCCTTGAGCTTGGCGTGCGCAATGTCGCGGGCCACGACCAGCGTGCCGGTCAGCTCCAGCCGGGTCTTGATCGGGTACTGCGAGAGCGCGGCGCGGATCTCGTCCATCGGTCGGCTGAGATCGATCTGCACCACCTCGCCCGGCAGCTCGTCGTGCTTCACCTCGGGCAGGAAGCGCGCCGGGTTCCTGTCGAGCTTCTCGAGGAAGAGCCCCTCCTCGGTGATCTTCGCCTTCACCTGGCGGTCCGCCGAGCACGAGACGCCGATGCCCACCGGGCACGAGGCGCCGTGGCGCGGCATGCGGATGACCCGCACGTCGTGGCAGAAGTACTTGCCGCCGAACTGGGCCCCGATGCCCGTCTTGCGCGTCAGCTCGAGCACCTCGGCCTCGAGGGCCGTATCCCGGAAAGCGCGGCCGAACTCGTTGCCCGTGGTCGGCAGCGTGTCCAGATAGCGGCAGCTCGCGAGCTTGACGGTCTTGAGCGTCGCCTCCGCCGAGGTGCCGCCGATCACGATCGCCAGGTGGTAGGGCGGGCAGGCCGCGGTGCCGAGGGTGCGGATCTTCTCGTCGAGGAACTTCATCAGCGACTCGGGGTTCAGGAGGGCCCGGGTCTGCTGATACAGGAAGGTCTTGTTCGCCGACCCGCCGCCCTTGGTGATGAACAGGAACTCGTAGCGGTCGCCCCGGGTGGCGTAGAGGTCGATCTGGGCCGGAAGGTTGCTGCCGGTGTTCTTCTCGTCGTACATCGAGAGCGGCGCCATCTGCGAGTAGCGCAGGTTCGTGTCGTGGTACGTGTCGAAGATGCCGCGCGAGATCCACTCCTCGTCGTGAACGCCGGTGAAGACGTCCTGGCCCTTCTTGCCGATCGCGATCGCGGTGCCCGTGTCCTGGCACGAGGGCAGCACCATCCCGACGGAGACGTTCGCATTCTTCAGCATCTCGAGCGCGACGAAGTGGTCGTTCTCCGAGGCCTCCGGGTCGTCGAGGATCGCGCGGAGCTGCTCCAGGTGGCTCGTGCGGAACAGGTGGGAGACGTCGCGGATGGCCTCGGAGGTGAGCCGTCGCAAGGCCTCCGGCTCGACCTGCAGGACGCGGCGACCGCCCAGCTCCGCCACGCTGACGTGCTGATCGGTCAGCTTGCGGTAGACGGTGCCGTCGTCGGAGAGCTCGAAGAGCTCCTGGAAGTGGAAGTCGGACATGCGCTCTCCCGGTGCATCGCTCGCGCCTGGAAGGCGAGCCGAGCGGCGCAGGGTAGCAATCCCAGCTGCCGGGCCGGAGGGTTCGCGCCGGGAGTGCGCTACCGCTCGCGCTCCAGCAGCCCGCGCAGCGCCTCGAGCCCCTCCGCGACGGCCGACCGGAGTTCCGCTGCGTCGGGCTCCCCGCCGAAGCGCACCCGCTCGAGACGTTCCTTCAGGACCTGGAGAGCGTCGCCTTCGGGTTCTCCCCGCTCGCGCTCGGACCGCGAGTCGAGGATGCGCTGCAGCGCTCGTGTGATCCCCGCCGCCGCCGCATCGACGTCCCCCTCGGCCAGGCGCGTCTCCCCGCTCGCGACCAGCTCCCCGACCGACCGCCAGGGCTCCCCGGGCCCGGCCGCGCGCCGCCGGAGCACGACGAGACCCGCCGCGACGAGCGCGACGAGCAGCAGCCCGGGGAGCAGAAGCCCGCTGCGCGGCGCGGACGAGTCGGCCGCGGATTCGGGCCCGCTCGGCGCCACTCGCGGCGTGGGCTCCGGCACCGGCGCGGGGCCCACCGCGACCACGAAGGGCGCGAGCCGGGCCTCGCCGTATCGGAGGGAGAGCGGATCGAGGTAGGGAATGCGGATCGCCGGCAGCTCGAGCGGACCCTCGCGACGCGGCACCACGTCATACACTTGGTAGTGTCGAACCACGAGCGTGCGACCCGCGTCGCGCTCGAAGTCCGGCGGGTGGACGAACACGTCGGCCCGGTCGGGGGCGAGCAGCTTCTCGAGCCGGGGGTCCGCCGTCCAGACGTTGCCCTCGCCTGCCAGCCGGATGCTCACGCGGATCGAGCCGCCCAGGGCGAGCTGCTCCGGGGTGACGGTCCGGTCGATGGCCAGTGGCCCGATCGTTCCGGTCCATCCGTCAGGCCGGCCCTCTCGGGGCGGCTCGAACACGCGCACCCGGGTCGGGGGGAGCCGCACCGCCGTGCTTCCGTCCGGGCTCTCGCACACCAGCCCCGATTCGGGAATCGCGAGCACGCCCGCGTGGCCCGGGTGCAGGGCGCGGCGCTCCTCGTAGGCCCGCTGGCCCTCGCCGGGATCCGGCAGGGAGACGGTGGGCAGCCACTCCGAGCGAAACGCGGGAAAGGTCGGAGGCGGCTCGAGGCGCACGCGGCCCACATCGCGGCGTTGCTCGATGCGCAGGATCCAGGTCATCGGCTGACCCACGAAGGCTTCGGGCGGCTCGACCCGAACGCTGGCCCGGCAGCGCGCGGGCGCCTCGCCAGCCGCGCGAGCGCCGGGCAGCAGCACGAGACACACCAACGCGCACCCGAGCGCAGCCGCCCTCACCACCGCGCACCCGAGCGCAGCCGCTCTCACCAGCGCCGACCGCCGCGACGCACGCGCCGGCCCGGCTCGAGCTGCGCCTCGACCGCCTGCCGGACGTCGTCCTGCACGCCTTCGAGCCAGCGCCGTGCAGCCTCCTCGTCGAGCGGCGGAGGGCCATCGGGGGGTCGCTCCTCGGGCTCGGCCTGCGGGGCGGGTTCGGGCCGGCCGGTCTCGTCGGCCGGGTCCGGCTCGGCGTCGGCATTCGGCTCCGGCTCCTCCCGCGCCGGGCTCGGCGGCTCTTCGCGCGCCTCTCCCTCGTCGCCGGGGGCTTCGGGGGGCGGAGCCTGCTCGGCGCGAAGCGCGGCCAGGGTCCACTCGAGGTTGAACTTCGCCTGGCGATCGAGGCTGCGGTCGGAGGCGCTGGCGGTGGTCGCATCGAAGAATGCCTGGCGCGCCTGCTCGAGCCTGCCCCGCTCGAGTGCGAGGACGCCGAGGTCGTACCATGCCAGGGCCGCGAGCTCGGGCCGCTCCGCGCGCAGGGCCGCGGCGCGGAAGGCGCGCTCCGCCTCGTCCGTCTCACCCGCCCGCGCGCGCT
Organism: Deltaproteobacteria bacterium; assembly: GCA_029261775.1. Taxonomy (GTDB): domain Bacteria; phylum Myxococcota_A; class UBA9160; order UBA9160; family UBA6930. The sequence goes on along the minus strand of JAJDAR010000023.1, from coordinate 17,524 downwards.
CGAGGCCGAGGGCGATCAGCAGGCGGGCATCGCCCGGCGTGGCGGAGAGCCGGCGCTCGAGCTCGGCACGCGGGTCCGGCTGCGGCTCGGCGGCGACCGGCCAGACCACGGCCAGCAGGGTGCCCAGGAACGCGGAGCGCCGACGCGCGCCCCCGAGCGACCCGGTCTGCGGGGCCGGCCGCGTTGCCCGCCGCCGCCGCCGCCACAGGCCCGGCCAGGCCTCGATGCAGAGGGCGAGCAGAGCCACGCCCGCCGGCAGCGCGACCCAGGTGACGGGCAGTCGGCGTCGGATCATGCCGTCGGAGCTCGGCACGGCCTCGCGCCGCACCTCGCTCACGAGCGCGGGCAGGTCGACCTCTCCCCAAGCGTCCGTCAAGAAGGTGCGTCCTCCCGTAGCCTCCACGAGCGGAGCGATCGGCGCGATCCGCCGTCGGGTCACGACCGGGTCGCCCGAGGCGTCGACCAGGTCGGAGCCGTGATCGGGGATGCGTCCGCCCGTCTCGGTGCCGACCAGCACAGCGATGACGCGTAGCTCGGCCCGGATCGCACGCTGGATCAGCTCCTCGGGGAGCTTGCCGAACTCGCCGTCGCTCACCACGAGCAGCACCCTCGGTCGCAGCCCCGAGCCCTCGTAGGCGGGCAGCGCCGCCTCGACTGCCGGCGCGCCCAGGGATCCGGTGTCGCTCATCAGCCCGGGGTCGAGGGCGGGCAGCATCTCGGCGAGCGCGCTCTTGTCGGGCGTGAGCGGTGTCAGCAAGGCGGCCTGGCCGGCAAACACGGCGAGGGCGGCCCGGTCACCCTCCCCGAGTCGCGCGAGGACGCCCTCGCAAAGTCGCAATGCCCGCGCCAGGCGGTGGGGTGCATGGTCGGTGGCGTTCATGCTGCGCGAGAGATCCAGCAGCACCACGACGTCGAGTCCCGAAGCCGGCACCCGCAGCTCTCGGGTACCGATCCGGGGCCCGAGCAGGGCGATCGCGACCGCACCGAGCGCCAGAAGGCACAACGCATCGCGCAGCCGCCGGTCGGCGCCGCCGGGCGTTGCGCCGATCACCCGTCGGAGGTTCCGCTCGCCGCGGCGGAAGGCGAGCACCACGACCAGCACGACACCCGCCAGCGTGAGCACGGCGGGCCAGAGCCACTCCGGATGGGCCAGGGCCGAGGCGACCGTCACGGGAGGCGCCTCTGGACGACTCGCGCGAGCAGGATCTGCAGCAGCAGCAGGCCTCCGGCCGTGGCCAGGAAGGGCTCGGGTACGGGCGCGCCCAGCAGTCGGGGAGGTGCGTCCCGCGTGACGCGCTCCAGCTGGTCGATCTCGTCGTAGACGCGCCCGAGATCCGAGGAGGAGCGGGCGGCGAAATGGCGCCCGCCGGTCTCGGTCGCGATCCGCTCGAGGGTCGACCGGTCGAGATCGTGTCGCTCGAGCTCGAGGCGCCGTCCGCCGCGGTCGTTGGCCATCGCGACCCGGCCCTCGCCACCGATGCCGACCGTGTGCACCCGAACCCCGGCGTCGCGGGCCAACGCCATCGCGACCTCCGGCGGCACCCGACCCGCGTTGGAGCGACCATCGGTGAGCAGCACGATGAGTCGGCCGGCCCGCGGTCCGCTGCCCCCCGCGACCTCCGTTCCTCCGGCGCGTTTGACCGAGAGGGCGAGTGCGTCGCCCATCGCCGTGGCCTCGCCGGCCATGCCGGCCTCGACCCGAGACAGGGCGTGGGCCAGGAGTGCGCCGTCCGAGGCCAGCGGGCACTGGGTGAAGGCCCGGTCTCCGAAGACCACGAGCGCGACCCGGTCGCCGTCGGCGACGCGGTGCCGGGCGAAGCGGGCCACGACCTCCTTGGCCAGGTCGAGGCGGGTGCGCGGGGCGCCGGAGCCCTCGGCATCCAGGGCGCGCATGCTGCCCGAGGCATCGACGGCCAGCACGAGGTCGAGGCCGTCGTGACGCAGTCGCACCTCCTGCTCGGATCCCATCGGGCTCGCCAGCACTGCGATCAGGAGCAGTGCCGCCAACCCCCGGAGACTCCCGGCCGCCCAGGCCACCGGATCGATGAAGCTTCCGCCGGCGGCCCGAGCCTCCGCCAGGGCGGGCCAGGCCAGGGCGGGCCGTCCGCGATGGAGCGCACACGCGGCCAGCCAGATCAGCACGAGCGGTGCGAGGGCGAGCCACTGGGGCTCCGCGAAGCCGACCACCGGCCATCCGGCGACGGAACGCAGGGCGGCCGCCAGCGCGTCGCTCGCAGCCTGCAGGGCTGCGGCCAGGCCCTCGCTCACCCGCGGGTCTCCGTCGGGAGGTTGCCGCGAGGGGTCGCATCCTCGATGAAGGCCTGGGCCTCGCCCACCACCGCGAGGAGCCGCTGTTGGCGGGCCGAGGCATCGGAGGCGGGGGGGAAACGAAGTTCGTCGAGGCGCCCGAGCAGATCGACGAGTCGCTCCCAGCGCGTGGTGAGCAGGAAGGGCGGCTCGGTTTCGCGCAGCTCCTCGGTGGTCGCCGTGACGGTGTTGGCTCGGAAGCGCCGATCGACGTAGATGCGCAGCGCTGCGGACGCCATGTCGGCAGCCCGGACGGGATCCGTGGCGGCGATCTCCGTAGCGGCCGCCAGCGTGGCCTGGGCGGATCGCCACGGCGCCTCGCCGGGCGACGGCGCCGCGGGCGCACGCTGGGCCGCGCGCACCCGTCGGACGAATCCGACCAGGGCCACGCCGCCGAGTGCCAGGAGCGCTCCAGCCACGCCGGCAAGCCAGAGGCTGCGGCTGTCGAAGGCGTTGCTCGGCGCCTCGGGCTCGCGGTAGGAGAAGAAGCTGCGCTGCTCGGGCAGGTCGCCCAGCACCGAGTCGACCCGGAAGGGCCGGGGCTCGAGGAGGAGCTGCAGCTTCGTGCCGTCCGGGGCGAAGGCCAGGATCTCGCCGCCGGGCCAGGCAAAGCTCCCGGTCTCTCGCGCGCGGACGCGGAACCAGGTGCGGTGCACGTCACGACCGGGGTGCGACTCGAGGGTCGGACCTTCGGCCGAGAGCACCCACAGCCCCGGCGTCTCGTCGGGGACGGGCAGGGCGGCGACCCGGCTGCCGGTCGGGACGGAGACCGCGATCTCCAGCACGGCCGTCTCTCCGATCTCGATGCGCGGCGGCTCCAGGATCGCGATCGCCTGCGGGGTCGCCGGTGCAGGCGGGGCCTCTTCGGAGGTCGCCGCCGGCGGCTCCGCGCAGGCGACCAGCAGGGCGACGCCGAGGGCGGCGATCCAGAGCCGGTCCGATGCCACCCTCACGCGTGGTTCCGGCGCTTGACCCCGTGGCGCTCCGCGAAGAAGCGCACCAGCGCCTGGAGCGGGTCCCGATCGGTGCGCAAGGCCAGCACCGAGGCCCCGTCGGCGCGCAGCCGACGAAGGGTGGCGCGCCGTCGCACCTCGCAGGCGACGCGGTAGCGATCGCGCACGCGGGCGCTGCCGCTGCGAACGAGCAGGCGGCGGCCGGGGCGCTCGGGATCGACCAGGCGCAACGAGCCGCCGCCCGGCAGATCGTCCTCGCGCGGGTCGTGTACCAGCAAGGCGACCAGATCGTGATGTCGGGCCAGCGCCACCCATTCGGTTCGCGGCGGTGGCCCGTCGCCGCGCGTCTCGAAGAAGGTCTCGTCGCGGAAGTCGGAGAGCACGAAGATCAGGCCCCGCCGCCGCGCCGCCTTGCGGACCCGGGCGAGGGACTCGGCCAGGCCCGTCGCTCCACCCCGGCTGCCCGCGCTGGCGCCGAGCCGCTGCAGGATCTCCCAGAGCTGGCGTCCGCCGCGCGCGGGCTCGAGCTCGTCGCGGAGCCGGTCGTCGAAGCTCAGCAAGCCGACGCGATCTCCCGCCTTCAGTGCGGCCACCGTGAGCAGTGAGGCGACGCGGGCGGCGAGCAGCGCCTTGGTACGCGCCGCGGGCTGGGCGCTGCCGAAGCCCATCGAACCCGACACGTCGACGGCCAGATGCACGGTCTGGTCGCGCTCCTCTCGGAAGAGCTTGACGTAGGGGTGGCCGGTGCGTGCGGTGGCCGCGGCGTCGAGGAAGCGGACATCGTCGCCGGGGACGTAGGGCCGCGACTCCTCGAACTCGATCCCGACCCCGCGAAACGCGCTGCGATATCCGCCTACGAACGCGCCGCCGACCTCGCGTCGGCTGCGCACCTCGAGGATGCGGGCCGCCCGGGTCATTTCGCCCGAACGGAGCGGCTGGGCCTCGCCGTCGGGCGAGGCCCAGAGCCGGAGCGGGCCGTGGCCGGATCCGAGCGCCATCGCTCAGGGGGTGTCCACGGCGTCGAGCAGGCCCTGCAGCAGCTCCTCGATGTCGACGCCGTCGGCCTCCGCCTCGTAGGACAGGATCAAGCGGTGCCGCAGCACGGCCGGGGCCACCTGCTTCACATCGTGCGGCGTCGCGAAGCCGCGGCCATCGAGCAGTGCCCGGGCGCGCGCCGCGCGGATCAGGAAGAGCGAGGCTCGCGGCGAAGCGCCGACGGCCACACAGCCCGATGCAGCGCGACCGCCCTGTGTCGCCAGGCGGGCACCTGCCAGCTCGGGCTCCCGCGTGGCCCGCACGAGCTGCACGGCGTAGGCCGTGATGGGATCGGCGACGTGCACCTCGCGGGTGCGTCGGCGCAGGGCATCGATCCGTTCCGCGTCGGCCACGGCCCTCACGGTCGGAAAGCCCCGACCGTCGCGGGCCACGATCTCGCGCTCCTCTTCGGCGCTCGGGTAGCGCACCAGGACCTTGAGCAGGAAGCGGTCGACCTGGGCCTCGGGCAGCGCATAGGTGCCCTCGAGATCGATGGGATTCTGGGTGGCCATCACCAGGAAGGGATCGGGCAGCGGGAAGGTCTCGTCGCCGATCGTGACCTGGCGCTCCTCCATCGCCTCGAGCAGCGCCGATTGCACCTTGGCCGGTGCGCGGTTGATCTCGTCGGCCAGCACGACGGGCGAGAAGATCGGTCCCTTGCGGACCTCGAAGCGCTGCTCGTCCGGGACGAAGATCGGCGTCCCGACCAGATCGCTCGGCAGCAGATCCGGTGTGAACTGGATGCGGCGGAAGCCCAACCCCAGGACTTCGGCGAGCGTCCGCACGGCGGTCGTCTTGGCGAGGCCGGGCACGCCCTCGACGAGCACGTGGCCGCCGGCCAGCAGCCCGATCAGGAGGCCCTGGACGAGCTCCTCCTGCCCGACCAGCACCCGCCCCACCTCCTCGCGCAGGGCCTTGAGGGTGCTGTCGGTCTCGCGCGCGTCATCCATGGGCACACCGTCCTTTCCCCGAACGGTACGACGCCTCTCGGCCCGGCGCCGATTCCGGGCTCGCGCCTGCCTGGCAAGGCAGGAGGAAGGCGCCGATCAGCGTCCCTGGATCCGTTCGATCAGCTGCGTGGTCCGGGCGCCGGGAATCTGGCGGAGGCGGCGGATCTCTCCTGCAAAGCCGGGAGGCACGTCATTCGCCAGCAGCACCTCGAGGGGCCAGTCCCCGCCCTTGGCGTACACGTCCGGCGCGAGGGCCGCGAGTGTCGCGCGGGGCGTCGCGCCAGCGAAGATCAGGACCCAGTCGACGCACGCGAGGGCCGCCAGCACCTCGGCGCGTGCCCGGGCCGCAACGATCGGGCGGGATGGTCCCTTGAGCCGGCGCACCGAGGCGTCGCTGTTGATTGCGACCACCAGCCGATCGCCGAAGCTCCGCGCCTCCTCCAGGCTGCGCACGTGCCCCACGTGCAGCAGGTCGAAGCAGCCGCTGGTGAACACCACGCGCTCGCCTCGGCGCTGTGCCCGCCGGACCTCGCGCTGGACGTCGTTTCGGCTGAGCACGAGCGACCGTGCGCGTACGGGTTTCTTCCTCCGCTGGCTCGAGCGTGCGGTGACGGGTTTCTTGCTCCGCTGGCTCACGAGTCGGTCCTTCCTTCTTTCTTGGCAGCACCGGCGCGAGGCAGCAGCACCGACTGGATCCGCTGGATGCCCCCCCACACGAAGTCGGGAAGCTCCTCGAGGACGAAGCTCGCCGGTCCGACCGCGGTCAGGGACTTCACGGGAATGATGCGGGCCTTCGGCTCTGCCACCTCGCCCTGGAGCGCAAAGTACATGCCGACCAGGTTGCGGTTCGATCCGAGCAGCACGCGACCGACCAGGGGCACGCGGTCGATCAGGCGGTCGAGCGTGGGAAAGAAGAAGATCCCGAGCACGCCCTGCAGGTCGTGCGGACTCGCGACGCCGAGACGGCCCGAGGCGCCCATCCGGAAGGTCGGCGCCTCGACGCGGACGGTCTCGAACTCGAACTGCCCGCCGTCGATGCGTCCAGCGAGATCGATGGCGTCGTAGTGCACGCGATCGCGGTCGCCGAAGGGGTCCCAGCGATCGCTCGCGACGGTCACCGCCAGCAGGATCGGCAGCCTCTTGTGCAGGAGCCCATCCCGCGCGTTCGCGGTGAAGTGCCCCTTGGCGCGGGCGAGCGGCGGTCGGCCCTCGAGCAGGGTTCCCTCGACCTCGGCCGCGCCATGCAATGCGCCGTTCAGCGGTGATTCCCCGTCGACTCCGGAGGCCCAGAGCTGCTCGATCGGGATGCCGGCGAGCTGCAGGCCCGCCTGGTACGTCACGTCCTGGCCCGAGCCGAGGTCGACGGCGAGGTGGGCCTGCACGACCCCTTCGGGCCGCAACCGGACCTCGCCCTCGAACAGCTCGACCCGACTCCCCACCGCGCGGAAGCGGCCCGCGGCTCCGCGGAGTTTCCAGTTCCCCGCACGGGTGGCATCCAGCTGGAAGCGCCCGCGTGCCCATTGGCGCGCCGGCGGGTCGAGGCGCATGGGTTCGAAAGCGGGGCGGACGCTGGCCTGCAGGGAGAGGCTGCCCTTGCGCCAGTCGCCGTCCGCGCCCTCGCGGAACTCGGCGTGCGCCTGGACCGGCATGCTCGCCCAGACGCCGCGCGACAGCTCGATCGCGAGGCCGCCCGGCTCTGGACGGAGCTCCGCGATCACGTCCTCGAGGGTGCAGAGCAGGGCCGGGTGGGCGAGCCATTCGGCTTCGACTGCGAGGCGTTGCCAGGTGGCTTCGCCGGGCTCCTCGCGGCGCGAGCGGATCCAGCGCTGCACCTCCTCGATGCCGGGCAGGCCGGGGACCGAGCGCGGGGTGATGCAGTTGAGCTCGTCGCTCGAGTGGATGTGGGAGAGGCCCGAGACGATCGCGTCGATCCGCGGCAGAGGCTCGTTCCGGTACGAGGCGCGCAGCCCGCGGACCTCGACCTCGTCCCCGCGGAAGGCCATGTGTCCCGAGACGCCGACCATCCGCTCGGTCGCGCCGACGAGCACGGAGGCGTCGGCAACGTCGAACTCGAGACGCGTCGCTCCGCTGCGGCCGAGGATCCGGCCGGCCAGCAGCTCGTTCCAATCGGACACGGTCGTCTGGGTCTCGACCACCACCTGCTCCAGGCGGCCGGTCTCGAGTCGCTCGAGAACGAGGAGCAGCGGTTCGCGAACGGCGGCCGGCAGCTGGTCCACACGGCGCCGCGCCTCGCCCAGGTCCAGGCGATCCGTCGCCAGCGCGAGTCGGAGCTGCGAGGCGTCGCGGACCGGAAGCTCGAGCCCGCCTTCGGCGCGCACCCGGAGCCCCTGGTCCTGCCATTCTGCGAAGCCGAGCGTGACGTCAGCGCGGGTCGCGGCCAGCTCGATGCGCACGGCGGACGCGGGCAGCTGCACCTCCCACGCCGGAGCTCGGTCTCTCGGCACGACCGCCCGGACGCTCGGCCCCTTGAGCGCGAGCGTGAGCATCTGCGGCGCGCGGGTGCGGTGCGTCCATGCCAGCCGCCCGGTCACGCGGCCCGCCAGCGCGAGCGGGCGCGTGAGCCAGGCAAAGGGGGTCAGCTCCACGTCCGCGAGGGCCAGCTCGACGTCGAAGCTCGATCTCGCATCCTGATCGAGCCGAAGGTCGAGGCGCCCGCCACCCGGGGATCGGCCCTTCAGCCCGAGCCGCGGTCGTCCCCGCTCGCAGCGGAGGGAGCCTTGCACGTCCTGCAGGAGGGGCTCGGGGCCTCCGTCGGGTCCGCGGATCCGGCCCCCCTGGACGTCGAGGGGCGGGAGCGGGCACAGGTACTCGAGGAGCCACCCGCCCAGGCCCTCGAGGTCGCTGACGTGCTCGACCAGGGGGTCCGGTTCCGGGGCCGTCGTGGGCCGGGGCTCGCGCCGGAAGGCGGCCAGATCGAGCTGCGCCTCCTCCAGCACGACCGACTGCAGGAGCTCGCCCCGGGTGAGCCAGGCGATCGGGTCCAAGCGGCCGTGGACGGCGTGGACCTCGAGACCATGCCCCTGGGGGGAGGGCCAGGCGGTCACCTTCTCGAGGTCGAGGGCCAACGCCAGCCAACCCGGTTCCAGGCGGACTCCCACCCCCTGCAGCTCGACGTCCGTGTCGAGGAGCTCGGAGAGGCCGCGCTCGAGGGTGGCCGCCAGGTGCTCCGGTCCGAGCCGGGTGGCGGCCAGGAACCCGGCCAGGCCAGCTCCTGCGAACAGGGCGGCCAGCAGGACGACGGTCAGGCCGCGGCGCACCGGCGGACGGTAGCAACCGGCCCGATCTCGGAGGCCTGGCCGACGGCGGGGCCGGCTCGTCCCGGGTGCCGCTGGGGCCCCGGGCCTGCGGTCAGCGCGACCCCCGGATCTCCGCCAGCACGCGACTCGGCCCGCATCCCCCCGGGAAGAAAGGCCTTCGGAGCCTCCCGCCCAACGCTCGTCGCATCACCCAAGCCCCGATTTTCTCTAAAGAAATCGCCCGCCTGGTCGAAACGGGACTCAACCGAGGCGGACCGGACGAAGTCCACCGGACCTCGACCCTGAGATGGGGATCGGCGAGTGACCAACGAGAGCAGCACGAACTTTCCCAATCGCGTGCGTGAGCTGCGCGAGAATCGGCTGATGACCCAGGCGCAGCTCGCTCGCAAGGCCAAGGTCGCCCTGCGAACGATCCACAGCGTCGAGAAGGGCATGAACTGCCGCATGGACACCAAGCGGAAGATCCTGCTCGCCCTCGGCCTGCGCTTCGAGGACAAGGACCAGGTGTTCCCGCCGAAGCATCGGCGTGAGCCCCTGCCCGGGGAGCCGACCGGCTCGCCCACCGGTACGCCGTCGGGGACTCCGCCCGGCACGCCGACCGGATCCCCGTTCTCGACCCACTAGGCATCGCCTCTTCCGGTCCACGGGAACGTCTCCGACGGTGCCGAAGCCTCGGGACCGCGACGGATCGACGCCGCCGGAGAACCGGGCCCGCCTCCGGTACCTTCCACGCCTCGGACCGACACGACGGCCTTCGAGGGGGGTGGACCCATTCCGGCGGATCGGCAAACCCTGCTCGCAGACGTCGCGGGAATCGTCTCCCACTCGCACGATCTGCGCGAGACGCTCGACAACATCGTCGACCTCGTCGCCAAGCGGGTGGACGCCGACGTCTGCTCCGTCTACCTGACCAGCACCGATCTGCGACACCTGATCCTCCAGGCCACGATCGGTCTCGATCGCAGCTCGGTGGGCAAGGTGCGTCTGCCGCCGGGCGAAGGCCTGGTCGGTCACGTCGCCCGGGCGGGCCGTCCGCTGTCCTTCACCGACGCCCAGAGCCACGGGGCCTATCGCTACTTCCCGGAGACGGGCGAGGAGCGCTTCGAGTCGCTGGCGGCCGCGCCGCTGATCGTGCGGGGCGCGGACAGCGCGCGCGGCCTCACGATCGGCGTGCTCGTCGTGCAGACCCGCGTGCGCCGCGAGTTCCGCGACGAAGACCTCGAACTGCTCGACACCTGCGCCCGGCTGATCGCCCCCGTCGTGATGAACTCCCAGCTTCTCGCCCTGGTGGCGGGCTCGGAGACGGATCGCGCCCGGGTGGTCGGCGAGCTCGGCGAGGCGGGTCTCCACCTGACCCACGACGCGAGCGCGCCCGACGGGGAGCGGCGCGAGCAGCGCGGCATTCCGACCTCACGAGGGATCGCGATCGGCCGAGCCCACTTCCTCGGCGACCACGTCGATCTCGCGGATGCCGACTACACCCCGAGCCAGGACCCGGCCGAGGAGTGGCGCGATCTCACGGATGCGGTCGACGTCGCTCGTCGCGAGCTGCACGGCCTGCGAGACGACATGGGGGGTCGTTTCGGCGCGGACTTCAGCGCCGTCTTCAACACGCACATCCAGATCCTCGAGGACAAGGGCTTCGTCGCCAAGCTCGAGGAGGGGGTGCGCGAGACCGGCAGCGCACTCGCCGCCCTGCAGCGTGTGCTGGAGGAGTACCGCCGCACCTTTTCGGCGATCGAGGATCCCTACTTCCGCGAGCGCGGGACGGACATCCAGGACGTGGGCCAGCGCGTCGTGGCCCGGCTGCTCGGTGTGGGGCACCAGGCGGATCCGCTGGCCGACGGATCGGTCGTGTTCGCCTCGAACCTGCTGCCCGCCCACTTCGCGATGCTCGACACCGACAAGATCACGGCGATCGTCTCGGAGCACGGCGGCCCGACCTCGCACGGAGCGATCTTCGCGCGCGCTCTCGAGATTCCGGCGGTGACCGGTGCCGTCGGCATCCTGGCCGCGGTGACCCGCGGTGAAGAGGTGATCGTCGATGGCGACACGGGTCGCATCTTCCTGTCCCCTGACGAGGACCTGCGCGCCGAGTACGAGCGGGCGCAGCACCGGGCGATCGTGGCCCTCGAGCACCTCGATGCGCTGGCGGAGCGCCCTGCCGAGACCTGGGACGGCCATCGCGTGCATCTCACCGCCAACGTGGGACTGCTCTCCGACCTGAGGCTCTGCGAGCGCCACGGCGCCGAGGGGGTCGGGCTGTTCCGCACCGAGCTCCTGGCCCTCGTCCACCGGGGCTTTCCGAGCGAGCAGGAGCAGCACCAGCTCTACGAGGAGGCCGCCTCCGCCATGGCGCCCCGCCCGGTGACGATCCGCACCCTCGATCTCGGAGGGGACAAGGCCATCCCCAACCTGGACATCGAGGAGGAGGAGAATCCGCAGCTCGGCTGGCGCTCGATCCGGCTCTCGCTCTCCCACGTGGAGAGCTTTCGCGCCCAGCTGCGGGCGATCCTGCGCGCCAGCACCCGCGGCAACGTCCGCCTGCTGATCCCGATGGTCTCGCAGCTCGACGAGCTGCGGCGGGTGCGGGAGATCCTCGAGGAGACCCAGCGCGAGCTCGCGGATCGCGACGTGCCCTTCGATCCGAAGCTGCCCCTCGGCATCATGATCGAGGTGCCTGCGGCGGCGGTCACGGCCGAGGTGCTGGCCCGGGAGTGCGACTTCTTCAGCATCGGAACCAACGACCTGACCCAGTACACGCTGGCCGTGGACCGGGGCAACGAGCGGGTGGCCCATCTCTACGATCCGCTCCATCCCGCGGTGCTGTACCTGATCGATCGCACCGTGCGGGCGGCGGCGCGCCACGGCATCCCCGTCTCGCTTTGCGGCGAGATGGCCAGCAACCCGCTGGCGGTCCCCATCCTGGTGGGGCTCGGCCTCGGGGAGCTCTCGGGCGTGGCGAGCGCGGTGCCGGTCGTGAAGGAGATCGTGCGCGCCCTCGACATGGGAAAGGCCGCCACCGACGCGCGCGAGGCCCTCGATGCCAGCTCTCCGCGGGAGGTGCACGAGATCGGCGCCCGGCGTCTCCGCGAAGCCGGCCTGCTCGACCACCCGGACATCGGCGACTGGCTGATGCGCTCGATCGAGCGCGGTCGCAACGGCGACGACTGAGCGAGCCCGCGCAGGGCGGCCTCTCAGACGAGCTCGAGATCGACGACCAGGGCGGCGTGGTCCGTGCCGCGCACGCGGTGCAGCTCGACGTGCGGGGTGTCCACACCTTGGGTGAAGACGTGGTCGATCCGCAGCAGCCGGATTCCGTCGAGCATGAGCGGGCCCCAGGTGGGGGCCGGCCGTCGTCCCCGGGCCCTTGCGAAGGCCCGCGGTGCGTCGACCAGGCGCTTTGCCATGCGCCGGTAGACCGGCCACAGCGGTGTGGCGTTGAAGTCTCCCGCGACCACCCGATGGGGGGCCGGCACGCTGTCGAGATAGGCGAGCAGCGCATCGATCTGTGCCCGGCGCGTCGGCAGGTTCTTCCACGGCGGCGGGCGCGCGTGGGGCGCCTGGACGTGGATGTCGAGCACCTCGAGGGTCGTGTCGAGCTCGGGCCAGTCGGTCGGCGAGAGCCGCACGACCCGCCCGTCGCGCTGGGGGATCGGGAGCCGCTCGACCTGCCCGGGGCAGCGCAGGGCGATGCCCAGCCCCTCGTGATCGGTGCGCGGGTCGAGCTTGCCGTGGGGGAGGACCCGGGAGATCGCCTCGGCCTGCTCGGGCGCCAGCTCCTGGAAGCAGGCGATGTCCACGGACCGTTCTGCGATCAGGTCGGCGATGGCACCGGGGTCGCCCCGGCCGTTCATCAGGTTCGACGTCATCAGCCGCAGATGGGATCCGCGTCGGTCGTTCGGAGAGGAGTCGCTCATGGGCGAAGGAGTCGTGCTTCCGCTTCGAGGTTCAATCGGTGGAGCTCGCGCTCGAGCGCGGCGAGGCGGGCCTCGAGCTCGGCGCCCCGGAGCTTCTTCGGCACGTCGAAGGGTTCTCCGTAGTGGCAGACCACCCGCGCGAAGGGTCCCGGCAGCAGCGCGCGATCCCAGCTGCCGAAGCGGATCGCCGGCCGCGCGGCGACCCCGACCGGAACGATCGGCACGCCGGCGGCGCTGGCGAGGGCGATGACCCCGGGCTTGGCCTGGCCCGCCGGTCCGCGCGGCCCGTCCGGGAGCATCGCCAGGGTCTCGCCAGCGCGGACCCGGCGGATCATCGCGCGGAGCAGGGACGTCGCGCCGCGGGAGCTCGAGCCGCGCGGGCTCGCGGCGAAGCCCAGCCGTTGCAGCACGGCGTCGATCTGGTCGCCGTCCCGGCTGCGGCTGACGGGGACCGCGATGCCTCGCCGTCGCCAGACGCTGGCCGCCACGAGGAGGCCTTGATGCCAGAGCGCGCCGACGAAGGGACCGCGCTCGAAGGGCGAGGGGCCGACCACCGACAGGCGCCAGCTCGCGCCGAGCGTGCGCAGCAGCCCCGCGGCGAGCCAGGCCAGTACGCGAACACGAGCCCGGTACGACCAGGAGTCTCGCGGACGGCTCAACTCGCCATCCTCGCGTCGGGGAAGGTGCTCACCTGGGTCATCCTCGCAGGGCGATCAGCGCGACGCCCACCACCGTTGCGGCGGCTCCGAGGACGCGCCGCCGGCTGGCGCGTTCCCCCAGGACGAGCACGGCGATCGCCACGGCAAAGAGCACGGACAGCTGGCGGACGGCCACGACGTAGCTGGCGGGGGCCGTCCGGTAGGCCTCGAGGATCAGGCCGTAGCCGATCACCCCGATCAGCGCGGCGCCCAGGATGCCGGGCAGCTCTCGCCGCAGGGTCGTCAGCAGGCTGCGCGGCGTCACCCGATGCGCCGCCAGCGGCAGGAAGCCGAGCGTGCCGACGGCGCCGATCAGGAAGTACAGGACGAGACTCCGCGGCAGGGGGGAGGTCCAGGGCCCGGCCGAGATCAGCACCATCGCCTGCTTGTCCAGCAGCGAGTACGCGACGGTGGTGGCGAGGGTGAAGTAGGCGAGGCCGAGCCGCTCGGGCTTGTGCAGGCTGCCGGAACCTCGCAGGGTCCAGATGCCGAGCACGACCACCGCCACCCCCAGCCCGCCGATCCATGTGATCCGCTCGCCGAGCAGCGGAACCGCGATCCAGGGGAGGAAGGCGGGGGTCGAGCGGATGATCGGATACGCGAGGGAGAGATCCGTCTCGGTGAGGGAGCGGGACAGCCCGTACCAGTAGGCTCCGTGGGCGACGCCGGTCGCCCCGAGGACGGCCCACACGGGCGTCGGGATGGCGCCGAGCCCGGCCCATGGAATCAGCGCCACGCCGACCAGCAGGGTCAGCAAGCCCTGGGCCACGTTGAAGGCGAGCGGATCGCGGCTGCCCTTGATGGCCGCACCCCAGCCGGCGTGGAGGAGGGCGCTCGCCATCACCATCGCCAGCTCGAGACCACCCATCCGCGGAGGCTACCGCTCCTCCCCGGGTGGGCCCGGCGCCTTCCTGCCGGCAATCGATGACCGGGAACAAGTTGGTATTCTGACGCCCCCATGAGCGCCGCCCCCCTACAAGCAGCCGAGACGCGGGGCAGCCTCGCGAGCTACCTGGCCCTGACCAAGCCCCGGATCCTGCCGCTCGTGATCTTCACCGCGCTTCCGGTCATGGGAATGGCGACGGGGGGTTGGCCCGCCGCGCCGATCATGGGGATCACCCTGCTCGGCATCGCCGTCGCCGCGGCCGCCGCCAATACGCTCAACATGTACGTCGAGCGCGACCGCGACGCCTTGATGGAGCGCACCCGCACACGCCCGCTGCCCACGGCCACGATCGGGGCGCGCTCCGCGCTCGCCTTCGGCCTCGCGCTCTCGGTCCTCTCGACGGGGATCCTGTACGCCGCGGGCGGGCTTCCGGCGGCGGGCCTCGGGGTGGCCAGCATCCTCTTCTACGTCTTCGTGTACACGATCTGGCTCAAGCCCCGGTCGGTCTACAACGCCGTGATCGGCGGAGCGGCCGGCGCCGCGGCCCCGCTGATCGCAGATGCGGCAGTCAACGGCAGCGTCGGTGTGCCGGGACTGCTGCTCTTCGCCATCGTGTTCATCTGGCAGCCGCCGCATGTCTGGGCGATCGCGCTGTACCGGCGCGACGACTACGCGGCGGCCGGGATCCCCATGATGCCTGCCGCGATCGGTCCGGAGCGGACGCGTTGGCGGATGCTCTGGTACACGCTCGGCCTGGTCGTCGTGAGCCTGCTGCCCGTGCCGTTGGGGCTGCTCGGTCCGATCTACGGAGTTGCGGCACTCGCACTGAACGCCTGGTTCGTGTGGGCGGGCGTGAGGTTGATCCGCGAGCGCAGCGACGAGGCCGCCCGGCGCGTGTTCTTCACGTCGCTCGGCTACCTGTTCCTGCTCTACCTCGCGATGATCGCCGACCTGCTCCTGGCCTGAGCCCGGTTTGGACCTCTCGTTCCTGCCGGCGCTGAACGCCGCCCTGAACGCCACGGCCACGCTGCTGCTGATCCGCGGGAGGCGGTTGATCCGGGCCGGTGAGGTGGATCGCCACCGCCGCACGATGCTCGCGGCTTTCGGGGTCTCGACGCTGTTCCTGGCCTTCTACGTGCTGCACAAGGCCGCTCGGGACTTCGAGAACACGACCTTCCATGCGGAGGGGCTGGCGAAGACCCTGTATCTGGTGCTCCTGGCCAGCCACGTCGTGTTGGCGGCGGTCGTGCCCTTCCTGGCGATCACCCTGGTCGTGCTCGGCTTGCGTGGGCGGATCGCGCGCCACCGGCGGCTGGCGCGGATCGCCTGGCCGATCTGGATGTACGTCTCCATCACCGGCGTGGTGATCTTCCTGCTGCTGTATCCCTTGAATCCGGCCGCGAGCTAGGGCGAAATCCGCGCTCGCCCCGGCTCGGCTCCGGTTGCCGGTGTGGCAGAAAACCTCTTGATTTCGAGGACCTGCGGGGTTCGTCGGAACGTCTTCGCGGGGCATTTCGGGTTGACGAACGGCGCTCGGGAAACGACACTCCGCCGCGATTTCCCACCGTGTGCTGCAGGCCTTCGGGGTCGCGCCGTGTGGTGGGGAGCGAGGGGGGGGCGCCCGGCGTCCGTCCGCCGATCGACGGCGCCCCCGGCTGGACACTCGGCTCGAGGACCACGAAACAGGATGGCGCCGCTCCGAACTCTTCGATTCCTCGCCGCCGGGGCCGTGTGGGCTCTGGCGATCTCGGCTTCCCCCGTTCTCGCGGAGGACGCGCCGACCGGCGAGCAGATCTTCGCCCTCTGCACCCAGTGCCACGGGAGCGTCGGGCAGGGCAACGTCGCCGTCGCGGCACCGCCCATCTCGGGCATGGACGAGTGGTACGTCGCGAAGCAGCTGCGCAAGTACCAGACCGGAGCACGCGGCAAGCACGCGGCCGACCACGAGGGCCTCAAGATGCGTCCGATGGTCCGCTTCCTCAAGACGGATGCGTGGGTCGACAACGTGGCTGCCCATGTCGCGGGTCTTCCGCGGCACACCCCCGAGGCGACCCTGATCGGAGGTGACTCGGAGCGCGGCAAGGGCCTCTACGGGCCCTGCGCGGCCTGCCACGGTCAGGCCGGCGAGGGTGTCCAGGCGACGAACGGCGCGCCGCTGGTCGGGCTCAGCGACTGGTACCTGTACAGCAGCATCGAGAAGTTCAAGGCGGGGATCCGGGGCTCGGATCCGCTCGACACCGATGGCGCCGTGATGCGCGGCATGGCGATGATCCTCGTGGATGACCAGGCCATGAAGGACGTCATCGCGCACATCATGACCTTCTCCAACTAGAGGACTCCATGGCCAAGATCCGTCCGCCCGAGGAGTACGCGACTCATCTCTTCATGATCGGCATGGCAGGCTGCGGAGCCTGGATCGCCGTCGTCTTCCTCTTCATCCTCTAGAGGTCATCCCATGCTCGAAGCCTTCATGCTCCAGGCCTCGTCCTACGCCGCCGACATCGACTTCGTCGTCAATCTCGTCGGTGTCCTGGTCGGCTTCTGGTTCTTCCTCTGCAGC
This sequence comes from Deltaproteobacteria bacterium, assembly GCA_029261775.1. GTDB lineage: Bacteria > Myxococcota_A > UBA9160 > UBA9160 > UBA6930. The sequence continues at coordinate 937 of JAJDAR010000023.1, read as the reverse complement.
GGGGTCTTCTTCTACTTCATTTTCCGCTATCGGGCGAAGGACGGGGTGAAGGCCGAGTGGATCACCGGCGAGGTGAAGAGCCAGAAGAACTGGGTGTTCTATCCCCACCTGCTCGTCCTCGTCTGCGACGTCTTCATCCTCGCGGCCGCGATCCGGGTCTGGGTGGACGTCAAGCAGGTGATCCCCGAGGAGAACACGCCGGTTCGGATCGTCTCCCAGCAGTGGGCCTGGACCTTCGTCCACCCCGGCCCCGACGGTGAGCTCGACACGCCGGACGACATCACGAAGATCGACGAGCTGCACCTGGAGACGAACCGGGTCTACCGCTACGAGCTCAGCTCCCTCGACGTGATGCACGACTTCTCGGTCCCGGTCTTCCGGCTCAAGCAGGACGCGATCCCGGGGCGCATCATCCAGGGCTGGTTCAAGCCGACCATGGCCGGCGAGTTCGACGTGCAGTGCGCGGAGATGTGCGGGATCGGCCACGGCCTGATGCCCGCCAGGGTCTACGTCGAGAGTCCCGAACAGCACGCGATGTGGATGGCGCAGCACGCGCCGAAGTCCCTCGCGGCCATCACCGCCCCGTAGCTGGGAGAAGAGGCCCATGGCCACCGCGGAAGTCACTGAACAGCACCACGACGACGCTCACGGTCATCACGAAGAGGGCTTCGTCAAGAAGTACCTGTGGTCCACGGACCACAAGATGATCTGCTTCCAGTACATGATCACGGGCATGGCGATGGCCGTGATCGGCGGCTTCTTCGCGTACGTCTTCCGGATGCAGCTCGCCTTTCCAGGCGCATCCGTCCCGGGCTGGGGGCTCGTGACGCCGGCGAACTACAACTCGCTGGTCACGAATCACGGCACCATCATGATCTTCTGGGTCGCGATGCCGGTGCTGATCGCCGCCTTCGGCAACTACCTGATCCCGCTGATG
>JAJDAR010000022.1 GCA_029261775.1 Deltaproteobacteria bacterium | reverse complement strand
CGATCGAAGGTTCCGCGCAGGACCCGGCCGTTCTTCTCGATGGCCTCGGTCACGTACGAGGTGCGGCCCTCCATCGACTCCGTCGAGGCGCTTCCCATCACGTCGTCCCGGATGAAGGTCGGGAGGTCGCCGTCGAACTCGATGGTCCAGGTCTCCTCGAAAGTGACGTAGCGCGCAGAGCTGTAGCCGCGGCGCTTCTTGGCGGAGGTCCAGCCCGTCTCGGGAGAGCCCTTCAGGGTCTTGGTGCGCGATCCGCGGTGGTTGATCGCGAGACCCTCGCGGATCTCGGCGCGCTGGGGCCCGTTCGGTTCCCAGTAGTCGAGCACCCGCGAGGGACGCCCCAGGGTGTTCTCGAAGCGACCCGTCTGGTTGTCGAAGACGACGATCGGGTAGTCGATCCAGAGCAGGCGGGAGCCCTCCATCTTGAGCTCCCAGATGCGGTCCTCCCAGCGCTTGGCGTCCGCGTTCGGTGTGGCCTTGTCCTGGTAGTGGATGAGCACGTGCCAGGTGCCGAGCAGATCCGGCGGAGCGGCGTGGGACGGGGCGGCCAGCGACGCCAGACCGAGCAGGAGCCCGGCAACGACGGCCCGGATCGCGGTGTTGTCGAGGTGGGAGACGGGCATCAGATCCTCCGTTCGATCTCCGGGAAGGTCTTCCAGACCGGGATGCCGCAGAAGTGGCTTCCCTCCGTGCAGCGGGGGCGAGCCAGCCCCGTGCGCACCGAGCAAGGCGGCCCGATGTGGCGCATCAGCTCCGGGTGCACGGCACGCACCTGGGCGACCTCGTCCATCGAGGCGTCGAAGATCTCGCGCTGTGCGTTGAGGCACGTGCGCATCGTCCACTTGTGCACCAGGTGGAGCAGGCTGCCGGTCTCCTCGAAGCGCACGGCCAGCGCATTCGGCAGCAGATAGAGCCCGAACTCGGGCGAAGCCCCAAGGGCCTGCAGCCGCGCGCGCGCGTCCCAGGCCGCCTCGACGCTCTCGCGGAACAGGGCGTGGCACTCCGGAGCGCCCGCGATCAGGTCGGGCTCGATCACGTCGGGTGTGTCGGGCACCGTGCGCGAGAGCAGCGGCCGGGAGCCGGGCACCATGCGGTGCCGTTGGTCCTGCGAGTCGGCGGTGTGGGAGAGCTTCTTGCGGAAGGTGTAGTTCGCATGGGCGAGCGTGCGCATCAGCGGCGAGTGCACACCCAGATCGAGGGTGTCGAGGCGGTAGCGGTTGCGGGCGGGATCGAGCACCCGGGCCAACGCCTCTTCGTCGTCGAGATCGCTGCGCCCGAGCACGTTGCGCACCGCCTCGGCCACGACCTTCGGTGCGCGCGCACCCCAGTCGACGAGACGCGCGCTGCGGCCATCGAGGGACTTGTCGAAAGCCTCGATGCCGGCCGCGTCGAAACGACCGGCCGGTGTGTCGGCGAACTCGACGATCTCGTCCTCGGGGATCGGCGCCTCGCCGATCTCGTCGAAGAAGGCGGGGTCGAGCTTCCTCACCTCGGAGACCATCCGATCGACGACCAGACGGGCCTCCGTCGGTGTGTCACAGGCGGCGGCCATGCGGTGCAACCGATGTAGGGTGATGCCGTTGACCGTGTAGACCATCGCGGTGTGACAGGCGACCGGGATCACGTAGCGGGCCGTCTCGATGGCCTTCTTCTCGGCCTCGCGCGCGACGTTCTTGCCGAAAGCCTTCGACGCCCGGTCCGGCAGCCGCCACAGCTCCGAAAGGATCCCCCACGTGATCGGAGTGAGCCGGCGGGTCAGCTCCGCGTAGGCCTGCCACGCCTCGCGCACCGCGCGCTCGTAGACCTCGCGCGCCTCCCCGCCGAGCGCCGTCGGTACGTGTGCGCGCGCCTCGTCGAGCTTGACGTAGCGTTGGCTCTGCTGCTCCGTGTTGTAGAAGGGGAAGGAGTGCAAGAGCGACCACACGAGCTGACGCGAGATGCCAGACATCTCGAACTCGAAGGTCGCGTGGGTATACACCGTGTGGTGTCCACCCTCGTAGGTCAGCGGCCCGATCCGGCGGCGCTGACCGGGTGTGATCTCCTCGGGACGGATCACCCGGGGCGAGTAGCAGGTGCGCGCCGCTGCGATCGCGTCGTCGTAGGGCGCGTCGAACCAGTTGCGCAGCCGGATCTCCGGGCCGTCGTCCAGCGCTCCCGCGTCGCCTCGAAGCTCTCCCACCCCATCCTCCCGCAGCGAAGGGACACTCTAGCTTGCAGCCCGCGCCCGGTCGGTGGCCGCCGGACCCCGCTGGCGGCGCGCAGGACCGCAAGCCGGGGCTGTGAACCTGGGATCACAGTAGGCAAGGCATTTCCCTCGGTGGACCCCAGCAGTGCGCCGTGGGTTCCGGCGGGGACCCCGGGAGAACCGGCTTCGATTCCGGTTTCCCCTGGAATTCCGGTAGATTGGGCCCATCCGACGCCGGCTCGTCGGGCCGCGCCGGACTTTGGCACGGGGCTTGCGCAGTAAGGGAGGGCGCGGGTGTGCCCTCGGGCCTTCCCCCTACGCCACGACCCTCGGGTCAACCCCCATCCCACGAGACCCTCGGGTCGACCCCCACCTCACGAGAGAGGCTGCATGCTCTGGATCGTCCACCCCGATCCCCGGATCCAGCGTTTCCTGGCCCGTCTGGCCGGGGAGCGTGACGCGATCTGCGGGGCCGAGGGCGACCCGATCTTCGAGAGCAGCGCGGCGCCCCGAGCGATCGTCCTGGGGGTCGCCGAGCCGATCGCGTCCCTCGACTTCGTGCATCGCATGTCGACACGGCATCCGGCGGCCCATTGGATCCTCGTGGGCGACGTGGGCGTCGGGGAGGCGGAGCTCGAGGAGCGCTTCTCGGGTCTCGACGCCGTCCGCCTGGGCTTCCCGCCCGAGCCGGCGGCCCTGCGCGGCGCGTTGCGGCGGGCGGCTGCGGGGGAGGCGGGGCAGAGCCTTCCCGAGCGGCGCCGCCGGGAGGCCGTCGCGAGCCGATTTGCGCGCTATTTCCAGGACCTGGCGCTGCCGCCCACCGACGAGGTGCAGCTCGCCGGTCGCGGGTTGGTGGTGCGGGGCGAGAGGGGCACGGGCCGCCTGCTCTTCGCTCGTGCGGCGCATCTGCTGGCGGGCGGCGAGCCGTTCGTGCATCTGCCCTGTCATGAGGGCACCCGCCCGGAGGCCCTGCTCGAACGCCTCGCCGGCATTCACGACGCCCAGCGCCCGACGATCTGCCTCGAAGGCCTCGACCACCTCTCGGCGGGGCTGCAGCACGAGCTGATCGGCTGGATCGAGCTCGGCGTGCCGGGCACCTCGCTCACGCCTTCCACCGGCGCCGATGCGATCCGCTGGATCGCGTTGATCTCCGAGCACGGCGCGCTGCTGCCGGAGCTGGCCGATGCCCTGGCCGCGTTCGAGGTTCACCTGCCGCCGTTGCGGGAGCGCCCGGACGCGATCCGCCCCTTCGTGCTGGCGACGGCCGAGCAATGGGCTGCAGCACGGGGGCTCGAGCGCCGCCTGGCTCCGGGGGCACTCGATCGGCTCGCCGCCGAGGCCTGGCCCGGCAACCTCCGCGAGCTCGAGTCCGCGGTGCTGCGCCTGCTGGCGGGCTCGAGCGGGCCGGAGATCGACCTCGGCGCGGTGGAGGCCTTGCTCGGCATCGCGCCCGGTGCTCCCAAGGCTCCGCTGGCGCGCAGCGCGGTGCCCGGTGTGCAGGGCGCTCCTCCGCCGCCTGCGCCGCGCGTCGAGCGCGACCCGGCGGGGGTCGCCGGGGTCCGGCCGGCGCCCGCTCGCCGCGAACCCGCCCCCGAACCACGGGCAGACGACCGGCTGGCGCCGCTCGCCGCCGCCCTCGCCCACGAGTTGCGCAACCCGTTGGTCTCGATCCGGACCTTTGCCGAGCTGCTGCCCGAGCGCTTCACCGACCCCGAGTTCCGGACCAGCTTCCGCGAGCACGTGCGGCGCGACGTGCAGCTGCTCGAGGAGCGTGTGTCCCGCCTCTCCCGCCTCGCCGAGCTCGGGCCCGGCGACCGCAAGCCCGTCGACGTGACGGGCCTGCTGGAGCGCCTGCTGGAGGAGCGCCGCAGCGAGATCAACGCCCGGCGGCTGCTCGTGCTGCGCGAGCTCGAGACCGACAACCCCTTCGTCATGGGCGATGCCGAGCGTCTCGGCTTCGTGTTCGACTGCCTGCTGTCGGCGGCGCTGCGCGGCAGCTCCGAGCGGGCCGACCTCTATCTCGCTTCCCACCACCACGCGAACTCCGAGGGTTCCCCGGTGCTCCGGATCCTGTTCCGCTTCCACGAGGCGCGCGCCCACGAGAGCAGCCGCCCCGGTGTCGGCGACGCCTTGAGGCCGCTCCTCCACTCGCTCGATCTTCGACTGGCCGAGTCGGCGCTACGCGGCGCCGACGGCAGCCTGCGCGTGGATGCGGGCAGCGCGGACGAGACGGTGGTCGTGATCGATCTGCCGGCCACCCGCGAGCCCTGACGCGAGCCCCACCAGGAGGTGAGCCCTCCGCGGCTGGACCCACCAGGCGGTCGACCCTCCGCGGCTGGCCCTGTACGGGTGCGGGCCGTCCCGAGACACGACCCGGCAGCGACGACGGGTCGTCCGCCCAGCCTGAGCGCCCGCTAGGCTTGCCCCATGGCTCGCGTGTTGGTGGTGGACGACGAGACCGGGGTCCGGGAATCCCTGCGCATGCTCCTGAAGCAGGAGTGCGAGGTGGTGACGGCGGACGGCGCAGACGCCGGCCTGCGTGCCATGGCCGAGCTGCCGATGGATCTCGTCATCCTCGACCTGGTGATGCCGGGTCGCAGCGGGCTCTCCTTCCTGGAAGAGCTGCAGGAGCAGAGCGACGCCCCGCCGGTGATCGTCCTGACGGCGACCAAGACCGTGACCACGGCCGTCGAGGCGATGAAGCTCGGGGCTGCGGACTACGTCACCAAGCCCTACGAGATCGACGCGCTGCGCATCAAGGTCCGCCAGCTGCTGCAACATCGGGCGCTGCAGCATGAGGTCGTGCGTCTCACCGACGAGCTGGATCAGCGCACGAGGGTCGGCGAGCTGGTCGGCAAGAGCGATGCGATGCGCGACGTCTTCCGCACCATCGAGCGGCTCGCGCGGTCGCCCGCCACGGTGCTGATTCGCGGCGAGAGCGGAACGGGCAAGGAGCTCGCTGCCAGGGCAATCCACGACCTCTCGCCCCGCGCCGGTGGGCCCTTCATCCCGGTCAACTGCGCGGCCATCCCCGACACCCTGATGGAGAGCGAGCTGTTCGGGCACGAGCGGGGGGCCTTCACCGACGCGCGCGAGCGCCGCATCGGCAAGTTCGAGAGTGCGGGCGGCGGCACCCTCTTCCTCGACGAGATCGGGGAGCTGGCGCCGGGCCCGCAAGCCAAGCTGCTGCGCGCCCTGCAGGAGCGGGTGATCGAGCGGGTCGGCGGCACCGGCACGATCGAGGTCGACGCGCGGATCCTCGCCGCCACCAACCGGGATCTGGAGCAGGAGGTTCGCGCGGGCCGCTTTCGAGAGGATCTCTACTACCGGATCCACGTGGTGCCGCTCGAGATGCCGCCGTTGCGCGACCGCCGCGAGGACGTGCGACTGCTGGCCGAGCTCTTCCTGAAGCGCGCGCGGGAGCGCGCCGCGCAGGGGCCGCTGCGCATCGCGCGAGAGACCCAGCTCGCCCTCGAGCGCTACGGCTGGCCCGGCAACGTGCGCGAGCTCGAGAACGTGATCGAGCGGGCCGTCACCCTCACCGATGGCGAGATCCTCGAGCTTGCCGATCTTCCGGAAGCGTTGATGCGCGAGACGCGAACCGACGACCTGCGCGAGCGACTGCGCGGCGGGCGCCTCTCGCTGGAAGACGCCGTCGCGAGCTTCGAACAGGAAGCCCTGCGCGAAGCTCTCGAACAGGCAGGCTGGAACCAGACCCGCGCCGCAGACGCCCTGGGCGTCACCCGGCGGCTCCTCAAGATCAAGATGGACCGACACGGCCTGACCAAGCCGTGACCCGGTGGTCGCTCACGAATCGATCGAGCGCCCCGACCCCTTCGTCAACGAGTTGACCGAGAGACCCGACCCCTTCGTCAACAAGTTGACCGAGCGACCCGATCCCTTCGTCAACAAAACCGAGCGACCCGATCCCTTCGTCAACAAGTTGACCGAGCGACCCGATCCCTTCGTCAACAAGTTGACCGAGAGACCCGATCCCTTCGTCAACAAGTTGACCGAGAGACCCGATCCCTTCGTCAACGAGTTGACTGAGAGACCCGACCCCTTCGTCAACTCAGCGGATCCAGCCGGGGAGGCAGCCGGCGCGGCGGCATTCGTCTTCGAGGCCGCTCTCGAGGTAGCTCTCGAGCTCGGACTGGGCGCGCGCGAGCTCGGCGTACTGCTGCTGGAGGGATTCGCACGGCACGCCGCGGCGGATGCCCAGGTCGTCGGTGTGATAGACGGTGTCGCCTCGATTACACCAGCCGACCACCTTGCGCATGACCGGCAGGCGTTCCGCGAGCTGGCGAAGCTGCGCCTCGGCCTGGCGTTTGCGTCCCTGCCACAGGGCGGCGCGGGCCTCCTCGGCCTCCGCGTCGTAGGCGGGCCGACGTCGCCGCGCCGCGGGACGCGGCTCATCTTCGACCGGCGCAGACGCCGACGGCGAGATGCTCTGCACGCGCCCCGGCGAGCGATGCGCCTCCTGCCCCGGGCACTCGGAAGGGTCGCCGGTGAAGAGCAGCTCGCCGTCCGGTCCGGTGCAGCGGTAGATCTCCGCACCCGCCGGTGCCCCCAGGGCCAGGAGCCCCAGCAAGAGGGCGAGCTTCATCCGTGCCTCCAGGCCTGGGGCACCGCGGCCCGGTCCGCCTCCGCTTCGAGGTCCTCGAGGCGCCGGCGAAGGCCCACCAGGCGGGCGTCGAGCTCGTCGCGTCGCGACTCGCGACTGAAGTGGTGGTCCTCGATGTAGCGCTCGAGCGTCCGGATCTTGCCCTGGATCTCGGCGAAGCGGTCCCGCCACTGTCGCTCGGAGACCCCGCTTCGCACCCGATCGTTGCGCAGCAAGGTGATCACGCCGGCCGCCGGATCGATCTGGAACGTGAAGTTGTTGAAGAAGCTCCCGCCGAGTAGACCGATGGGCATGGAGTGGCTGATCGAGCCGCGCACGGCCTCGACCCGGGCCTCGCCGAGCTGGATCGAGTCGACGGTCACGATGGCGTGGCTCACCGTTCCATTGGCCGTCTTGTAGAGGGCGTGCGGCGTATCGGGGCCGACGTGGATGCCAGCCTGCTCTGCGACCGCTGCAGGGATGGAGACGTCCGACGCGCCGGTATCGACGACGAAGGGCGCGGTGACGGCGTCGTTCAGGCGGACCATGACGAGCATGGCGCCGTGCTTCGATTCGTAGGGGATGCGGATCGGACCGCGCTGGCGGCTGGTCACACGCGAGACGGCCGCGGGCGGCGCGCTCAGCCCCTCGGACCGGAGACCGTCCGCTTCCGATGCACCGGGCACCCGGCTGTAGCCACCTCGGAGCCGTGGCGCGGCCGCGGCCGGCGCCCGCTGGTCGGCCGGCACCTGGCTCAGATCCTGGGTGAAGTGGACCTGGCCCTGGGCATCGGTCCAGCGGTAGATCTCGGCGTGCGCTGCCGCCGAGACTCCCCACGCCAGCGCCACCACCAACGGCCACATCCGTGCGGGGTGCATCCCCAACGAATCGGAAGGTGGGAGCGTGAGCTTGACGTTCGCCCGGGTCCGCACGAGACCGCACAAGCGTTCCGCCCGGAACAGTCCCGCTTTCTTCAGCCCGGGCAACGGGTTGCGGCCGGAGCTTCCGCCCGGGTGGACCGGACGGAACGCTCGCCAGGCTTTGGCGCGGCCCCGGCCCGGTTCGGCGCGAAGGGAGAAAACCCACGAAACCAGTGGGTTACGCCCTCTTCCACGGGGTGCGACCAGGCTGGCACGCGACTTGATAGAGAGAGGCGACGTGAGCGAGATCCGAGCCGACCTCTTCCCAGCCGCCTCCGACAACCGAGCCACGATCCTGGTCGTGGACGACGAGCGCGGGCCGCGGGAGTCGTTGCGCATCATCTTGAAGCCGAACTACGACGTGATCGTGGCGCGCAGCGGCTCCGAGGCGCTGCAGGTGCTGCGAACCCGGCGCGTCGATCTGGTGACCCTCGACCTGAACATGCCGGGCATGCAGGGCGAGGAGCTGATGGGCCTGCTGCGCCACGAGTTCCCGCAGGTCGAGATCGTGGTCATCACGGGCCACGGCTCGCTCGAGAACGCGGCGGAGGCGATCCGCTGCGGCGTGGCGGACTACCTGCAGAAGCCCTTCGACGTGGTCCAGGTCTCCGCCGCCGTCTTCCGTTCCCTGGCCCGCCAGCGCGGGCGCTCGCGGCTGGTCGACTTCCTCTCCTCGCTCGGCGAGGTGGTCGACGTGCACGACCAGGTCGAGAGCCTGCTCCGTCAGGTGCACGAGGATCCCCGCGTCGGCCGGCGCATCGGCGCCCTGCTCGACGCGGCGGAGCCCGCGGACCGCGAGTCGGCGGCGCAGGCACTCGGCTTCCTCGAGGTGCTCGCCGACACGGTCGAGGTGCAGAGCGGTTTCCTGCGCGGCCACGCGCGGCGGACCGGCTTCTACGCGGGCCTGCTCGCCGACCGGATGCAGCTCGACGCGCAGCTCATCGAGGACGTGCGAATCGCGGGCTTCCTTCACGACATCGGAAAGATCGGGGTCCCGACGGAGCTGCTGACCCGGCCGGGGGCGCTGGATCCCAAGGAGAGGGACGTGCTGGAGAAGCACCCGGAGATCGGCGCGCGCCTGCTCGAGCCGCTCGGCATGGCTTCCGCGATCACGTCCGCCGTACGCCATCACCACGAGTGGTGGGACGGACGCGGCTACGGCGACGGTCTGTTCGGCGAGCAGATCCCGGAGTCCGCACGGATCGTCGCGATCGCGGATGCCTACGATGCCATGACCTGCGACCGGCCCTACCGGAAGGCGCTGGCACCCGATGTCGTGCGCCATGAGATGGGGCGCTACGCCGGCGTCCAGTTCGACCCGGTGCTGGCCAAGGAATTCCTGTGCCTGATCGACGCGTCGGAGGTGCCGCTGCAGGTCCTGGCAGACGCCAGCGCCAGCCGCCCGGAACCGGACGAGGAGCAACGCGAGGCGTGACGAACCGCGACGGGGGGGAAAGCATCGTGACACCGACCGACATCCAGATTCCGCTCTTCGAGACCCTGGAGCCCGCGCGGCGCGGCGAGGAGCGAACCGACCGGGTCCAGGCCGTGCAGTACTGCCGCTTCCCGCGCGTCTGCGCCGACCAGCGCCTGCGGACCGGCTTCACGCGCGACGTGTCGGGTTCGGGCCTGTGCGTCCGGGTCGATCAGGGAGAGCCGGTCGGTGCCCTGCTGCGTTTGATTCCACGGGGGGTGGATGGGGAGCCCGAGACCGAGAGGATCGGGCGGGTCGCCTGGGCACGACCCGCGGCGGACGGCGGAAGCTGGCTCGGCATCGCCCTGCTCGACTGCGAGCAGCGCCGGCCGATCCGGATCCGGTACGTCCGCCGCCCCACCTCCTCGCGGATCCACGCCTGATCCGCCCCGGCCCCTCTCTCGGGCAACGAGAGACGCCTACACCCGACCGACCTTGAGGGCTAGAGTCAGCGACCATGTTCGGCATCGGCATGCCCGAGCTGCTCGTCATCCTCGTGGTGGCCCTGCTCGTCTTCGGTCCTTCCAAGCTCCCGGAGCTGGCCCGCAACCTCGGACGCGGGCTGGCGGAGTTCCGTCGCGCATCCAACGATCTGCGCGCGAGCCTGATGGAGGCGGAGAAGGAGACGAAGAAGGCGGCCGAAATCCCGCCCGTGAAGCCTGCGGCGCCCGCGCCCCCGGTGGCTGCCGGCAAGACGGATCCCGTGCCGGAGCCGGTGGCTCCAGCCCCGGCCAAACCTCCCTCGTCCGGCGAGCCGACGGATGGATGACGCGGCCCTCCCGCTGACCGAACATCTCGCCGAGCTTCGAACCCGCCTCTTCAAGATCGTGATCGCCTGGACGATCGGCTTCGCGGCGGCCTGGAACTTCAGCGAGCAGATCTTCGGCTTCCTGCTCGAGCCCGCGACCGCGGCACTCGGCGAGGGTGGCAAGCTGCAGGCGATCGCGCCGACCGAGATCTTCTTCACGTACCTCAAGTGTGCGCTGCTCGCCGGCTTCGTGTTCTCGCTGCCGGTGATCTTCTGGCAGCTCTGGGCGTTCATCGCGCCCGGCCTCTACCCGTCCGAGAAGAAGGTCGCGCTGCCCTTCGTGGTCTGCTCGACGCTGCTCTTCGCGGGGGGCGGAGCCTTCGGCTACTACGCCGTCTTCCCGCTCGTCTACGACTTCTTCGCGGGCTTCAGCAGCAGCTTCGTCGAGTCGGCGTGGACCATGCGCGAGGTCTTCTCGCTCACCACGCGCCTGTTGCTCGCCTTCGGCACGGGCTTCGAGCTGCCGGTGCTCGTCTTCTTCCTGTCCGCCGCCGGCATCGTCGACCCGAGTCAGTTCCTGGCGGGCATCAAGTACGCGGTGATCGTTTCGTTCGTGTTCGCCGCCGTGCTCACACCGCCGGACGTGGTGAGCCAGGTCCTGCTCGCCGTTCCGCTGATCATCCTCTACATCGTCGGCATCGGCGTGTCGTACCTGTTCGCGCCGAGGCGGAACAAGGACGAGAGCGGCGGTCCCGGCTAGAGGGTCAGCAACCTCCCGACGATGGCGTCGCGGGCGGCACCGGCGTCGACCCCGGTCGCGACCTCCATCGGGAGACCGAGGCGCCCGTCGGCGGGGGCCTCGAGGGTGCGGAGCGTGCCCCGCTCGATGGTGGGCAGCACGTGCAGGCGTTCGAAGTGGAGGGCCGACGCGTCCACGAGCGAGAGCAGCGTGAGCGGATCGTGCAGATACGCCACGTTGTCCGGCTCCAGGGTGCCGCCGAGCCCCGTGAAGATCTGGTGCTGGATCGGGGTCCAGCGACGGATCTGATCGACGAGAACCCCGGGGATGGGGCCGGGCCGCTCGGCCAGGCGGGAGAGATCGGCCTCGCGCATCCACGTCTGCAGGGTGACGTCCGCGGTCACCAGCCGCGTCTCGAAGCCGGCTCCCAGCACCATCACCGAGGCCTCGGGATCCGAGCACAGGTTGTAGTCGATCCCGGGCGGGCAGACGTACTCGCCGATCTTCACCTCGCGGACGTGGCCGCCCATGATCGTCAGGCGCGCGACCCGATCCGGCAGCTCCGGGTCGAGCGCGAGCGCGTGGGCGAGGTTGGTCAGCGGGCCGATCGCGACCAGTTCCAGGTCGGGGATCTCGCGCGCCGCCCGCACGATGCGTTCGGCGGCGGGCTCGTCCGAGCGGATCGCGTCCGGACCGTCGGGGTAGTCCTTGGTCTCTATGTCCCGCCACACGAAGCGGTTCTTGCGCGCCAGCGCCTCTTCGGAGCCGACACAGACCTCGATGCCCGTTCGCCCCGCGAGCCCCAGCATGCGAGCGGCCGCCCACGCGCGCCCCTTCGTGTTGCCCGCAACCGTCGTGACCGCGACCAGCTCGAGCGCCTCGGGAGCCGAGAGCAGCACCCCGAGGGCGATCGCATCATCGACGTCGGAGCCGATGTCGGTATCCAGCAGGACCCTTCGCGCCATCCGCACAACGTAACGAACCCGCCCAACCCGTCCGCCAACCCCGTCTGTTGACCGACAAGCCGGGTCTCCCGCTCAACAACTTAAGAGAAAGGCCCGGCTTTGTTCTTAAGTTGTTGGCCAGTGGGTGGGGATGAAGCTGGTGTCGTAGGTGCCGGCTCGGAAGAGGGGGTGGGTGACGAGGCGGCGGTGGAAGGCGAGGGAGGTGTGGAGGCCTTCGACCTGGAAGTCGTCGGCCGCCCGCGCCAGCCGGTCGAGGGCCTGCTCGCGGTCGCGGCCCCAGACGACCAGCTTGGCGAGCATCGGGTCGTAGTGGACGCTCACCTCGCTGCCCGCCTCGACACCGGTATCGACGCGAACCCCGGGACCCTCCGGCTCCTGCCAGCGGGTGATGGTGCCCGGCGAGGGCAGGAACTTCTTGTCGGGGTTCTCGGCGTAGATGCGCGCCTCGATGGCGTGCCCCTCGATCCGGACGTCCTCCTGCCGAAGCTCCAGTGGCTCCCCGGCTGCGATGCGGATCATCGCCTGTACGAGATCCACGCCCGTCACCTGCTCCGTAACCGCGTGCTCGACCTGGATGCGCGTGTTCATCTCGAGGAAGTGGAAGGCGCCCTCGGCATCGACCAGGAACTCGAAGGTCCCGGCACTGCGGTAGCCGATCGCCTTCGTCGCCGTGATCGCCGCGTCGCCCATCGCCGTGCGCAGCGCCGGGCTCATGCGCGGGGCCGGCGCCTCCTCGACCAGCTTCTGGTGCCGGCGCTGGATCGAGCACTCACGCTCGAAGAGCTGCAGGGCGCCCCCGTGTGCGTCGGCCAGGACCTGGATCTCCACATGGCGCGGGTTCTCGATCCACTTCTCGACGTACAGGCCGTCGTCCCCGAACGAGCTGGCTGCCTCGCTGCGAGCGCGGGGCAGGGCCTTGGCGAGCTCGGCCGCGTCCCGCACGACCCGCAGACCGCGACCGCCTCCCCCGGCACTGGCCTTGACCATCACCGGGTAGCCGATCGCCTCGCAGCGCTCGGCGACCTCCCCGTCTTCGAGGCGCTCGTCGGCGCCGGGCACGATCGGCACGCCGGCCGCCCTCATCGTGCGCCGCGCGGTCACCTTGTCGCCCATCGCACGGATCACGTCGCCTGGCGGCCCCACGAAGACGAGATCGGCCGCCTCGCACGCGTCCGCGAAGTCGCCGGACTCGGAGAGGAAGCCGTAGCCCGGATGGATCGCTTCGGCACCGCAGTGCCGGGCGATCTCGACGACGCGATCCCCCCGCAGGTACGAGTCGCGGGCGGGCGCGGGCCCGCAGGGATGCGCTTCGTCGGCGAGCCGGACGTGGAGGGCTCCGGCATCCGCGTCCGAGTACAGCGCCGCCGTGCGGATCCCGAGCTCGCGACAGGCCCGGATGATGCGCACGGCGATCTCGCCGCGGTTCGCGATCAGGACCTTGGAGAAGATGGGCGCTACCGGAGCAGCGCGAGCGTCGCCTGGCTCACGCGCGCGGCGGTGGCCTCGGGCGACTCCTCTTCGATCCGCTCGTCGGGCTCGATCGTGAAGATGCGCTGCCCCTTGGTGACGACCCGTCCGTCGGCATCCTTCATCAGACTGGCCGTGACCGTGCCGGAGAAGGGGGCGAGCACCTTGTTGAACATCTTCATCACCTCGATGATGAAGAGCGGCTGACCCTCTTCGAAGTGTTCGCCCTCGTCGACCAGCAGCGGCAGATGCGGCGCTTCCCGGGCGTAGAATGTCCCGCCCATCGGCGTCACGATCTCGTCGGCCGAGGCCTTCGGAGGCGGTGCGAGCGCACGGGTGCAGGTCGCCATGATGTCCGGGTCGAGGAACTTCTCCGGGAAGACGGGCACCAGGCTCTCGTCGACCCGGATGTCGAGGAACTCGGAGCGGAGCCCGATCCGCGGGATCATCAGCAGCAGCTCGAGGCCGACCTGGAAGCCGCGATGAGCAGCCTGACAGGCCTCCCATAGCTCGGGATCGCCTCCGGTGAGACCGGGATCCGCGGCGCTGCCGAAGAGCGCGTCGAGCTCTGCCAGGTCGCGCTTGCCCGTCCTGGTCTCGACCTCCGCGTAGAAGGCGAGGGCGCGGTCGAGGATCTCCTGGTCCTGCTCCCAGATCTGCTCGGAG
>JAJDAR010000021.1 GCA_029261775.1 Deltaproteobacteria bacterium | reverse complement strand
GTCGAGGCGAAGGCGACCAGCAGGAAGCCGGCGATGTCGGCCAGACTGAACCCACCCGCCAGGTACTCGCCGGTCCCGAGGGCCGCCTCCATGCGGTCGTAGGTGGCGCGGATCCCGGCCTCGGCCTGGGCCACGCCCTCGGCGTCGCGGCCCGCGCCGTCGGGCTTCATGAAGACTTCCCGGATGAGGAGCGTGACGAACTCCGCGAGGGCGTGGTCGGCGTCGTCCTCCAGCACCCGGCAGCGCGCGCGGTCCTTGGGATCCGCGGGCAGCAGGGGGGCCTCCGGGTGCCGATCCTCCAGGTACTCGCAGATCACGGTCGAGTCGGGGATCACGAGGTCGCCGTCGACCAGCACGGGCACCTGGTCGCGCGGACTCACCGCACGGAAGGCCTCGGGCTTGTCGCCCCAGAGCGCTGCCCGGGTCCACGGCAGATCGAGAAGCTCGAACGCGATCTGCTTCTCGGCGAGGGCCAGGCGAACCTTGGCGCTGAAGGGGCTGAGAGTTCCGGACCAGAGCTGCATGAGAGACCTCCGGGCACGCGGCTCACTCCAGAGCAAACACGGTGCCACCCTGCGCCACGCCCTGGGCGCGCTCCGGCCGCCAGATGGCCGGGCGTGTTGCGTTTGCGCAACGCGACAGCGCGAAGCTGCAACAGGACGACGGGACGTGCGGTCGGTCAGCCGCCGCAGGGATCGACGTTGATCACGTCGTCCTTCAGGAGCTTCTCGTGGAGGACGGTCTCCTCCTCGTGGATCATGTCGGCCTCGATCGAGTCGGCGAGCGAGAGCACGTGCTGGGCAACCCGTGAGACGGCAACCTGCTCGCGCTCGAGCTCGTTCATCAGCTCCTGGAAGGTCTCGCGCTGCTCTTCGTGCTCCTGGAGGACGCGATCGGCCCGGGCGTCGCCCCAGATGTCGACCTCCCGCAGCGTCGGCACCAGCACCTCCTCCTCCATGGCGAGGTGGCGCAGGAACAGGTCGGCGAAGCTGCGCGCCTCGGCGCGCATGGGCTCGGCGCGCTCGGGAGCCCCGGTGCGGGCCCACTCGGCGGCGGCGCGGACCTCACGCAGCTGTCGGCGGATCCGCGCGTGATCCTCGAGCACCTTCAGCCGCACCTGGCTCGGCATCAGGGGGGTGCCGTGGGCGGGGCGTTCTTCCATGACCGAGGGCCTCCTGCTTCCGGGCGCCGTGAGGACGCCGCCCGCAACCTGAGGGAGCAAGGGCCGTGCCGGATGGGCTCTCCTCTCCAGCGACCGGGCCAGGCCCTCTGCCCCTGGCTGCCCTTCGCGGGGACAACTCTGCCCCTGTTCGCCCCAGCCCTTGGCCGGAGGGGTGATCAGGCCGCCGTCGGCTCGGGAGTCTCGAAGCGATCCCGCAGCACCTGGGCGAGTGCCCGGCAGACGTCCGTGACGCTCACGATGCCGGCCAGGCGATCACCCCGCAGCACGAGCGCGGTGCCGAGACGGCGCGCGGCCATCGTCTCCAACACGGCGGCCAGGGGCTCGTCCATCGGCACCACGTACGGGTCGGGCGTCATCACCCGCTCGGCGCGGGTGGCCTCCCAGTCCTTCTGCGGAGCGGCCGGGTGCCCGAGCCGGTCGATGTCCCGACGGCTCACGATGCCGACGAGCCGGGTGCCGTCCTTCACCGCCACGTGCCGGATCTCGTGCTCGTCCATCAGCTGCATGGCGCGCAGCACCGAGTTGGCCCGGTCGACGAAATAGGGAAAAGGGGTCATGACGGCGGCGACCGTGGGCATGGTCTGATGCGCGGCCAGG
The DNA here is from genome assembly GCA_029261775.1 of Deltaproteobacteria bacterium. GTDB lineage: Bacteria > Myxococcota_A > UBA9160 > UBA9160 > UBA6930. The sequence continues at coordinate 16,627 of JAJDAR010000021.1, read as the reverse complement.
CGAAGGGATCGGTGCATGCGCTCCGGCAGAGCAATTCCCGTGCCTTGCCCGGCGCGAGGGCATCATCGGCCGGGCCCTCCGTCGGGGCCATTCGCCTCAGGGCTGGGGCGGGGCGCAGCCGGTCGCGGGCTCGGCAGGGCGCACCGTCCTCCCCGGGCTGGCACGGAACCTGCGAAGAAAAACCCGAGGCCTGCCGATGAAGCTCGACACGATCCTGGTGCCCTTCGACTTCTCCGCCCACGGCGTGCGCGCCTTCAAGGAGGGGGTCGAGCTGGCCCTGCAGAACCAGGCGCGCCTCGTCCTGCTGCACGCCTTCGTGCTCCAGGATCGCGTGTACCCCTACAACCTCTTCCTCACGGAGGAGATGATCGAAGAGGCGCGGCAAGCCGTCTCCAAGTCCTTGGACGAGTGGTTGGCGCGGGCGGAGGCCGCGGGCGTGGAGGCGCAGGTCCGACTGTCCCCCGCAGAGCCGACCGAGGCGATCGGCGCCGTGGCCGAGGAGATCGGCGCCGACCTGATCGTGATGGGCAGCCGAGGGCTCACCGGCCTCAAGCACCTGTTGCTCGGGAGCGTCGCCCAGCACACGATTGCGACGGCACCCTGCCCGGTCCTGGTCGTCCGCGCACTCGACACCGACGAGCCGGCCGCGCCGCCCGCATGACCCGCCCCATCGGAAGCGGGCGCGGGCCCGGCGTGGGCGTGGGCGATGTCATGCGCACGCACGTGATCGCCGTCCACCCGGACGCTCGCCTCGGATCGACCGCCGAGATCATGCGGCTGGGTCGCCTGCGCTCGTTGCCCGTCACCGACGACTCGGACCGGCTGCTCGGGGAGATCACCTTCGGAACCTGCTGCGCCGCCATCGGCCGGGCGGTCGCAGAGGCCGGGGACGGCGAGGCGCTCCACCAGGCCCTCGAGGAGATCCTCGACACCCCGATTCGCGCGCACATGACCGAGTCCGGTGACGTCGTCGGGGATCGTCTGCCGCTGCGCGATGGCGTCGCCCGTCTGCTCCGGGCCCACTCGGGCCATCTGCTCGTGGTCGGATCCGCTGGGCGGATCCTCGGCGTGCTGACCGAGCGGGACCTGCTCGAGCGTGCGATCCGCACACCTCGCTCCCCTCGCCGCTGAGCGCCTCTACAGACCGTAGGCCCCGCGCACCAGGTCCGATTCGGTGAGGATCCCGACCGGGCGCCCGGCCTCGTCCACGACGGGGAGACAGCCGATCTTGTGGGCGAGCAGGGTGCGCGCGGCCTCGAGCAGGGTCGCGTCGGGGCCGATGGTGATCGGCTTGGGTGTCATCACCTCGCCGACCAGGACCGAGCGCAGGAAGGTCCGCCGCTGGGTCGGATCGAAGTCGAGCGCCCGCGACAGCGCCGCCGCGAGCAGGTCGCGCTGGGACACGACGCCCACCAGCTCGCCGTCGTCCACCACCGGCATGTGCCGGATGCGACCGAGCTGCATGATGTCGTCCACGAAGTCGAGCTGGTCGCGCGACTTGACGGAGACGAACTCCGGCTGCATGGCGGAGGCGACCTTCCGGTCGGCGAGCTCCTGATCCTGTCGTTCGGGGGGACTCATGGCGGCTCCTTCGGGGCACGGGTTCAGGGGGCGACGCGTTGCGCCTCGAAGCCGAGGAGCAGGAGGCTCACGGCCCCTCCGACCGGCGGCACGAAGCGGGGACAGACGAAGGCGCCCGGGGGCGCGGGCTCGCGACGCTGCAGCACGAACAGCGCAGCGTGGATGCACGCGAACACGGCGAGTGCGACCCAGGCGGTCGCCCGGGCCAGGCTGGCCAGCGGCAAGGCCAGCGCCAGGAGCAGGGCCGTCGCCGACACGAGGATCGTCGCGAAGACCGGGGTTCCGGTGCGCGGATGCACCCGCGCCCAGCCCCTGGGAACCAATCCACGCTCACCCAGCCCGTAGAGCACACGGGACGCCATCACGATCTGGATGAGCGCCCCGTTCAGCATGGCCAGGGCCCCGATCACGAGCAGCTCGACCGGGGCGCGGCCGAGCGCACGCTCGTAGACGAGGGCCAGCGGCGCCTCGGACGCAGCCAGCTCGGCCGGGGCGACCTGAACGACGGCCGCCCAGGCCACGGCCGCGTAGATCAGGGTGGTGAGCCCGAGCGTCCACAGGATCGCGCGAGGCAGCGTACGGCGGACGTCGGTGACCTCTTCGGCCACGTTCACCATGTCCTCGAAACCGAGAAACGCGAAGAAGGCCAGGGTCGAGGCGCTGAGCACCGCAGCCGCCGAAACCGGACTCGGCGCCACCGGCAACGCCGCGCGGGTCTCGGGAGCGGCCACGAGCACGACCGTCACCACGGCGAGCAGCCCGCCGACCTCGAGCAGCGTCATCGCGCCCGCGATCCGCAGGGACTCGCGAACGCCCCAGGCTGCAACACCGCCGAGCACGACGATCAGCAGGGTCAGGAGCAGCGGCGTCGGCACGGAGACGACCGCCCCGACGTAGCCGGCGAAGCCGCGCGCGACGGTGGCCGCGGAGATCGTGCCGGCCGCGGCGACGGCGAGCCCCACCCCGCGCGACAGACCGGGTCGCCCGAAGGCGCGGGCCACGTACTCGGCCTCGCCTGCGGCTCGGGGATGGCGCGAGGAGAGCTCGGCAAAGGCCAGCGCCGTCGCGGTCGCGAGCAGCGCCGAGACGACGAAGGCGGCGGGCGCGTAGGCACCTGCAAGGCCCGCCACCTCGCCGACCAGGGCGTACACCCCCGCGCCGACGGTCGTGCCGAGTCCGTACAGCAGCAGCAGCGGAAAGCCGACGTTGCGCCGGAGCCCCGAGTCCGCGTCGGCTCGACCGGCGGTCAGGTCGTGCGGACGGTCCATACCGAGCAGGGCGCCGTCCGCACGGTGCGCTCGGCGACGCTGCCGAGGAGGGCGTGCTTGATGCCGGTCAGCCCGCGGGAGCCGGTGACGATCAGGTCCGTGTCGTCCTCCTGGGCGGCCTCGGACAGCGCCAGGTGCGGCGGGGAGCTGCGCACGTTGCAGGTGGTCGGGATGCTCGCGTCCAGTTCGGCCGCGATCTCCGCGAGCCGTCGCTTGGCCTCCTCCTGCGCCGCCTCGATCACCCCGTCCGGAATCGTGACCTCGTAGGGCGTCACGAAGGGGATCCGCAGCTCCAGGGCGTGGACCAGGCGCAGCGACGCCCCCAGGTCCGCCGCCAGGGCGGCGGCCGCCTTCACGGCAGAGTGCCCGTCGTCGGCGAAGTCGACGCCGACGATGATCTTGCGCGGCGGCGGGGCGGCCTTGTCGCCCTTGACGGTGAGCACCGAGCAGGGCGCGAGCTTCACGACCTTCTCGGCGACGCTGCCCAGCACCGCGCGACGCAGCCCGGCGTGGCCATGGGTCCCGATCACCACCAGGTCGGCCGACAGCTCCTTGGCGCGATCGGCGACCGAGTAGGCCGCGGGCACCTCGCCCAGGTGCGTCGTGCCCGAGACACCGGCCGCCTCGGCCCGCTTGGCGGCCTCGCCGAGCTTCTGGACCGCCATGTCCCGGGCGGCGCCGATGGTCGCCTCGGGGACAGCCACCGCATAGGGCTCGAACACCGGGAGCGGCACCTCGAGGGCGTGGATCCAGTGGAGCTCGCCACCCGAGCGCTTCGCCCACGCGATGGCGGCGTCCTCGGCGATGCGTGCACAGTCGGAAAAGTCGGTGGCAACCAGCAGCTTGCGCGGCAGGGTCATGACGTACCTCCAGTCGACGAGGCGGTCGACCGGGAGCGATCCCGGCGTTCGGCCCGTCGGTACAAAGTCTTTCGATCGATGCCCAACAGCTGGGCGGCGCGTACCTTGTTGCCGCCGGTCTGCGCCAACGCGGCAGCGATGTAGCGGTCGGTCAGCTCGCCGAGCGGCAGGCCCTGCTGGGCTGCCCGCACGAGGAACTCGTCGTCGCTGGGCGTGGCCTGACCCGTCGGCGCCGGACCGGCCGTGAGGCCCAGGTCCCCGGCGTCGATCGGATCGGCGTCCGTCAGGGCGAGCACCCGTTCCACGGTGTTCTCGAGCTCGCGGCCGTTGCCTCGCCACGGCTGGCGCTGCAGCACGGCCACGGCGGCCGACGTGAACCGGCGCGGCTCCCCTTCGGAATGCCGCGCAGAGAAGGCGTTCACCAGCGCGGGAATGTCCTCCGGCCGCTCTCGCAGCGGCGGCACCCGGATGGGAATCACATTGAGCCGGTAGAAGAGATCCTCGCGAAAGCGCCCTTCGCTCATCTCGGCTTCGAGATCGCGGTTGGTCGCGGCGATGATCCGCACGTCCACCTTGACCGGATCGTTGCCGCCGACCGGACGGATCACGCCGTCCTGCAGCACGCGCAGCAGCTTGCCCTGCAGGCCGAGGCCCATGTCGCCGATCTCGTCGAGCAGCAGCGTGCCGCCGTCGGCCTTCTCGAACAGGCCGCGCTTGCTGGTGTGGGCGCCCGTGAACGCCCCGCGCACGTGACCGAACAGCTCGCTCTCGAGCAGGCCCTCCGGGATCGCGGTGCAGTTGATGGGGATGAAGGGCTGCTCGGCGCGGGCTCCCTGGTAGTGGATCGTGCGCGCAACGACCTCCTTGCCGGTGCCGCTCTCCCCGCTGATCAGGACGCTGCTGCGCGTGGGACCGATCTTCTTGATCAGCGCGAAGATCTCCCGCATCGCAGGGCTCTCGCCGATCAGGTCGCCGAGCCGCGCGGTGCGATCGACGGCGCGACGCAGGCGCCGGTTCTCCTCCTCGAGCACCCGGCGCTCGAGCGCTCGCTCGAGAGTGAACGCGACCGCGTCGGGCTCGAAGGGCTTGGTGATGTAGTCGAAGGCGCCCGCGCGCATCGCCTCGATGGCCGAGTCGATCGTCCCGAAGGCCGTCATCAGCACGACGGGCGTGTCCGGACGGATCTTGCGGAGCTCGCCCACGAGCTCGATCCCCGAGCGGCCGGGCATCCGGATGTCCGACAGCACCACGTCGTATTCGAGCTCCGCCGCGTGCTCCAGGGCCTCGTCGGCAGAGGCGGCCTGCTGGACCCAGTAGCCGCGGTCCTTGAACATCGAGGCCAGCATCTCGCGCATCGCGCGGTCATCGTCGACGACCAGGATCTGGAAGGGGCGAGCAGGCATGCTTCCCCAGGGCAAAGCAGGGGACGTGCCAAGCCGCAGCCTCGGACAGCGTCCCTAGAAGGAGAGAAATGGATCAAAAAGGTACAGTGACAGAGGTGATTGTACCATATTGGATCATTTCGCGGTGTCGTCCAGGGGCAGGAGGATGCGGAACTCGGTGCCGCTGGCGTCCGACCGGCTGACGTCGATCAGGCCGCCGTGCTCCGTGACGATGCCGTGGGCCACGGCCAGGCCCAGCCCGTGCCCCTCCCCGGACTCCTTGGTCGTGACGAACGGATCGAACACCCGGGCTGGATCGCCGGCGATGCCGGGCCCGGTGTCGGCGACCCGCAGGTCGGCCTCGCCGTCCGCTGTCTCGGCGAGCGAGACCTGCAGCTCCCCACCCTGGGGCATGGCGTCGGCCGCGTTCAGCAGGAGATTCAGCAGCACCTGCTGCAGCCGCTCCGAGTCGCCGCGAACCGACGGCACCTCCGCGAGGTCGAGCCGGGTCTCGATCCGCCGCCGCCCGAGCTTGTCCTGGACGAAGGCCAACGTGCTCTCCACGAGCGGGCCGAGCGCCACCGGAAGCCGGTTCGGGCGGGAGGGGCGCGCCATCCCGAGCAGGCCCTCGATGATCCGCGAGATGCGTCCGATCTGGTCCTGGATCGTGCGAAGCCTCCACTGGGCGTCCTCGCCCTCCACGTGAGGCTCGAGCAGCTTGGCGTGCCCCTGGATCACGCCCATCGGCGTTCCGATCTCGTGGGCAAGGCCCGCCACCAGCACCCCGATCGACGCGAGCCGCTCGGCCGCGTGCGCGCGCTCGGCCGTCGAGCGCAGGGCGGCGCCGGTCGACTCGAGGTCGCGCGCCAGACGCCTGCCCGCCAGGGACAGCTCGTCGTTCAGGTGCTGCAGGTCGTGCTCGCGGCGCACGATGTAGCGCTCCACCGCGATCTGTACGTCGAAGAGCAGCAGCTTCTGAAGCGCCACCAGCATCCGCTCACCCCGCATCGAGTCGGCCGCCACGTGGCTGCAGACGAGCGGGGTCAGCATCGACAGATAGAGGGCGTAGGCCCCGAGATACCAGCGCGGCTCGAGGCCGATGCGCACGTGCACCTCCCCGATCTGCCGCCGATCCCGGAGGTAGGCCTCGTCGATCACGGGCCCGGCCAGGCTGAGCAGGTAGCGCTTCTGCTCCTCGAGCAGGCGCTTCGTCACGAGCGGATCGCGGAGCAGGACCTGCGTCTCGGGAAACGACAGCAGGTGGCGATAGAAGGCCGTGACGAGACGATCGGCGTGCTCCTCGATCACCGGCCGGAGCTCCGCCAGGAGCTCCCGATCCTCCTCGTCGTACTGGAAGTAGGCGAGCTCGTCGGAGAGGGCGGCGCTCGTCATCCGACTAACATGCGCGAGCGAGGACGCCGCGTCAAACCGCCCCGGCGGGCAGGCCGGCCGCTCAATCCTGGACCCAGTGCGGACCGGGAGCGCGCTCGCCTGCGGCAGCGCGTCGCAGCCCGCGCAACAGGTCTTCGCGACCGATCATGCCGACGACCCGGCCGGCGTCCTCGACCACGAAGCTGCGACGCCGCTCTCGCACCATCTTGTCCAGCACCCTCGGCAGCGGGGTGCGGGGACTCACGGTCTCCACCTCGGTCGTCATCAGCGCTTCGACACGCGTGTCCAGCAGGCGCGCATAGGGCGGCAGCGTCTCCTCGGCGGTGAAGCGGAAGGCCTTCAGCACGTCGAGCTTGGTCAGCAACCCCACCAGCCTGCCCTTCACGACGACGGGCAGGGCGTTGAAGTCGTTCTTCTCGAAGATCTCCTGAGCGCGCGCGAGCGTGGTGTCGGGTGCGACCGAGACCACCTTCGAGGTCATCACATCCTTGCTGCGGTAGTCCAGGAACTCGTACACGGGGGGGTCCTCCGCTCGGCGAGGCTAGCGGTCCTGCCCTCGGTGTCTGCAGGACCGGTGCCAGCCACCCTGGCGCTCGCTTGGCACGCCCGCTGCAATGAGGTTCTTCCCGAGGCCCGGGGCACCCCGAGAGGCCAGGAGACCCGTCCATGTGGACCCGAAGATGGGGCCATTCGACCCATCTGCTATTCGTGACCGTCCTCGCAGCTTGCGCGGGGGAGCCCGCTCCCACGCCCACGATCCCCGATGCGGTGGGCGCGCGGGCCACGATGGCCGAGATCGTGGGCGCCCTGCAGGTCGCCCTGCCCCTCGCTCTCGATCGCGAGGCCTTCGGCGCCCCCGAGAACCGCGAGGCCCTCGACGCGTCGCTCCGCCGGCTCCGGCTCGGGGCCAGCGCGCTGCAGGGCCACGGGTTGACCCGCGACGCCGGCTTCGCGCACCTGAGCCACTCCCTCGCCGAGGACGCCGCGGAGATCGAAGCGCGGCTCCGCCGCGGTCGCGACGAAGAGGCGCGCTACCTGGTGAACGAGCTGGTCGACGTCTGCGTCGGCTGCCATTCGCGGCTGCCCGGCTCGACCTCCGAGCTGGGGCGGACGCTGTTCGACGCGGTGGACGTGGACGCCCTGCCCCGCAGCGACCGGATCCGTCTCGAGCTGGCCTCGCGCCAGTTCGACCGCGCGCTCACCGAGATGGAGGCGCTGCTCGCCGAGGAACTCATCCCGCCGGCGCAGCTCGATACGGGGGGCTTCCTCGAGGACTACCTGCAGGTGAGCATTCGCGTGCGCCAGGACTTGCCGCGCGCGGCAGCCCATCTGACCCGCTGGCGCGAGAGCCGCGATCTGCCGCCCTACCTGGCGGCCCGGATCGACCAGTGGATCAAAGGTCTCAGCAGCCTCGCGCCGCAGATCGGCCCCGGCGACGAGCTCGCAAAGGCGCGCCTCGTCGCAGCGCAGGCCCAGCGGCTCCGCCGCTTCCCAGCGGATCGGCGGCCCCTGGTCCACGATCTGGTGGTCTCGAGCCTGCTGCATCGCGCACTCGCGGTCCAACAGCTCAGCGGCGCGGAGAAGGCCGAGGCCTACTACCTGCTCGGCGTCGCGGAGTTGCACACCGACCCGCGGCGTTGGCTGGCGACGGCGGAGTCGACCCTCGAAGCGGCCGTGCGCGCGGCGCCCGGCAGCGAGTTCGCCCAGGAGGCCTACCTTCTGCTCGAGGAGGAGACCTTGGGCAGCTATGGCGGTTCCGCGGGGCTGCATCTCCCCGAGGCCGTGGCCACGTGGCTCGACGAGCTCCGAGGCCTCGCCGGCCTCTGATGGCGCGCGGCAGTGACTTCCCCTGGCTCGTCGCGGGTCTCTTCGCGCTCGAGTTCTGCGTGCTCGCCTGGGCGCCGCACGACCGTTCGACCTGGGCGCTCGAGAACCTGCTGTCGGTCCCGCTCGCGCTCACGCTGGTCGCGACGCGCCACCACCGACTGCTCTCGACCCGATCCGTGGTCCTGCTCTTCGTGTTCCTGGGCTTCCACGTCGTGGGCAGCCACTACACGTACTCGCTCGTGCCGGTGCCGGCCGCGTCGGTCGAGTTCTTCGGACGCAACGCCTACGACCGGCTCGTGCACTTCCTGTTCGGCCTGCTCTTCCTGCCCGCCGCGGTCGAGCTGCTGCTCGCCGCCCTCGGCCGCCGACGCCGCGCGCTGGCGCTGTGCCTGGGCTGGTCGGTGATCCTCTCCCTGTCGACCTGCTACGAGCTGCTCGAGTGGGCGGCAGCACAGCTCGTGGACCCGGAGATCGGCATGGCCTTCGTCGGCGCCCAGGGCGACGTCTGGGATGCCCAGAAGGACACGGGGTTGGCCCTGGTGGGCGCCTGGCTCGCCGGCGGCGTGCTGGCCGCCTGCGGCTGGATCGTCCCGGCCCCGCGGTCGCCGCGACAGGCCGCGACCCCTCACGCGCCCGAGGCCGAGCGCATCCCCCTCTAGCCGTCGCCCGCCCTCGACCTAGTGGCCCGCCTCCTGGATGGACACCAGGTACTCCACCAGGGCCGCGATGCGACCCCGCACCAGCGATTCGCCGGTCTCGTCATCGGGCAGGCCGCGCCGGAAGGCCGTGCCCCAGATCGGCATGCTGCGGGAGCCATGGGCCTGGATCTCGAACCGCCCATCGATCACGTAGGCGATCTCGAGCCGCGGAAACTCGCCACCGCGGCGCGCGGCGATGTGGGTCAAGTCGGCGGGGTCGATGCGCAGCGCACGGGCCGTCGGTCCGTCACCACCGGCAGCCTGGCCATGGCAGGTGGCGCAGTGCTCCAGGTAGTCGCGGCGACCGGCTTCGACCAGATCCTGCTGCGCCTTCGGGCCGGGATCCGCCGGGGCGGAAGCTGTGGCCAGGCAGCCGAGCATGCCCAGACCTCCGAAGAGGACGAGTGAAAGGGAGAGGGTGCGCGCCATGCCGCAGCGGTGTCGCAAGCCGCGTGCCCGCCCGCGATGCGCCGCAGGCGCCGCGGGCCGAGCGGGCCGTCCGTTCGTGCCCCAGGCCGGGACGCGACGGGTCGCTTCGCCCCAGGAACGGACCGGAAGACGCGCGGCCGGTGCGTCCTGACCCGGCATGGGGCTTGCGTCACCAGGCGCGGGAAGCGCAGAGCGAGGAGGATCGACATGCAGGGGGAGCCGGGCGCCAAGGCGCGCATGCGACTCGAGGCTCGCAGGATCTCGAGCCAGCACCGGCAGCTCGACGAGCTGTTCGGACTCGTGGTGGGGGCGTTGGCGGAGGGTCGACTGCGCCGGGCGGAGGCGCGCTTCCGGCACTTCCAGGACGCCATGGAGGCCCACTTCTCCCTGGAGGACGAGGTCTACTTTCCCGCCCTGCACGGGCTGCGCCGGGGCCTGACGCCGGCGCTCGAGGAGCTTTCGCAGGAGCACGCGCGATTCCGTTCCGAGCTCGTGCGGATCGCCGACACCTTCTCTCGGCAGGACCCCGACGACTGCGCGTGCCAGCTCGACGACCTGACCAAGCGCATCTCGGACCACGAGACCCGGGAGGAGTCGCTGATCGCGCCCTTCCGCCGGCGCTTCCCGGAACGGAGCTGAGCGGCAGGCCGGCCAGGTCGGCCGAGCCCGCGTGGCTCAGTTGACGCCGGCCGGGCTTGCGGGCTCGTGGAACTGGCCGGGGACCTCGAAGATCGCATCGATCACGTGATCGCCTTCCTGCAGGAAGCCGTGCACGTCGTCCAGGGACAATGCGGCGCCGAGCACCTCGTCCATGTGCTCCACCGTGACGATCTTCATCGCCCGCTTCACCTGGGCCGGGATCTCCTTGAGGTCCTTCTCGTTGTCCTTGGGGATCACCACGGTGTCGATCCCGGCCCGGTGCGCTGCGATCAGCTTCTCCTTCAGGCCTCCGATCGGCAGCACGCGGCCCCGCAAGGTGATCTCGCCGGTCATGGCGACGTTGGAGCGGACCGGCACGCGGGTCAGCGCCGAAGCGATGGCCGTGGCGATCGTGATGCCCGCAGACGGGCCGTCCTTGGGGGTGGCGCCCTCGGGCACGTGGATGTGGATGTCCACCTTCGAGTAGAACTCGGGCACCAGGCCCAGCTGCTTGGCGCGCTGGCGCACGTAGGACATGGCCGCGTTGGCCGACTCCTGCATGACTTCGCCGAGGCGGCCGGTCACGACCAGCTTGCCGCGGCCGGGCGTCACCGCGACCTCGGTCTGCAGCAGCTCGCCGCCGACCTCGGTGAAGGCCAGGCCGGTGCAGAGGCCGACCCGGTCGGCATCCTCCGCGATGCCGTGACGGTACTTGTGGGCGCCGAGCTGGCGCTTGACGACGGCCGGAGTCACGCGTGCGCGCTTCGCGTCGTCGCCCTCCTTCACGACCTGCTTGGCCACCTTGCGGCAGATCGAGGCGATCTCGCGCTCGAGGTTCCGCACCCCCGACTCCCGGGTGTAGAAGCGGATGATCTCGAGCAGGCCCGCGTCCGTGAACTCGATGTGGCTCTCGTCGAGACCGTTGGCCTCGCGCTCCTTCGGGACCAGGTAGTCCTTGGCGATCTGCAGCTTCTCGCTCTCGATGTAGCCCGGGAGCTGGATGATCTCCATGCGATCCTGGAGGGGCCGCGGGATCTGGTGCAGGACGTTGGCCGTGCACACGAACATCACGTGGGAGAGGTCGTAGTCGATGTCCAGGTAGTGGTCGTTGAAGGTGTGGTTCTGCTCCGGGTCGAGCACCTCGAGCAGCGCCGACGAGGGGTCGCCCCGGAAGTCCATCGACATCTTGTCGACCTCGTCGAGCAGGAAGATCGGATTGCCGCTGCCGGCCTTCTTCAGGCCCTGGATGATCTTGCCGGGCAGCGCGCCGATGTAGGTCCGGCGGTGGCCGCGGATCTCGGCCTCGTCGCGCACGCCGCCGAGGCTGATGCGCACGAAGTCGCGACCCGTCGCGCGGGCGATCGACTTGCCGAGCGAGGTCTTGCCCACACCGGGCGGTCCGACCAGGCACAGGATCGGACCCTTCATCTTCTCGACCAGGGTCTGGACGGCCAGGTACTCGAGGATCCGCTCCTTCGGCTTCTCGAGCCCGAAGTGGTCCTCGTTCAGGACGCGCTCGGCCTCGTCGATGTCCTCGTGCTCCTCGGCGTACTCCTCCCAAGGGAGGGAGAGCATCCAATCGATGTAGTTGCGCACGACGGTGGCCTCGGCCGCCATCGGAGACATCATCTTGAGCTTCTTGATCTCCTTGTCGGTGCGCTCGCGTGCCTCCTCGGGCATCGACTTGCCTTCGAGCTGCTCCTCGAGCTCGGCGATCTCGTTCTTGAACTCGTCGCGCTCGCCGAGTTCCTTCTGGATCGCCCGCATCTGCTCGTTGAGGTAGTACTCCTTCTGGCTCTTCTCCATCTGCTTCTTGACGCGGCCGCGGATGCGCTTCTCGACCTCGAGGACCTCGATCTCGGCCTGCATCAGGCCGAAGACCTCCTCGAGTCGCTTGCCAGGGTCGACCAGCTCGAGCAGGCGCTGACGATCCTCGATCTTGAGGTTCAGATGGGTCGCCACGGTGTCGGAGAGCCGGCCGGCGTCGTCCAGCTGGCCGATGTTGCCGAGCACCTCCGACGGCACCTTCTTGTTGAGCTTGACGTAGTTCTCGAAGGTCGCGTGAACGCTGCGCACGAGCGCGCCGACGTCCGCGGCCTTCGAGGTGGTCTCCTCGATCAGCTCCACCTCGCAAGCGAAGTAGGGATCGTCCTGCGTGAAGCGCTTGATCCGTGCCCGGCTCTTGCCTTCGACCAGCACCTTCACGGTCTGGTCGGGCAGGCGCAGAAGCTGGATGATCGTACCGAGCGTGCCCATCCGGAAGATGTCGTCCTCGCCCGGCTCGTCCTTGGCAGCGAGACGCTGGGCGCTGAGCACCAGCTCGCGCCCTTCGGCGACCGCGTCCTCGAGGGCCTTGATGCTCTTCGGGCGGCCCACGAAGAGCGGGACGACCATGCTCGGGAACACCACGATGTCCCGGAGCGGCAGCAGCGGGACGACCTTGGCGTCGCCATCCGGTGCCGGGGGGGCGCCGCTCGAGTCGTCACTGCGAAAGAAAGACATGGCTTGAGTGCCCCCTAGGCGGATTCCGCCTCCTGCTTGAAGACCAGCAACGGCTCCGCGCCCTGCTCGATCACCTCTTCGTTCACCACGCACTCGGCGACGTCATCGCGCGACGGGATGTCGTACATCAGATCCAGCATCGAAGACTCGAGGATCGAGCGCAGCCCGCGCGCGCCCGACTTGCGCAGGAGGGCCTGGCGCGCGATCGCGCGCAGCGCTCCGTCGCTGAAGCGCAGGTGCGCCCCCTCGAACTCGAAGAGCTTCTGGTACTGCTTGACCAGCGCGTTCTTCGGGCGGGTCAGGATGTCGACGAGCGCGTCCTCGCCGAGCTCGTCCAGGGTCGCCACCACGGGGACCCGGCCGACGAACTCGGGAATCAGTCCGAACTTGAGCAGATCCTCGGACTGCACCTTGCCCAGGATCTCGCCCAGGTTCCGATCGCTCTTGGTCTGCACGTCGGCGCCGAAGCCGATGCCCTTGACGCCGGTCCGGCGCTGGATCACCTGATCGAGGCCCACGAAGGCCCCGCCGCAGATGAACAGGATGTTCGAGGTGTCGATCTGCAGGAACTCCTGCTGCGGGTGCTTGCGCCCGCCCTTCGGCGGAACGCTGGCCAGGGTCCCCTCGATGATCTTGAGCAGCGCCTGCTGCACACCCTCGCCCGACACGTCGCGCGTGATCGACGGGTTCTCGCTCTTGCGTGCGATCTTGTCGATCTCGTCGATGTAGATGATGCCGCGCTGAGCCCGCTCGACGTCGTAGTTGGCCGCCTGGAGCAGGTTCAGGATGATGTTCTCGACGTCCTCGCCGACGTAGCCGGCTTCGGTCAGCGTCGTGGCGTCTGCGATCGTGAAGGGCACGTCCAGGATCTTGGCCAGGGTCTGGGCGAGCAGCGTCTTGCCACAGCCCGTGGGGCCGAGCAGCAGGATGTTGGCCTTCTGCAGCTCGACGTCGCCGACGATGCTCTGGTTCTCGATGCGGCGGTAGTGGTTGTGGACGGCGACGGCGAGCACCTTCTTGGCCGAGTCCTGCCCGACCACGTACTCGTCCAGGATCTCCTTGATCTCCTGGGGCTTCGGAACCCGCGAGCTCGGGGTGCTGGCGTCCTCCTGCCCGTACTCCTCGGCGATGATGTCGTTGCAGAGTTCGATGCACTCGTCGCAGATGTAGACGGTGGGGCCCGCGATGAGCTTGCGGACCTCCTTCTGGCTCTTGCCGCAGAAGGAGCACGAGAGATTCGCGTTGTCTTCCCGCTTCTTCACGATCCCGTCTCCCCACTCGCTCCGGTTGCACTGCCGACCGCCGCGCCACCGTCGGCCCCGTTCAAGGCGGCCCGCGGCCGTTCGGCCGCGACCCGGTCGATGAGGCCGTACTCACGCGCTTCTTCGCCCGAAAGATAGTAGTCGCGCTCCGTATCGCGATCGATCTCCTCCAGCGACCTGCCGGTGTGCTGGGCCAGGATCTCGTTCAGCCGATCGCGGATGCGCAGCAGCTCCTTGGCCTGGATGTCGATGTCCGAGGCCTGACCCTGCGCGCCGCCCCAGGGCTGGTGGATCATCACCCGCGCGTTCGGCAGCGCCGAGCGCTTGCCCGGCGCGCCCGCTGCGAGCAGCACGGCGCCCATCGAGGCGGCCAGCCCCACGCAGAAGGTCGAAACGTCCGGCCGGATGTATTGCATCGTGTCGTACACCGCGAGACCCGCGGAGACCGAGCCACCCGGCGAGTTGATGTAGAGGTTCACGTCCGCATCGGGATCTTCGGACTCCAGGTAAAGGAGCTGGGCGATGATCACGTTGGCGGTTTCGTCGTGGATCTGGCCGCCGAGGAAGATCACCCGGTCGCGCAGCAGGCGGGAGTAGATGTCGTAGGCCCGCTCTCCGCGGTGATCCTGTTCGACGACGATGGGGATGAGAGGCGGCATGGGTCTCCTGCCTCCGGACCCCGAGGGGCCGGAGAACATGCTGTGAACCTCAGTCTAACGGGGCGGCCGGGCTGGCGTCGCCCGTGGGGAAGGGATCGACCCGCCGGCCCCTCGTGGTGAGTGACCCGTCGGACAGCGGGGTTGCATGGCCGCCGGGCTCGCGGCGCACCGACCGGACCGGCAGCAGCGGGCGACGGGCGCTTCGGCCCACGACGGCAGTCAGCAGCTTCTCCTCCGGGGGCCGTCCAGGCCCCCCGCGCAGGTGCAAGATCGGGCCTAAGTGCCTGGGATCTCTTCGACTTTAGCCCCAGCCAGGAGGATCTCAAGCGCCCGGTCCGAAGCCATCTGGGCACGCACGGCCTCGAGCACGCCCTGCTCCTCGTAGGCGCTGCGCAGGCGCTCGGGGGCCAGCCCCTGGTCGCGGGCCAGGCTCTCGAGGTGCTCGTCGAGCTCGGCGTCCGAGATCTCGATCTCCTGCTGGGTCGCGATGGCCTCGAGCAGCAGATGCTCGCGGACCTCGCGCTCCGCCTCGGGACGCCAGCTCTCCGACCACTCCCGCAGACGGGCATGCAGCTCCTCGTGGGGCATCGCCTGGGCGAGCTGGTCGTGGGCGCGCTTCAGCTGCTGCTGCAGCCGCCGCTCGATCATGCCCGGGGGCACCTCGAACTCGGTGCGCTCGATCAACGCATCGATCAGGCTGCGATGGAGCGCCTCCTTGGCCTCGCGCTCCTTCGTCTCGGTCAGGTCGGCGCGCAGCTTCTCGCGCAGGGCATCGATGCCGGCCAGCTCCTCGTCGAGCTCCTTGGCGAAGGCATCGTCGAGCTCCGGCAGCACGCGCCGTCGGACCTGCGTCACCTTGACCTCGAAGCTCGCCTGCTTGCCGGCGACGTCCTCGGCCTGGTAGTCGTCGGGGAAGCCGACGTCCACGGTGCCTTCCTGGCCTGCGGCCAGGCCGATCAGCTGCTCCTCGAAGCCGGGGATCATGCGCCCGGCGCCGATCTCGACGCTCGCACCCTGTGCGGCGCCGCCCTCGAAGGGCTCGCCGTCGATGCGCCCCAGGTAGTCCAGGGTCACGAAGGAGCCCTCGCCCGCCGCGGTCCCCTCCGGCTCGTCCTCGAAGCGCGCGCGGCGCTCGCGAAGGCTCGTCAGCTCGGCCTCGACGTCCTCGTCACCCAGCTCGACCACCGGCCGTTGCCCGGGCAGCCCGGCCAGCTCGGGCAGCTCGACCTGCGGCTTCACCTCGAGGATGGCGGTGTAGACGAAGGCGGAGCCGGGCTCGGGGACGGGCGCGTCTACCTGCGGCTCGCTCACGGGCTCCACCCCCGACTGCTCGATGGCCTGCGGCAGCGTCTCCTGCACCAGGCGCTCCTCGAGGTCCTCGGCCACCGAGCTCCCATACATCTTCTCGAGCACGGAGCGAGGCGCCTTGCCGGGTCGGAAGCCGCGGACCCGCGCCTGCTTCGCGAGATCCCGGTACGCGTGGTCGAAGGCCTTGCGGACGCGCTTGGCCTCGACCTCGACCCGCAGGGTGCGCTGGATCGGCGAGGTCTCGGTGGTCTCGACCGCGATGTCGGGGGCCTCTGTGTCGCTCATGGGTGGGTCCTTGAAGAAGAAAGGGAGGGGGCCGGCGCGGCCCGTCACCCGGGGGGCGTTGACCTTACCGGACCGCCCGGCCGGACTCTAGCCGGCAGGCCGCGGCCCCTCCTCGGGCTGCTCTGCGGCCCGCAACCGATCCGCAACATCCAGCTCAATCCTTTGCAGCTGTGCCGGAAACGGCCTGGGGGCGACACGAAGTCAGCTGCAGTAGCGTGCCGCCCTCGGTCGGGATTTCGGGGGAAAGCGCGACCGCACAGCAACCAGGAGGGGTCATGCGGGGTGCCAAGCCGGCTCGCGGGGGGCGAGCTGCGCTCGTCGTGTTCACGTTCGTACTGGGAAGTGTGGCCGCGCCGCCGCAACCCGCCGACGCCATCGAGTTCTGGGATGGCAGGCTCGAGATCCACGGCTACTACGAGCAGCAGATCCGCTCGATCTGGACCGACTTCAGCGGTGCCAGCGACTGGGACCTGACCCAGTGGTATCACGTGCTCAATCTCGAGATCGAGTCGGACATCGCGCCCGACGGCTTCGG
>JAJDAR010000020.1 GCA_029261775.1 Deltaproteobacteria bacterium | reverse complement strand
CTCTGGGTGGATGCCGAAGACTGCCCCTTCCTGGAACTCGTCGACTCGACGGGCCCTCCCGAGCGGACGCCGGTGGTCGCGATCGGGCCGGTCGGCTCGTCGCGCCGGGTCTTTCGCGCCCGCACCCGGACCCACGAGGACGATCGCAAGCCCTACCTCGTGTTCGACCGCTGGATGGGCGGCAACACGCTCGGCGCCCCGGTCCTGGGCCCCGGGGGCCGGGTGATCGGCGTGATCACGCGGCCCGATCGGCGGATGTCGGGCGATGGTTTCGCGATTCCGGCGGACGAGGTCCTGACGGAGCTGGGGGAGCACTTCGAACGACCCCTGGCGCGGCGCTGAGGGCGTCAGCGGGCCCGACGCTTCGACGCAGATCAGGGATCGCAGGCCTGCCTGCGAGGGATCGACGCGAGGTTCTCGATCGTTCGTGCGCAGGCTCCCGCCACCTCGTGGCCTTTGACCTTGAAGTGCTCCGCGAAGAACGACCGGTGGTCTTCATGATCGTGGAAGGACTGCGGGGTCAAGACGGCGGAGAGGATGGGCACTCCCGTCTCGAGCTGAACGCGCATCATCGCATCGACGACCGTCGAGGAGACGAAGTCGTGCCGATAGATGCCGCCATCGACGACGAAGGCCGCGGCCACGATCGCAGCGTAGCGACCGGTCTCTGCCAGTCGTTTCGATTGAAGCGGGATCTCGAGAACACCGGGGACCTCGAAGAGCTCGATCTGGCTGCGTGAGTGACCCCTTTCCGTGATCGACGTGAGAAAGGCATCGCGCGCCTCGTCCACGATTTCACGATGCCAACAGGCCTGGACGAACGCGATGCGTGCTCCCTCGTGATGGGGCTGGCTCGGATGGAAGGGCATGCTGGAGCCTCCTTGTCCTTGGTGTGGTCGAGGTTCTGGTGCGGGCGGTTCCAGATGGCGGACCGGGCCCGATGAAGTCACGGCTCCGAGTGTTTCGCGAGCGCCCTGAGCGCATTCCAGGCAGCCTCGCCGAGCAGCTCCGCTGCTTCCCGGAGGGAGGTCGTGGTCCTTCCGCGAAGCCATCGACGGGCGAAGTCCTCACTGGGCCCGACCAGAAGGGCCATGAGGAGGTCCGTCCTGGCCAGGGGCAGCTCGCCGGTTCGGACGTGTTGGTCGATCCATTCGGCCAGCGTCGTTCGGAGCTCCTGATTCATCGCTTCCAGCTCCTCTTCGACCTCCTCCATGAACTCGGCTCGCCGCATGGTGAGAAGGAAGGCGGCCTTCTCCGGCTCCCGGTGGACCCAGCGCAGATAGGAGGCGACCAGCGCGCGCACCCCTTGTTCGCTGCTCTTGGCCCGCCGGAGCGCCCGAAGACTGGTGGCCTGGGTCTCGCGGATCGAATCCAGATAGAGCTCCGCGAACAGCTGCTCCTTGCTTGTGAAGTGGTGATAGAGGCTGCCGGTGCTCACCTTGGCTCTCGCCTTGATGTCGGCCACGGTCGTCCCCTCGTAGCCCAGCTCGTGGAAGCACTGCAGGGCCGCGCCGAGGATCTCCTCGCGCCGAGCCATCGTCGCCTCCGCCCTGCTCATGTCGACACGTCTTTCGCCTTCCTTGGGCATCGGATACTTGAACCGATCAATATTCTAGAATAATATTCTGTTCTTGATCGATGTCAACGCGCATCCTGCCCATGCGGGCAGCGAGCTGCCGATGCCGTTGGTGAACCACTGGAGGTGTCGGGATGTTCACGGGGATCGTCGAAGACGTCGGGGTCGTTGTGGAGGCGGTGGCCGGCCACCTTCGCGTCTCTTCCGGGAGGATCGCAGCGGATGCCAAGCCGGGAGACAGCATCTCGGTGAACGGAATCGACCTCACCGTGAGGGCGCTCCGCGGGCGCGAGATGTCATTCGACGCCATGCCCGAGACCTACCGCCGGTCCAACCTCGAAGATCTCGATCGAGGTGACCCGGTGAACCTCGAGCGGTCCGTGCGCCCCATGGATCGCCTCAGCGGACACATCGTCCGAGGCGTGGTCGAGGGGACCGCCCTTCTCGAGGCGATCCGGCCCGATGGCGAGGCTTTCGTCTGCACGTATCGGGCACCGCGCGAGCTGCTCCGCTACGTGGTCGTCAAGGGGCCGATCTGCGTCGATGGGGCGAGCTTGACGGTGACCGCCAAGAGTGAGGACTCGTTCACGGTGTCGATCGTGCAGTACACGCAGACCCACACCCACCATGTCCGAAGGCATCCGGGCGATCGAGTCAACCTCGAGACGGACATCCTGGCTCGGTACGTGGGCGAGCTGCTCGACCAGGGCGCCAGGGGGACGGGACACGGGTGGATCGACGATCCGTCGAGGACCCTGCCCTAGGTCGGCTCGACCTCGATCGGTATCCCGGTCATGTGCGCCTGGTTGCTGAGCGGCTCGAAGCTGCCGGGCCCGGTGGGCAGCAGCACGTTCGCGTTCACGCCGGGATGCCGCTGCGCAACGCGCATGCCTTCGGTTCGTGCCTGACCCCATCCGTGGGTCAGCGCGGCGACGCCGGGCATCAGCTCCGGATCGAGGGCGATGGCGACCTCGATCTCACCCGCCGCGCTGCGGCAACGCACCTGGTCGCCCTCGGCCAGCCCGCGTTCCCGCGCGTCGTCGGGATGCATCGTCAGCGGATTCGCCCGGCTCTTGCGGCCCTTGAGCTTCTCGACGTTGTGGTACCAGCTGTTGTGCATCGAGGGCTCGCGGCGCGAGATCAGC
>JAJDAR010000019.1 GCA_029261775.1 Deltaproteobacteria bacterium | reverse complement strand
GATGGAAGAGCTACGTTGATCCTGCCCCCGGTTCCAAGGAGCCACGATGCCCGAAACCGATGATCAGATGCGCGAAGAGCTCGAGCGGCTGCGCGCCGAGAACGAGAAGCTGAAGACCGAGAAGAGCAAGGCGATCCGCCTGCAGGTCAGCCAGAAGGGCGCCGTCAGCCTCTATGGCATCCGCAGGTTCCCGATCACGTTCTACGGCGACGAGTGGGACACCATCCTCGGGATGTCCGACGACATCCGCGCGTTCATCGCGGAGCATCAGAGCGAGCTCAAGGGGAAGTAGCTGACGCGGACCTCGGTCTGCTCGGCCCGCGGTAGGACGTCCGGGGAAGATCGCTCGCGCCGAATCCACCCACGCGGGGCGAGCGAGGGGACCGAGCGTCTCTCCGGTTAGCCGCCCGAGGACGAGGAGCTCTGCCTGCCCTCCCCCTGGGGGCCTGCCAGGGTGCGTTTTGGCCTCCTGGCGCGTCACACCTTCCAGCCCCGGGCCACTTACCTGGAGATGGTTCCACGCCTGCTCGCCAACCGGCGCCGGGCACCCCCCTTTCCGTCTCTCTCCCCTTCCCATGAAAGGAAGACTCATGCTCAAGATCAAGAGCCCCTTCGTCGGAGCCGTGCTGCTCCTGCTCGTCGGGTTGGCCCTCGTGCTCACCGCCGGCCCTGCCCTGGCGAAGAAGAAGAAGAAGGCGCGCCGCGCGCCGGTGGTCGAACACTGTGCGGAAGGCGGCATCAAGATCGATCGCCCCGGTCCGCGGAGCTTCGAGTGCTTCGAAGGGGAAGTGGTCAGCGGCATCTGCGTGAAGGCCGGAACCGATGCCTGGGGCGTCGGCGATGGGGATCGCGGTGACGGCGCCGGCTGCTACACGTTCTCCGGCCTGGGTACGTCCACCGGATCGGTGAGTGGTGGTGGAACCGGACCCGACTGCAAGGACATCTCCTACAGCGCGTTCTACTGCGAGCCCGGTGAAACGCCCGAGCCCGTGTGCGGCGACGGCATCGTCGAGGGCGACGAGCAGTGTGACCCGCCCGGCCGGATCGACGAGCACCTCGTCTGCAACGAGGCCTGTCGGGTCGTCGAGATCCCCGACCCCGAGCCCGAGCCGGTGTGCGGCAACGGCGTGGTCGAGGCGGGCGAGAGCTGCGATCCGCCCGGTGTGATCGACGAGACGTTCGTGTGCTCCGAGACCTGCCAGATCTCCGAGCGGCCCCGCGGCGAGGAGCCGCCGGGCGGTGGCGAGGAGCCGATCGGCGGCAACTAGAGGGAGGGCCCGTGGGTTCACCCGCGCGGCCGTCCGACCAGAAGCCGGGCCGCGGTCGAGTCGAACCGCGATCCAGCAACCCACCGAGCCCCCGGAATTCTCATGGATTCCGGGGGCTCTTCGTTCGCGGATGGAATCGCCGGACTCTCGAGCCGCGGGCCACGAGCCTCGTGGTACAAGAACGGGATCGGGCGGCAGGACATCCGCCACCTCTCCTTCGGCTACGGGACGCACTTCTGCCTGGGTGCCTCGCTCGCCCGCCTCGAAGGCCAGGCCGTGTTCGCGGTCATGAGCCGGCGCTACGCGCGCCTCGAGCTCGCGTGCGACGAAGAGGAGCTGACCTACCGAGCGAACCCGATCCTGCGTGGCTTTCAGAGGCTCCCGGTTCGGGCTCTGTCCTTGGTCCCTGAGCTCCAGGTCAGGTCGCGAGCACGATGGTCACGACCGAGGCCACGGTGAGCGGCAGACCCAGCCGCCAGTAGTCGCCGAAGTGGTAGCCGCCCGGGCCGTAGACCATCGTGTTCGTCTGGTAGCCGATCGGCGTGAGGAAAGCGCAGGAAGCAGATGCCGCGACCGCGATCGCAAAGCTGCGGGGATCGGCTCCGACCTCCGTCGCGGTCGCCAGTGCAATCGGCAGCATCAATGCGGCCGCTGCGTTGTTGGAGATGAACTCCGTCAGGACGATCGTGGCCAGAACGGTCCCGAGCAGCGTCCAGCGCCAGCCGAATCCGTCCGTCAGGGTGACGATGGCATGACCGATCAGCCCGGCGAGGCCCGACGCCTCGACGGCCGCGCCGACGCCGAACGCGCCCGCGATCACCACCAGCACCTCGAGCTCGACCGAGGCCCGCGCCTCCTGGGCCGATAGCGTCCGGGTGGCCACGAGCAGGACGGCACTGGCGAGCGCGGCGTGCAGGATCGGCAAGAGGCCCGTGCCCGCGACGACCACGAAGCCCGCGGCGATCGCGAGCGCGAGCCAGGCCTTCCGGTCGGGCGCAGACCGCGTGGCGTCGAGCCGCGCAATCAGCAGGAAGTCGGGCCGGTCGCGCCAACGGTCGCGAAAGCCGGCATCCGCGAGGAGCAGCAGGGTGTCGCCGAGGCGCAGCTGCACGGCACCCAGCTTGGTCGCGACAGGATGGCCCTCGCGGTGGATCCCGACGATGGCGGCCTGATAGCGCTCGCGAAAGCCGATCTCCTTCGGCGTCTTGCCGAGCAGGGGCGAGCTCGCTCCGACCACGACCTCCGTCAGCGGGTGCGCGGCCATGTCGAGGTCGGCCAGATGAGGATTCTCGGCCGAGCGCAGGCCCGGCAGGTTCCGCAGGTCGGCCACGAGCCTCGCCTGGCCCACGAAGAGCAGGTGGTCGCCCCGGTGCAGCAGCGTGCTCGGAGCCACGGGGGTAATCGGCTCGCCGTCCCGCTCGATCTCGACCAGGAAGACCCCCTCGAGATGGCGCAGTCCGGCCTCTTCCACGGTCTGCCCCTCGAGACCGCCGTCCGGATCGACGACCATGCGCACGACGAAGTCGCGCTCCGCGGAACTGAGGCTGCGCCGCGGGGGCTCGCGGTCGGGCAGAAGCCGCGGCGCGAGCAACGAGACCACGACGAGGCCGACGGCTGCGATCGGCAGCCCGATGTGGCTGATCTCGAACAAGCCGAAGGGGGGCTGACCCGAGGCCTGGAGCAGGCCGGATACGACGAGGCTGGTCGAAGTGCCGATCGTGGTGACGACCCCGCCGAGGATCACTCCGAAGGAGAGCGGGATCAGCAGACGGGAGGGCGGTACGCCGCGCTCCTGCGACGACTCGCTCACCACCGGCATCAGCATCGCGACGATCGGCGTGTTGTTGAGGAAGGCGCTCGCCGCAGCCGACGGCACCAGCAGCCGCAGCATGCTGCGGGCCCCGCCCGGACCTCCGATCGCGATCCGGACGAGCGGCTCGAGCGCGCCCGTGCGCTCGACACCACGGGCCAGGACGTAGAGGGCCGCCACCGTGATGGGCGCCGGATTGGAGAAGCCCGAGAAGGCCTGCGCCTCATCGATCACTCCAGCGACGAGCAGCACGATCACGGCGCCGACGATCGCGACGGCGGCGGAATGCCCGCGCACCATCAGCGCCAGCATCGCCGCCACGATCGCCAGCGTGAACCAGGCGTCGAAGTTCATGGTCGGCGCAACGTAGCCTCGGCTCGGGGGCGGAGCGAGGCATCAGGCGCGGGGCCGAGCAGCCCCGCGCCGGCCTGACGAAGAGGAGGGGAGCCCCTCGGCCTGCTCCCTCAGCCCAGCAGCTGTTCCTTCAGCGCCCTCTTCAGGAACTTTCCATTCGCGTTTCGCGGCAGGTCCTCTCCCTGGAACCAGAATCGTGCGGGCACCTTGAACGCCGCGATGCGCTCGCCGGCGTGCGCGCGCAGCTCGTCCTCGGTCGCCCTCTGGCCCGGCTTCAGGACGACCGCCACACCGGGCACCTCGCCGAAGCGGTCGTCGGGCACGGCGAAGACCGCACACTCCTTGACCGCCGGGTGGTCGAAGAGCGCCGCCTCGACCTCCGCGCAGTAGATGTTCTCCCCGCCGCGAAGGACCATGTCCTTGGCGCGGTCGACGATCGAGATGAAGCCATCCTCGTGGATCATCGCCAGGTCACCTGTACGGAACCAACCCTCGGGAAAGGCCTCGGCCGTCGCCTCGGGTTTGTTCAGGTACCCGCGCACGTTGTTCGGCCCGCGTACCAGCAGCTCGCCCACCTGTTCCGGCCCGAGCTCGGTGCCGTCCTCGGCGACCACCTTGGCCTCGACCACCGGCAGCGGCGGGCCCACCGTCTTGGGCCGGTCCAGGAAGTAGTCGCCGGAGTTCATCGAGATCACGCCGCAGGTCTCGGTCAGGCCGTAGCCCGTCCCGGGCCTGCCGCGCTTCAGCTTCTTCTCGATCTTGTCCACGAGATCCGGCTGGACCGCAGCCCCCCCGCCCCCGAGCGATGCAAGGCTCGAGGTGTCACGGGTCTCGAAGTCGGGATGTTCGACCAGCTCCCGAGACATCATCGGAACGCCGGTGAAGGTGTCCACCTGTTCCCGCTCGATGACCTCGAGCGCCTCGCCTGCATTCCACTTGTACATCAGGATCAGCCGGCCGCCGGTCAACGTCACGGGATGGATGCAGCAGTTGCAGCCGGTGACGTGGAAGAAGGGCACCGCCAGGAGTGTGGTCGGCTGCCTCTTCTCCGCGGGCTTCTGGCCGCTGCTCTTCGGGTTGGGCCGTGCGGCTGCGACGGCGGTGCCCCAGAACGCCAGGTTCAGGATGTTGCTGACGGCGCCGCGGTGGGTCATCACCGCACCCTTCGGAAAGCCCGTGGTTCCCGAGGTGTAGAAGATGCAGACATCGTCCTCGGGTTCGATCTGGACCTCCGGCAGCCCGTCAGCCGGCGTCGCGATCGCCTCCTCCCAGCGCATCGCGCCCTCGGGCACCTCACCCGCCGCCCGCACGGCGATCAGATCGAGCGGTCGCTCGGCGCGCAACGCATCGAGCTTCGGCGCCACCGTCGCCAGCCGCTGGTCGTCGGCGATCAACAGCTTGGGCGCGGAGTCGCTCAGGCCGTACTCCATCTCGGCCGTCGTCCACCAGGCATTCATGCCGACCACCGTCGCGCCGACGGCCACCGTCGCCCAGTAGGCGAGCACCCATTCCGGATAGTTGCGCATGGCGATGGCGACGCGGTCGCCCTTGCCGATGTCGCGGGAGACCAGGTGGTGCGCCAGGGAGGACACGATCCGGTGGGCGTCGGAATAGGTGACGCGCTCTCCTTGGTAGATCAGGTAGTCGGCATCGCCGTGGGCCGCCGAGCCCTCCCAGATCGCCCGCATCGAGGGCGGCGCGTTGTCGAAGGTCCGGGTCGGGACGCCGCGGATGTCGCGCACGGACCACGCGAACGGGGCGCCGGGCGCCGTGAGCTCTTTCCAGGCGTTCTCGAGGGCTTGATCCATGGGGCGCGGGTCTCCGGCTGGACAGGGGTGTGGAGGGAGCCGGCGAGGATAGACCAGAGCCCTGTGCCCCTCCAAGCCACGAACGGCACCCGACCCGCGCACGGACCCGAGAGAGACATGAGACGGGGAGACGGGGAGACGGGGACGTTCGTTTCATTGTTGCATCGAGAATGAAACAACGAAACGAACGTCCCCGTTCCGGCCGGTCCGGCGCGGCCCCGTTCCGGCGGCCCCGTTGCGGGTCGTCCCCTTTGCGGGGATTGCTGTGCTGGTTCGAACGGGCCTTTTATCGGGCGCCGCGGACCAGTACACCGGGCAGCTGGCCCGTGCTCTCGCCCTTCTCGAAGGTCAGCGTGCCGCTCTTCCAGGTGGCCTGGTAGCCGGCCGCACGCTGCACCAGCCGCTTGCCGCCCGCCGGCAGGTCGAAGGCCATTTCCGGCGGCTGCAGGGCCAGCGCGTCCCAGTCGATCAGGTTCACGTCGGCGAGCTGGCCGGG
>JAJDAR010000018.1 GCA_029261775.1 Deltaproteobacteria bacterium | reverse complement strand
CTTCCTGCTGCGCATCTCCACGTCGGGCCCGTCGGCGATCGTCGATCCGTGGGGACGCGTGCTGGCCCGGACCGACCCGTTCAGCGAGGCGAGCCTGGTCGGCACGGTCCACCCACGCGACGACCTCACGCCCTACGCGCGGATCGGGGATACCTTCGCAATCCTCTGCGGTGCGGTGGCGCTGCTCGCCCTCTGGGCGCCGGCTCGCCGGGAGGACTGAGGTCGGAGACGCTGCGGCCCCGCGCTCCACGAACTGCCGGGACGGACTGGGCGAAGGGCCTGGTTTCCGCGAGGCTCGGGGCGGGCCCGAGCCCTTGCCGCCCCATGAAGAAGGACCATGTCCAGAGCGCGCATCGTCGGGATCGTCATCGTCGCCGTCGTGGGGAGCGGCTGCGTCGCCATCTACTCCCTGCTCGCGTCCGTCGCGCGGGATCCCTTTGCCGCGGTCTACGCCGAGAACTGCGCCGTGTGCCACGGGGCGGAGCTGGAAGGCACACCGCTCGGCACGCCCCTCGCCGGTCGCGACCTGCTGTACGGCGATTCCGCCGACGCCATCGCTCGCAGCATCTCCGACGGTTTTCCGGCCACCGGCATGCCGGCGTGGTCGAAGACGCTGGACCCGGGCCAGATCCGGGGTCTGGCCCTCCTGATCAGCGAGCGGCGCGCGAACTACGGCCGCACCGATTTCAAGACCGACGCGCCGCTGGCAATCCCTGAAGGCCCCCTCGAGAGCGAGCAGCACCGCTTCCGCCTCGAGCCCGTCGCGCGAGGCCTGCATCCCCTGCCCTTCTCGATCGCACCCCTCCCCGATGGACGCATCCTGCTCACCGAGAAGACGCGCGGCTTGAGCATCGTCTCCACCGGAGGCGAGCAGTCGGAGCTGATCCAGGGAACCCCCCCAGCCCATGACGACGGCGTCGAGCTCTTGAGGCTGGTCTTCGGCAGGGGTTGGATGATGGACGTGGCACTTCATCCCGACTACGAGGAGAACGGCTGGGTGTATCTCCACTTCGGGGATCGCTGCCGCGACTGTGCCAAGTCGATGAACAAGCTGATCCGCGGCCGGATCGAAGGCGGCCGATGGATCGACCAGCAGACCATCTGGCAGGCCGACGCCAGCACCTACACCCGGACCCCCGACATGGGTGCGGGTGGCCGGATCAGCTTCGACGGAGAGGGCCACGTGTTCCTGAGCGTCGGCATCAAGGGCCGCTCGAACCACGACGGCATCCAGGATCTGGGCCTTCCCTACGGCAAGGTCCACCGCGTGCACGACGATGGTCGGGTGCCTGCCGACAACCCCTTCGTCGGGGTTCCGGGTGCGCTGAAGAGCATCTGGACCTACGGCCACCGGAGCCCCCAAGGGCTCGAGTTCGATCGGGTGACCGGCCGGCTGTGGTCCACGGAGATGGGCCCGCGCGGCGGCGACGAGCTCAACCTCCTGCGTCCCGGCCGCAACTACGGCTGGCCCCTGACGTCGAAGGGCATGGACTACGACGGCACGCCGGTCGAGTACGGCAAGGATCTCGGCATCGAGTTCGACCTCGAGGACCTCGAGCAGCCGGTCCTCGACCTGACGCCCTCGCCGGCCGTTTCCAGCTTCATCGTCTATCGCGGCAGCCGGTTCCCGAAATGGCAGGACGACCTCATCGCGGGCAGCCTGAAGGCGACCGAGCTCACCCGCTGGGTGCTGGAGGGGGAGGAGGTCGTGCACCGCGAGACCCTGCTCTCGGGCATCGCCCGCATCCGCGACGTGGAGACGGGACCCGACGGCGCGATCTATCTGCTGCTCGAGCACGCCTCCGGCGGACAGATCGTGCGCCTGGTTCCGGACTAGAAGCTCGGCCCGATCGGCTCACATGGCCGCGTGCGACGCCTGGTAGTGCGGCCGCGCCTGGATGCGGGACACGTAGGCCTCCACCTTCGGGGAGGCCTGCAGCATCTGGAAGCCGCTGAAGAAGGCCAGCGTGCCACCGAACACGACGTCGGCGGCCGTGAAGCGATCGCCGATCGCCCAGCCCTCGCTGGGCGTCATGGCCTCCACCGCCGCCATCCCGCGCTCCATGTCGCCCCACCCCATGCTGACCGGATCGGCCTCGACGTCGAGCCGGTTGACGGAAAGGAGCGGCTCGAGGGTCGTGCCGGGGAAGAACAGGTAGCGGTAGTAGGTGCCTCGCTCGGGCGAGCCCGGAGAGGGTGCGAGCCCCTTCTCGGCGAACTTGTCGGCGAGGTACGCGCAGATCGCGGCGGTCTCCGTCACGACCACGTCCCCGTCCACGAGAGTGGGCAGCTTGCCCATCGGGTTGAGCTCGAGAAACTCCGGCGTGCGCGTCTCGCTCTTGGCGAGGTCGATCAGGACCGTCTCGTGCGGCGCATCCAGCTCGCGGAGCATCCAGTCGGTGGTGACTGCGCGGCTCCTCGGGTTCATGTAGTGCTTCATGCGATCGCCTCCCAGGTTCCTGGTAGAGTAGACGTCCCGACCGGAGCCTTCATGCGCCTTCGCCTCGAGAGCTGGACCTGGATCTGCCTGTCGCTGCTCCTGGCCTGTGCCGGGAGCGAGGACCGGTCCGTGGCGACCGAGCCCGTGACGGCGCAGATCCGCTGGGCCCAGGGCGGCGACGGCTCCCTGTTCGTCGATGGCGCCCGGGTCGGGCAGCTGATCCGCCGCAGCGACGGCTGGGACCTGAGCGGGGGCGACGTGACGGCTCGTCTCGACATCCGCCGGCGGACATCCACCGGGGCCCCCGGTGGGGGCCATCCTGTCGACGTCGAGGTGGACGGACACATCGACGGACTCGCGGTGACGATCCGGGACGAGTACCGGATCCTGGCACCGGCAGCGCCGTTGCCGGTCGAGGGCTATGGCCTGGTGGTTTCGGACGACGAGCCGGGAACCAACGAGCGCGAGCACGCCCTGCTCCGCGACTGGCTCTCCACTCGGGGCCTGCCCGCCGACAGCGGTCCCTTCCAGACCGCCCACGAGCGCGAGACCGGTCGGGAGCTGCGGGTCTGGTACGAGGTCTCCGGGAGGCGCATCGACGGACGACTCCTTCGGGGTGGAGAAGCGGAGCCGCTGGCGCGGGTGGACTCGCTCTTCCGCAGTGACGACGGCGGCTTGAAGGTCCATCACCAGCGACCCGGCGAGAACGGGCGCTTCCGCTATCACCGGCAGAGCCTCGAGCTGGCGGATGTGATCGCGGCGCCCGGCGAGCCCGACCTCGTGGCCCACGAGTGCGGCTGCTACGGCTATGCGATCGCCGGCGACTTCATGACCCTGGGCGACCTGCTCTACCAGGTCGAGGCCGACTGGCTCGACGATCGCGTCGCCGCCGAGTTCTTCGTCGGCTTCGAGCGCCGCCAGGGCTTCCCCTTTCTCGGCCTCGGGGATCGACTGCGCATGCGGAACCTGGCGCGGCGGGCGACGGCCTTCATCCTCCGCGACCCGGCCGGCGAGGTCTTCGCGCGCGTCGACATGGACCTGCCCGACGATCCGCCTGCGACGAATCTGGGCCCGATCACCTATCGCATCGAGCAGTGGAATGCGGAGCGCACACGGCAGCCCCTGGCGTCGATCCGGCACGACCCGGAGCAGATCGCGATCGACGTGGTCGCCGCCGAGCCCTGGCCGGAGGCCCTGGAACGCCTCGACCGGCTCCTCGCCGCCATGCCGGTGCAGGTGATGCGCGGCGACGACCTCCGCGACAGCCAGCTGGGCCGCATCGAGCAGCTCGTGGATGCGCTGCGGCTGCTGCACCGACCCGACGAGGAGCGGCTGACCGACTTCGTGAGCGACGTGGACGCCTCCGCGGCGGCGCGGAAGGTCCGCACCCTCCTGGCTCCGGAGCGCGCCCGCTTCGCGGCGGCCCCGGATGCCTTCCCGCAGAGACCCATGGCAGGACCTGGATCTCTCGCCCACCTGGGATCCCGCTAGACGCCGCGAGCAGCGAAGGAGAGCGAAGCGTGCGAACGGAAGCCCGGCGCGCCGAGGTAGACCTGTGAGGATCCAACGACGACGTCTTCTGCAAGGAGCGGGGCTCCTGGCGGGGTTGCTCCCCCTGCGCGCGACGAGCGCTCTGGCAAAGAGTGGCGAAGAGTTCCAGTTCGAGGACTGGCGCCAGCTACGCAACGAGTTCGAGCAGGACCCCGCGTGGAGCAACTTCGCAGGCTTCCTGCTCGCGTCGCGACCGCGCATGGTGGAGGAGGACATCGAGCGGCATCGGGTCGCGCTCAATCGCAACGCCCCCGAGTACCTGTCGGAGGTCTACCGACTCGAACGAGAAGGGCGAGCCCGGGCGGCGGAGTACCTGGGCGTGGAGCCGAGCCAGATCTCCATGACCGGCAACACCACGATGGGCCTCGCCACCCTCTACAACCAGATCCGCATCCGCCCAGGCCAGGAGGTGCTCTCCACCGAGCACGAGCACTACTCCTGCCGCATGTCGCTGCGCTACCGGTCCGCGCGAGAGCGCATCCGGGTCTACACGATCCGCCTCTACGACGAGCCTCGGCAGGCCTCCACGGACGAGATCCTCGGGCGCATCCGCGAGCACGTCACCGCCAAGACCCGCGTCCTGGCCCTCAGCTGGGTCCACTCGGGCAGCAGTCTCAAGCTGCCCGCCGCCGAGGTCGGCAAGCTCGTGGCGGAGCTGAACCGCGAACGCGACGCGGACGACCGGATCCTGTATTGCCTCGACGGCGTTCATGCGTTCGGCGTCGAGAACACGAGCTTCGACGAGCTGGGCTGCGACTTCCTCGTCGCCGGCACCCACAAATGGATGTTCGGCCCGAGCGGCACCGGCATCATGTGCAGCCGCGACCCGGGGCTGAAGAACGTCTCTCCCACGATCCCGCCGTTCAACACCGGGGGCGAAGAAGGTTTCGGCGCTGCCATGACGCCGGGCGGCTTCCACACCTTCGAGCACCGCGCCGCCGTCCGGAAGGCGTTCGAGTTCCATCTTCGGATCGGCAAGCAGAGGGTGCAGGACCGCATCCATGCCCTGAACGATCGCCTGAAGAATCAGCTGGAGGCGCTCGACGGGGTGGAGCTCGTGACGCCGCTCGGGTCGGACTTCTCGGCCGGCTTCACCTTCTTCCGGGTCCCGGAGCGATCGCCCGAGGAGGTGCAGAAGATCCTGCGGGATCACCAGATCCTCGTCAGTCCCGCGGACCGCGACGTCGGGCCCGTGGTGCGCATGGCGCCGGGCCTGCTGAACTCCGAGGAGGAGATCGACGCCACCGTCGAGGTCCTCCGAAAGATCGTCTAGAAGGCGACTCGCCGGATCCCACGGTATCGTCCGGTCCCCACCCCTGCTGGCGCACCGAGGAGCCTCCATGAAGTTCGGTCTCATTCCCGTGAACGTCGGCAGCCAGAACGCCGAGCAGATCGTCGGCCTCGCGCAGAAAGCCGAGGCGGTCGGCCTCGAGTCGGTCTGGACCTTCGAGCACGCCATCGTGCCGAACGACTACCAGTCGAAGTACCCCTACAGCGCCGACGGCAAGATGGGCGTGACGCCCGAGACCAACTTCGTCGACCCGCTGATCGCGCTCACCCTGGTCGCCGCCCACACGAAGACCGTCCGGCTCGGTACGGGCGTCAACATCCTGCCGCAGGTCAGCCCGCTCCTGCTCGCGAAGCAGGCGGCCAGCCTGGACCTCGTGTCGGGGGGCCGCTTCATGCTCGGCGTCGGCATCGGCTGGCTGCGGGAGGAGTTCGATGCGATGGGCACGCCCTTCGAGCGGCGAGGCGCCCGCTTCGACGACTACATCGCGGCCATGCGAAAGGTCTGGTCGGGCGAGACCGTGGAGCACGAGAGCGACTTCCTGCACTGGACCGGCTTCAAGAGCTACCCGACCCCGCTGCAGAGCCCGTTCCCGGTAGTGATCGGGGGCTCCAAGGGCAAGGCCTTCGAGCGGATCGCGAAGTACGGCGAGGGTTGGTTCGCGCCGACCCCGGTCCCGGACGTGCTGGCCGAGCAGCTGAAGCAGCTCGGCGAAGCGTGCGCCGCCGAGGGCCGCGACGTCGCTACGGTCGAGATCACCGCCATGTGGGCCCCCGCGATGGGTCTCGACAGCGTCGAGAAGTTCCGGGATCTGGGCGTCGCACGCCTGGTCGTGCCGCTGCCCGCTCTCGGTGAACCCAACCCGATCGACGGGATCGACAAGCTCGGCAACGAGGTGGTGGCGAAGCTGGGCTGAGCCCGGCCCCCCCCGCGGCCTCAGCCTTCGCGGCGCTCCACAGCGTCGATCCGCTCCTGGACGTTGGTCAGCTCCGCGCGAGCCTCGCGCCCGTAGCGCGGCTCGGCCGGCTCCTCGTCACCCGGCAGGAGCGGCAACCGGAAGCCCGAGTAGACGACCTTGCGCGGGCGCTCCGTGGGCGGATGGGCCCGGTGGAGCGTGTCGCTGCAATGGACGGTCACGTCGCCCGTCTTCGTCTCGAGCATCCGCGGCGCCATGTCCATCACCGGATCGCGACCCGGAACCCGGACGTTGGCGCGGTGGGACCCCGGCACGACGCCCAGGGCGCCGCTCACGCGGTCCGCCCCCGTCACCGAGATTCCGCAGGTGAGCGCGTTGCACAGCAGCGAGTGGCGTCCCTGGCCGCAGTCCTTGTGCCAGGGAAGGTCCGAGAGGCCCTTCACGATGCCGAGCGGCTTCACCAGGCCCTCGGCGGAGCGCCGATGACGGTGACCATCTCCTGTGAGAGCGCCGAGCCACTGATAGCGATCGCTGTCGACGAGCCGCTGCAGAGCCTCCGACTTCTCGTAGAAGTTGAGGACACGCACCGCCTGGGCTTGCCCGACCGCGTCCTCGGCCCACCAGGAATCGCCGTCGTCGGGAGTGGCCCGTGCGATGTGCTCGTCGATGTCCCGGCCGACGGCGGCCATCTCGTCCTCTTCGAAGATGCCCCGCAAGTGGAGGAAGCCGGCCTGGCGGAGGAAGTGGGCGATCTCCTCCCGGTCGTCGTCGAGGCTGAAGGACCGATCGAGATCGAGCGGCTCGCCCCCCTCGGTGCGGAAGTCGACGTCGCCGGTCTCGTAGACCTTGCGCCCGTCGAGCAGCGCCCGAAGCACGGGCTCCCACCCGACCCAGTCGTCGAGCCCACCCTTCTCGATCCGGACCCGGCCGGTCATCGCTAGACCCGTCGTGGACTGGTAGTCCTGCACGAGGTCCGAGAGCGCGTCCTCGGCGATGTGCGCCACGACGCCGGCCCGAGTCAGCCCGGATTCGACGATCAGCCGCTCGGCCTCGGCGCGGAGCGTGAAACTCGTCCCCTCGACGTCGAGCCCCAGCGGCTCCACCGCCCGGTAGGAGGCTCCCCGACCGGCGAGATCCCCATGGGCTGCGAGCGCCTCGACCAGGACGCCGTCCAGGACCGCCTCGACCGACAGCGGGCGAACGTCCTTCATGAGACGCGTACGTAGATCGACGGACATGGGGACTCCCGCGCAGGGTGGACGCCCCCGATCGTCGTCCATGGGGCGCGTCCGGGCCAGCCCCCTTGCTATGCTCGCTGCTTCCCTGCCACCTGGACCTGCGGACCGCCCGACTCATCCGCGGAACCGCACGCACGGGGGAGAACGACCGGTTGAAGGCAGCTGCGCTCCTGCTGCTCGACTTCCTGGTGCCCTTCGGGGTCCTGTTGCGCCGGTCGCCGGCTCGCCCGCCCTTCGAGGGCTGGTCCGAGCTGCTCTGGCGTTTCCTGCCGCAGACCTTCTTCGGCTTCTGGCTCTGCTCGCTGGTTCCGTGGATCGGCGGCTTCTTCTACATGCTCGTCCTGGTCCCCCTGAGCGCCCGCCATCACGCCGAGGTCCGCGGGCTCGCTGGGCTGCCCGCCGAGCTGCTGCTCCGGTACCTGGTCGTCATCCTGATCGGCTTCGGCGGCGTGTGGTCCGCCACCGGGCACCTGTTCATGGCCGACTGGGTCGCAGGCCAGATCGGATGGCCGGCGGGCAGCCCGTTCCAGACCGAGCTGGCCTTCTCGACGCTGGGGCTGGCCATCGCCGCCCTGCTGGCGGTGTGGATCGCCGACCACTTGATCACCGCCGTCGTCGTCGCGAAGTCCGTCTTCTGGCTGGGCGCCGCCTACGTCCACCTCGAGGAGGCGATCGCGCACGGGAACTTCTCGCCCCTGAACGTCGGAACCCCGCTGGTGGGCGATCTTGTCTACCCGGCCATCCTGCTGACCCTGCTTTGGAGGGCGCGGGGGCGCCTCGCCTGACTTTCGCGCCCGAGACCCCGCGCGGGTCTAGAGCTCGAGCAGGAGCTTGCCCGTGTGGCCGCCCGTGAAGAGCATGCGCAGGGTGTCGCCGAAGCGATCGAGCCCGTGCTCGACGTGCTCCAGGAGCTGGATCTCGCCCTTCTCCAGCCAACCGGCCAGGGCCTCCGCGGCCTCTGCGTAGCGATCCTCGAAGTGGTGGACCGCGAAGCCCTCCATCCGCGCATGCCGCTCGGCCAGG
>JAJDAR010000017.1 GCA_029261775.1 Deltaproteobacteria bacterium | reverse complement strand
CAGCGTCCACTGATTCACCTTGGACGAGACGAGCGCACCCAGCCCGACCTCCCCGCGATGCCGGTAGGCGAACAGCAGCGCGATCATGAACTCCGGCGACTCGGACGCGAGCGGCGCGACCCACTGGACGAGCAGGAACTCCTCGATCTCCGCCCGCCGCCCGACGTCGACCAGGCTCGCCGCGAAGGGCTCCGCCGCGAACCAGATGGCGAGGCCGGCGAACAGGAACAGGCCGACCGCCCATCCGCGGCGGCCCGCATCCCCGAACTTCGCGTCGATGCGACCGGGCGGGCCGAAGAGCTCCACGTGCTCCGAGTCGCCTCGCGAGGCGCCGAAGGCGTAGGCGAGGAAGAGCCCGAGGAGCACCGCGGCGTCCACCAGGGAGAGGCGGCCATCGAGCGGGATCAGGAACGAGTACAAGGTCGCCAGCAACAGGAAGCGCAGCTCGAGGATCCGCGACGGTGGGAGCTCGAGCTGCCGTACGCCACCGCGGTGACATGCCAGCAGCACGACCGAGGCCCAGCCGAGACCGATCAGCAGCCGGTTCGCCCCCGTCATGTTCGCGACCGCATAGGAGGCGAAGGCCGGATCGTCCGCCGCCTTGATCGCGAACGAGAGATCGACCGCGTACTCCGGCAGCACACTGACGAGGGCGAGGGTGAGCAGGGCGAGGGATTGCGGGATGTCGCGCTCCGCCAGCTCGGTCGCCCAGGACAGCAGGAAGGCGGCGCCCAGGATCGCGATGCCCGAGAGCAGGGCCGTCGTCTCGGGGGAGGGGTGCGGCCCGACGAAGTGGAACCACAGCCACGGCAGCGGGAGGGCTGCCGAGAGGCCCAGCCACCCCCAGTCGCGGGCGGCGCCGGCCGGGGGACGAGGGGTCACGCCTCGCCCAGGACGACGTCTTCGCCGAAGGCCTGGCGGTGGCGAGCGGCGATCTGCTCGCGGGTGATGGACGGAACCTGGGTTCCCGGGTGCTCCACCAGGAAGGACCCCATCACGCTGCCGAGCCGGGCACTGGCCTCGAGGGGCCAATCGCGCTCCATGCCGAAGAGCAGGCCCGCGCGAAAGGCGTCGCCGCAGCCGGTGGGGTCGACGACCCGCTCCGCCTTGACGACCGGCACGGCCACCTCCTTGCCGGCCTGGTAGAGCGTCGACCCCTCTTCGCCGCGCGTCACGATCAGGGCCCCGACCCTCTCGCAGGCCTGCTCGTGGGAAAGCTCCGTCTTCTGCTGGGTCAGCTGCCACTCGTAGTCGTTGACCACGTAGAGATCGGCGCCGCGCATCATGCCGACGAGCTCGTCACTCTCGAGGATCGGCAGACCCTGGCCGGGGTCGACCACGGTCACGAGACCCTTCTGCTTCAGGGCTGCGGCGTGGTCGATCATCGCCTGCTTCCCGTTCGGCGAGACGATGCCGATGCCGAAGGGCGCATCCACGGCGGCGACCGGGTGCTCGTGGGCGCGGTCCATGGCTCCCGGGTGGAAGCCGGTGATCTGGTTGTCGTCGAGATCGGTGGTGATGTAGGCACCGGCCGTGGATTCCCCGGCGAGCCCGCGGATGTAGTCGCGGCGCAGCCCGTGGGTTTCGAGCCATTCGGCGTAGGCGCCGAAGTCGTCCCCACCGACGGTGGCGAGGATCAGCGGGTCGCCTCCGACCTGGCGGAGATTGAAGGCGATGTTCGCCGCCGTGCCGCCGAAGCTGCGCTTCAGCTCGGGCACGTGGAAGGCGACGTTCAGCATGTGCACCTTGTCGGGCAGGATCACGTCCCGGAACCGGCCCCGGAACACCATGATGTGGTCGATCGCGACCGAACCCGTGCACAGCACCGACATGTCGTCCTCCCGAAGGTCTGCGGCGGGAGGATGCGGCCCTCCCTCAGCCCTCCGTCGGGAGGCCCGACCCGGCAGTCTCGGGATGGGACCGGGGGCCGTCAATGGGGTGAAACCGCTGGGAACGGGGCGCGAGGACCCTTTCTGTACACTCCGCGCATGCGGATCGCCGAGCTGGTTGCCGAGCAGGGCGCGAAGGGCGCGCCGGTCTTCTCGTTCGAGTTCTTCCCCCCGAAGACGGACGCCGGCTACAAGGCCCTGTACCGGACCATCGAGGATCTGAAGGAGCTGGGGCCAGGCTTCGTCTCCGTGACCTGCGGGGCGGCTGGATCCACCCGGACCAAGACCGCCGACCTGGTGGTGCGGATCCAGAACGAGCTCGGCCTGCTCGCGATGGCCCACATGACCTGCACGGGACAGACTCGCGACGAGCTGGCGGGAACCCTCGCTCGCCTGCAAACGGAGGGAATCCGCAACGTGCTGGCGCTGCGGGGCGATCCGCCCAAGGACCGGCCCGATTGGAGGCCGGTGGAAGGCGGGTTCGCCCACGCCAACGAGCTCGCCGCGTTCATCCGCGAGCGCTTCGAGCTGGGCATCGGCGGGGCCTGCTATCCCGAGAAGCATCCCCAGGCGGAGACCATGGAGCAGGACCTGGCGAACCTGAAGCGGAAGGTCGATGACGGTGCGGAGTTCCTGATCACCCAGCTCTTCCTCGACGACCAGGACTACTTCCGCTTCGTGGAACGGGTGCGCGCGATCGGCATCGAGGTGCCGATCGTGCCCGGCATCATGCCGATGGTGAGCCTGCAGAACCTGCGCGGCGCCATGCGCCTGTCGCCGGGCTCTAGGATGCCGCCGGAGCTCGAAGCGGCGCTGACGGCCGCAGACGGCGACGCCGAGCGCTCGATGGAGGTGGGGGTCGAGTGGGCGACGCTGCAAGGTCGCGAGCTGCTGGCGGGAGGCGCTCCCGGCATCCACTTCTACACCCTGAACAAGTCCCCTGCCACGCGACGGGTGACCGAACGACTGCTGGCCGGATGAGCGAACGCGACCTGGCCCGCGATCCCCTGCGTGTCGCAGTGCTCCTGTCGGGAGAGGGCACGAGTCTCGAGAACCTCTGCGAGGAGATCGACAAGGGGCGGGTGCCGGCGCGGGTCGTCGCGGTGGTGAGCTCGAAGGAAGGCGCCGGAGGGCTGCGGCGCGCCGAGAACCGCGGGATTCCCGCGGTGGCCGTACCGCGCAAGCAGCACCGCGACCTCGACGAGTTCAACGATCGGCTTCACGAGGCGCTGGCGCCCCACGATCCGGAGCTGATCGCGCTGCTCGGCTTCCTTTCCCCCTTCCAGCTGCGGGGGCGCTTCGCGGACCGGGTGCTGAACGTGCACCCGGCGCTGATTCCATCCTTCTCGGGCCGGGGCTTCTACGGCCGGCACGTCTACGAGGCCGTGCTGCAGAAGGGCGTGAAG
>JAJDAR010000016.1 GCA_029261775.1 Deltaproteobacteria bacterium | reverse complement strand
GAGTACGTGGCGAACAGCCTGGAGATCCCGCCGGAGAAGCTCCGGAACAACATCCAGCGGTACGGAAACTGCTCGGCCGCCTCGATCCCGATCCTGCTGGCCGAGGCCAGCCGCGAGGGGGCCCTGAAGCGGGGCGATCTGGTCTCGATGACCGGCTTCGGCTCGGGCTTCAGCTGGGCCTCGGCTGCGGTCCGCTGGTAATGCAGCGCGTCGCTGCGACGCACTGCATTAGAGTCAAACAGCTGATTTTATTGAGATATTCGGTTTTCTTGACGCACTGACGCGTTGTGTCTAGATTCTCCTCACGCCGAGAGTTCAGCCGCCTGAGTCCGGGGCCCAGAGGGGGTCCGACGTGACGGGGCGGGAGCAAGCGAAGCCAGGAGAATCGACAATGGCCAAGGCACGAGCGAAGAGCACGAACCTGTTCGAAGAGGGTGTCGAGCGCACCCGCGAGGTCATCCACCAGATCGGTGAGGACCTCGAGGAGATCCAGAAGCGCGCCGAGAAGCGCCGCAAGGAGCTGGAGAAGACGGCCGAGCGCCGGATCCAGAAGCTCCGCACCGAGCTGCGCAAGAACCGCTGGGTCAAGCAGGCGGAGAAGCGCGGCAAGGAGCTCGAGAAGGCTGCCGACCAGCGCCGCAAGGACTTCGAGAAGCGGGCCACCCGGCTCCGCAAGGAGATCGAGTCCAGCGCTCCGGTCCAGCGCGTCCAGGAGCTGCGGGCCGACGCCGAGAAGGCGTTCGTCGAGCAGGTCGAGGCGCTCCTCGAGAACCTTCGGATCGCCAGTCAGGGCGAGGTCCAGAAGCTCGAGCGCAAGGTGAACGGACTGCAGCGGAAGACCGTGGGTCAGGCCGAGCTCGAGAAGCTCGAGCGCAAGATCAACACGCTTCAGCGACGCATCCGCGAGCTCGAGAACTCCCAGGCGGCCTGAGGCCAGCCTGCTCGCAGGCGGCCCACGGCCCACCCTGCTGTTCTGCTCGAGGCCCGGCGGTCCCCCCGCCGGGCCTCTCTGCGTCCAGGCTCGCGCTACGCTCCGGCCCTTTCCCGGGAGGCACCCCCATGGCGACCTACGAAGGCCTCGATTTCATGCTCCTCGACGACGAGCTCTCCGACGAGGAGCTGCTCGCGCGCGAGACGGTGCGCAGCTTCGTGACCCAGGAGTTCCTCCCGGTCATCCAGGAGCACATCCGGCAGGACGGTTCCTTCCCGATGGAGCTCGTACCGAAGATCGCGGAGCTGGGCCTCTTCGGCGCCAACCTTCACGGCTATGGCTGTGCGGGCATGAACAACGTCGCCTACGGCCTCGTGATGCAGGAGCTGGAGCGTGGGGATTCGGGTCTGCGCTCTTTCGCATCGGTGCAGGGCTCGCTCTGCATGTACCCCGTCTACACCTACGGATCCGATGAGCAGAAGGAGCGCTGGCTGCCGGCCATGGCAGCGGGCGACGTGATCGGCTGCTTCGGCCTGACGGAGCCGGACTTCGGGAGCTTCGCCCAGGGCATGCGCACGAAGGCCGTGCGAAAGGGCGACGGCTGGATCCTGAACGGCACCAAGCGCTGGATCACCAACGGTACGGTCGCCAAGCTCGCGGTCGTCTGGGCCCAGACCGAGGAGGGCGTGCGCGGATTCCTGGTCGAGGCCGGAACGCCGGGCTTCGAGGCGCGCGACATCAAGGGCAAGTTCTCCCTGCGCGGCTCGGTCACGTCGGAGCTCTTCCTCCAGGACGTCGAGCTTCCCGAGGAGAGCCGGTTGCCGAAGGCCGAGGGCATGAAGGGGCCGCTCTCGTGCCTGACCCAGGCGCGCTACGGCATCGCCTGGGGGGCGCTCGGCGCTGCGATGGCCTGCTTCGACGAGGTCGTCACCTACAGCCGCGACCGCATCGTGCAGGGCGGGCCCCTGGCGGCCAAGCAGCTCACGCAGCAGAAGCTGGCCGAGATGTTCACGGAGATCACGAAGGGACAGCTGCTGGCGCACCGCCTCGGTCGTTTGAAGGACCTGGGCAAGCTGCACCATGCGATGGTCTCGATGGCCAAGCGGAACAACGTGGACATCGCGCTCCAGGTCGCCCGCGTCGCGCGCGACCTGCTCGGTGCGAACGGCATCGTCGACGACTACCAGGCCATGCGGCACATGGTGAACCTCGAGACGGTGCGGACCTACGAAGGAACCCACGACATCCACACGCTGATCCTCGGAGAGCACATCACCGGGATGCGTGCGCTCTAGGCCCCAGGGCGCTCTCGGAGAAGGCCAGCGCGCGACGGAACGTCCGTAGGAAAGCGTGGGAGCCTTCTGCAAGGGGCGCCCGGGCTCTGGTAGGCTCCTGGCTACTTGCGAGCCCGAGGAGATGAACGGATGTCCGCTCGTTCCTTCGCCATCCTCCTGACCCTGGTAGCATCGCTCGCCTGCCAGTCGCCGCCCGAGACGGGGGCCCCGCTCCCGCCGCTCGCTTCGGCGCCCGGCGACGGGGAGGTGATCCCGGCCTATCCCGACATCCGAGGCACGTGGAGCGCCGTGCTGCGTGGCATCCGCGGAGGAGACGCGGCGGCGCTGCCCGAATCCGGCGACGAGATCCAGCTCGACTACCTGCGGCTGACGATCGAGGTCGACGTCCAGGACGGACAGCTCTTCTACGGAACGATCCACAACGGCCAGCAGGAGCAGTCCTTCGCCGGCTCCTTCCGGGAGGGAGGCCGCGAGGCGCTGTACATCACCCGTGAGGGGCGCGGGCAGCTCTGGCTGGATCCGGCGACTCCGGACACGATCGAGATCTGCGGCGGTCGCGGCAACCCGAGCCTGCTGCTCGCCGTGTGCGGGCGGATGACCCGCGAGCCCGAGGACGCGAGCTAGAGGCCGGAACGCAGACGGGTGAGGGCGTCGGGCACGCTGCCGCCCGAAGCCTCCAGCGCCTGCTCAGCGGTCTGCTCGTCCGTCTGTGCGAGCTTCATGACGATCCCGACTGCGCGCCGACGCAGCTTGCTCGACGCCGGGTTCAGGTTCGTCATCAGGTTCCCCTCGACGCGGCCGAGCCGGACCATCGTCGTCGTCGAGAGCAGGTGCAGGACCATCTTCTGGGCGAGGCCGCCCTTCATCCGGGTC
This sequence comes from Deltaproteobacteria bacterium, assembly GCA_029261775.1. Taxonomy (GTDB): domain Bacteria; phylum Myxococcota_A; class UBA9160; order UBA9160; family UBA6930. The sequence continues at coordinate 449 of JAJDAR010000016.1, read as the reverse complement.
GACCCGGCGATCACCTCGGGACCGACCCTTGGCGCGATGGCGATCTCGGCCGCACGCGCCAGCGGCGAGCCCGGGTCGCAGGTGATGGCGATGCGTCGCGCCCCCAGCTCACGGGCTGCCTCGAGGGCGCCGAGTGCAAAGGGAGTCCGCCCGCTCGCCGACAACGCGACGACCGCGTCGCCGGGCACCAGGTCCCGCTCGCGGAGCAGTTTGCCGGCATCTTCGGCCACGTCCTCGGCCCCCTCGACGGCCCGGATCAGCGCCTGGCTCCCTCCCGCAATGACGCCCTGCACCCGGTCGGGTGGGTAGCCGAAGGTCGGGGGGATCTCGGCGGCATCGAGCACCCCGAGCCGCCCGCTCGTCCCGGCGCCGACGTTGAACCAGCGGCCGCCGCCCTGCAGCGACAGCACGAGGGCATCCACCGCCCGCTCGACGTCCGGGAGGACCTC
>JAJDAR010000015.1 GCA_029261775.1 Deltaproteobacteria bacterium | reverse complement strand
TCGATCTCGTCCGGCGTCGCCCGCCCTCCCCGGAGCATCGTGAGCGCCGAGACCAGCTGTCCGCCGGTTCCATCGTGCAGGTCCCGGGTCATCCGCTCGCGCTCCTCGGCGATGGCGCGCTCCCGTTCGAGGCCGCGCAGCTGCTCGTGGCTATGAGCGAGCGCCCGCTCACGCTCCGCGACCCGGGCCTCCAGCTCGCGATTCAGGCTCTCGGTGGTGCGCACGGCGCGGGTCAACTGCGAGACGGCGAAGGCCAGGGTTCCGAGCGCGACCAGGGCCGGGGTCAGGTCGGCCGGGGACCAGATCGGATGGGGGGGCCGAACCGCCAGCGAGAAGATCGCGACCGGAAGGCAGAGCAGGGCGATGCCGAGGGCCACACCGAGGCGGGCACCCCAATGATCCCGCCAGCGGCCACGGCGCAGGAAGGTGCCGATGACCAGGAACGCGACGACCAGGGCCGCTGCGAACCAGATCGCCGCGACGGCGATCGCTGTGTGGGGAGGAACGATCGCCAGCAGGATGGCGGCCCCGACCCAGAGGATGCTCATCCAGCGGACCAGGCGCGCCCGCCGGAGGCCGAAGTGACGCATCGTCCAGAGGGCCAGGGGCAGTGCGGCGCCGCAGGTCGCCGTGCTGACGGCCCACTCGAAGACCCGCGATGGAACGGGAACGTCGCGGAGGCTGCCGGACAGGTAGGCCGATGCCAGCAGCCCGACGGCGCAACCCAGAGGGGTCGATGGGGACGGAACCGCTGCAGACATGCCCTGCAGCACGAGCCCGAAGGCCACCAGGAGTGCGGTCACGCCGAACGCGACCGGAAGCGTGGTATGGAGGAAGTCGAGCCGCGCGAAGTGGGGGCGGACGAGGGCCTCGGGTCCGATCACCAGCGGGCGCAGCTGCGTGACGACTCCCGGCGTCGTCACCAGGTGGACGAGCAGCTCGTTGTCGCCCTCGCGCCACAGCGAGGGAGGGACGCTGAAGAACCGGGGATTGGCGAGATTGCGCGCGACCGGCGGCGTCATGCTCCCGTGGCTGCCGAGTGACGTGCCGTTGACGACGAGCTCTGCATTCAACCCGGCGCGCGGCATCAGGACGCCGATCCGGTCGCCGTGCTCCAGGGCGAACCGCGCGCCTGCTCCGGCGGGGATCCGGAACCGATACCAGCCCTCGACGGTCTGCATCCGTCTCGACCGGCCCCAGAAATCCGGCAGCTGCACCGGGCGCCAGGCGCTCTCCTCGGTCGGGCGTTCGCGGGTCAAGGCGAGCTCTCCCCGCTCGACGATCAGCAGCTCCGCGGGCAGCGCACACCCGGCGAGCAGGCTCGCCAGCAGGACGGCAGCGGCGCCGGAGACGCGGTGCGCGGGATGGATGACGGCAGCTCCTTCTCGGAAGGTCCCAGGATATCCCGTCCGCGCAGCCGAGCCGCGAGCGGGCGGCGGCCACTCCGGCCGCGTGGCCATGGCCTAGGATGCAGCGATGAAGATGCTCAGACGCTCCGCACTCCTGTGGGTCGCCGTCGCCGCGATCTCGGCGGCGCCCGCCGCCGGTGTCGGCGAACAGCCGTCGGCCTCCGGTCCGCGTGCCGGGCTCGACCGCGCCTGGCAGGCCTTCGTCGCGGACCTGAACCGCGCCCGGCTGGCCCTCGTCGATCCGAAGGCGTTTCCGCCTGCACCGACCGATCGGAACCTGGCCGAGGGGCATCGCTATCTGCTGGGGCATCTCAGCCGGCTGATCGAGCAGGAGATGCGGCTCGACCCACGCTTCCCCGAGTTCCACCGCTCGGTCGACATGCTTCGCAAGCACACCGGGGAGAACCCCGACGCGATCTACTTGAAGGCTGCCATCGACGCGACCGGCACCTACCGGGTGACCGGTCGGGCTGCCGACACGAGCGAGTGGCGAAGCTCCGAGCGAATCCGGCGCTTCCCCAAGGCGCCCCGTCTGGTCACCTTCCAGACGGTCACGGGCGTTCCCGGGGACACCGGAGCGCTCCAGGAGATGGAGCAGTGCCGCACACAGACCCTGGACTTCGTCAACAGCTTCGGGCTCGAAGTCGACGAGCAGGGTCGCTTCGAGCTGCTCATCGCCCCCGAGCGACCGGCGGGACACACGGGCCCCTTCCTCCACTCGCGCAAGGAGCTCACCTGCGCACCGACCGGCGCGCGCACGGTGCGCGAGGCGAAGGCCCTCTCCGTGCGCGAGATCTTCTCCGACTGGGAGAACGAGCGTCCCCTGGAGCTCGAGATCGTGCGTCTGGACTCGGTCGGCGCGAGCCGGCCTCCCGTCACGGCGGCCTGGATGGCCGAGCGTCTCGGGACGATCGGACGCACCGTCGACGCCCACATCCGTTTCTGGAGCCTGCTGCTCGAGCAGGCCCTCGAGGTGCGGCGCGACGCCAACGGAGACGGCCGGCGCAACCTGCCCGTCAACGGCATCAACGAGGCGCGCCCCCCGTTCACGGCCGGAGGGGCTGCTGGAGCGCGGCAGCTGTACGCGAGCGGCGTGTTCGAGCTCGGCGTCGATCAGGCGCTGGTGGTGCGGGTCGAGACGCCGATCGAGCCGCACTACATCGGCTTCCAGCTCAACAACTTCTGGATGGAAGGCCCGGACCAGCAGAATCACGTGAGCAGCTTGAGCGGGTACCAGAACCCGAAAGGCTCCGATGGCGCGCGCACCTACGTGATCGCCCACCAGGATCCCGGCCTGGCCGGCTGGGTCTCCACCACGGGGCTCGAGAAGGGCTTCCACTCGATGCGCTTCGTCTACCGGGAGGATCCTCCGGAGGAGCTGCTGCCGCGCCTCGAGGCACGGGTCGTGCCGCTGGCCGAGCTGGCGACCGCCCTGCCGGAGGTCCGGCGGGTGGGCGCCGACGAGCGACGCGAGGAGATCGCGATCCGCCAGGGCCACATCAAGCACCGCTGGCGCGCCTACTAGCCCGCGCCCCGCACCCGGTCGAGGACGGCGTCCGCGTCGCGCGGGCCTTCGGAACCACGCCACGCGACCACGCCGTCCGGTCGCACGAGCACCAGCCCGTCTCCGTAGTGCGGGGCTGCCTCCGGGACGGTCTCGACGCGGAGAGGCAGGCGGCGGCTCTGTGCGCTGCGCTCGAGCGGTGTGGGGTCGGCCGAGGTCCGCGTTCGCAGCAGGGTGAACCCCCGGCCGAACAGGTCGAGCGTGGAGCGGCCGTCGGCAAGCGCCACATGGGGAGCTCGGCCGCCGGGTCGTGCGCTCGGCTGGTAGACGCGCGGGTCCCTCCGGTCGGGCGGGGAGGAGCCGTCGTCGACCACGATCGGGGAACCGTCGTAGCGGGTGCCGAGATCGATGTCCGGCTTGTCGTACTCGGCGCCGCGCGACGCCACCAACCCCTCGCCGTAGCGGCGGCGCGCCTCGTCGCCGGCCGGGCCGGGCTGCCACAGGGAGTCGTCGGGCGGATCGTGGAGCGGCAGGGGAGGCCGCAGACGCACCGGCTCGGGGCCGGCGAAGTCCACGCCCTGGTAGGCGAGCAGCTCGAGAGCGGCGAGGCGGCGCTCCACGTCGTAGCTCACGTCGAGCAGCTTCGGGCCTCCCCAACCCCGCAGCGTGGCCTCGAGCTTCCAGCCGAGGTCGAAGGCGTCGCCCATCCCGGTGTTCACCCCGAGACCGCCGAACGGCGTGACCACGTGGGCCGCATCGCCCGCCAGGAACACGGGGCCGCGACGAAAGGCGGTGCACAGGGCCTGGCTCGGCGTCCAGGCGCTCATCGCCAGGATCTCGGCATCGTCGGCTCCGAGCTCGCGCAAGAGCGCCAGGCTCGCCGCCTCGTCGTCCGCATCGAGCCCGGGGCCGTGCAGCCTGAAGAGCGAGGATCCGTCGACTGCCACCATCAGGCCCGCGCCGACAGGTGATCGCGTCGGACCCTGCGGCGCGCCCAACAGCGAGATCTGCACGGCACGCCGCGGTACACGCTCCGCGACGCGCCTGGATCGGAAGAAGGCGGAATGCACGCGGATGGGCAACGGAGGGGGGCCGCGCAGGTCGATCCCGCAGCCGTCGCGGACCCGGCTCGACGCGCCGTCGCAGCCGACCGCGAAGCGCGCATGGACTTCGAGGCGTCCGACGCCCGATTCGTCGGCCGTCACGCGGACCGCTGCGCCGCGGTCCTCCACGCGTTCCACCCGGACGCCGTCGCAGAGCGCGACCGTCGCGTGCGCGCGGGCCGCGCCTTCCAGGATCGGATCGAAGCAGGGCTTGGGTGCCCAGACCTCGCCCTCCGGCGAATCCGCGCGGGGCCGCGAATCGGCCAGGGCGTCCTCGACCCGGGCGACCTCGGGGCCGCCGAGATGCGTCACCGCGACCCAGTCGCCGCCCCCGTCCGACCGGAAGGCGCCGCGCACCGCGTCGGCGAGCCCGAGCCGGCGCAGATGCTCCATGCTCCGGGCGCTGATGTGGTTGGCCGTCGGAAACGCGGCAGCCCCCGCAGCGCGTTGCTCGAGGACCACACAGTCGATCCCGCGCCAGCCGAGTTCGACCGCGAGGCAGAGCCCCACGGGTCCCGCGCCGATGATCGCCACGTCGGTCTCGATCTGCCGGGCGCCTCCTCTCACGACGCGACGATCGCACGGCCGACGGCGGCATGCCGGCCCCGGCGTTGTACCCTCCCTTCTTCATCTCCATGCCGAGGGGTCGCTGATGCGTGTCTTCCTGACGGGAGCCTCCGGATTCATCGGTGGCGCGATCGCCCGGGACCTCGCCGGCGAGCACGAGGTGCTCGCCATGTCGCGATCGGAGCGAAGCGACGCCCGGATCCGCGAGCTCGGCGCCGAGCCGGTGCGCTGCGACCTTGCGACCCTTGCCGCAGGGGACCTGCCGGCGTGCGATGCCGTGGTGCACTGCGCGGCCTTCGTCGAGCCGTGGGGAACCCGCGAGGCGGCTTGGGAGATCAACGTAGAGGGCACGCGCCGTATGCTCGAGGCTGCGCAGGCGGCGGGCGCGGGACGCTTCGTCCACATGAGCACTGAGGCGGTGCTCTGGCGTGGTCAGGATCTGGTGGACGTGACCGAGGACCATCCCTATCCCGCGAGCACGCCGTATCTCTACGCCGAGACGAAGGCGGCCGCCGAGCGTCTGGTGCGCAGCGCAACCTCCGAGAGCTTCGAGACCGTCATCCTTCGCCCGCGCTTCGTGTGGGGGCCCGGTGACCAGACCCTGGCGCCGGAGATCGCGGAGATGGTCGCCAAGGGCGCCTTCCTCTGGCTCGACGGTGGTCGCGCACGCACCTCCACCACCCACGTCGCCAACCTCGTCCACGCCACCCGCCTGGCTCTCGAGCGCGGAGCGGGGGGCGAGATCTACTTCGTGACCGATGGCGAGGTCCGGAGCTTCCGCGAGTTCCTGCCCGCGCTGATGGCCGCCTACGGAGTCGAGCTGGGCGAGAGGTCGCTGCCCGCGGCGGTTGTCCGGCCGGCGGCTGCACTGGTCGAGGGGCTCTGGCGGGCCCTGCGGCTGAAGAGCCGACCCCCACTCACGCGGCACGCCGTCGACCTGATGTGCTGCGACTGCACCCTGCGCATCGACAAGATCGAGAAGGAGCTCGGCTACCGGCCGGTGCTGTCGGTCGCGGAAGGTCTCGCGCGCTTGAAGGCGGACGCGCCGAGCTGAGCCCTGAGCGCGAGAGCCCGGTTCAGGGCTTCGGCTTCTCGAGTCCCAGCCGCGTGTAGAAGCGCTCCGGGATGTCGGCCGGGTCCTTGTAGAGGTAGGTCCGACAGGGGATGCGGCCGAGCTCATCGGAGGGCTCGACCAGGAACAGCGGCACGCCGCTCGCGAGGATCGTGGCCCGCTCCATGACCGGCTCGTGGGCGCAGTAGACCGGGAGGCTCTCGCGTCCCCAGGTTAGCCAGCGCGGACCCTGCACGTGGTGCCCCTCCCGCGGAGGCTCGTAGTGCCCCTCGCGCAGCAGACGGCCGCCGCTCGGGCAAACAGGGCACAGGAAGGTGAGTTTCTCGTCGTCCTCTTCGAGCGCGAAGGGCTGCAGGTGGACGCGCGTGAAGTGCATCAGGGCTTCGGCGCGCTCGCGGAAGCCCGCGTTGCCGAGCAGGTCGACCGACATGGCCTCGACGTAGGCCTCCTCGAGAGCCTCGGTTCCGAGCCGGCGCCCGAGCCAGGACAGCAGGGCGCAGACCCTCGCCATGCCTCGATCGTGGTAGGCGAGGGCCTCCTCGTGCAGGCGCTGCGCCACCTGCCGCGCCTCGGCGTCGCGGCCCTCTGCAAGCGCTTCGGCGATCCGCCGCTCGAGGTCGCGCCAGCGCTCGCCGAAGTCGAGCTCCGCGGTTTCGCCTCCCGTGTCGGGGAGCTCCCCTCCCGCGAGGTCGAGACCCTCACGCGCTTCGAGTTCCAACGCGTCGCCGGCATCGAGGCGTCGGATCCAGCCGAGCAGGGACGCCTCCCAGGCGTCGTAGTTGAGCCGCATCGAAAGCGCCTCGCGCCGCAGCCTCCGCGCGAAGCGAGTGGCGGCTTCGCGGTCGCCGCGCTCGAGAGCCTCGAGGAAGGCATCGACGGAGCGCAGTCCGGCGACCCGGAGCTCCTCGTCGCTGAAGATCCGATCACCGGGCACGCGACGACTCCTGGTTTCGCCTTCTCGGTTCCGGAGGGAACCCCCGGACGATACCATGGCCCGCCGGAGGCAAAGGATGACGACGTTGAGCGGAAAGGTGGCGATCGTGACGGGCGCAGGCTCGGGCATCGGGCGGGCGACGGCGATCCTGCTCGCGAACGAGGGTGCCGCGGTCGTCGTGGCCGATCTGCGGGAGAGCGCAGCCGCGGAGGTGGTGGAGGAGATCGCTTCCTCCGGAGGGCAGGCCCGCGTGCACGTGGTGGACGTGTCCGAGGAGGACGCCGTGAAGCAGATGATCCAGTCGGCGGTCGAGAGCTACGGGGGGCTCGACATCCTGCACAACAACGCCGCGGCGATCGGACCCGAGAGCCCGGGTCGCGACATGGACATCACCAGGATCGACGTCGAGGTCTGGGATCGGACCATGGCAGTGAACCTTCGCGGCGTGATGCTCGGCTGCAAGCATGCGATTCCCCGCATGCTCGAGCGCGGCGGCGGCGCGATCGTCAACACCAGCTCGGGTTCTGCCCAGCGGGGAGATCTGGCGATTCCGGCCTACGGGGTGTCCAAGGGCGGTGTCGACACGCTCACGCTCTATGTGGCCACGCAGTACGGCAAGCAGAACATCCGCTGCAATGCCGTGGCTCCGGGCCTGATCCTGACCCACTCGGTCGACCGCTTCGGCGGCCAGGCCTACGTCGACATGCTCGAGGAGCACCATCTGACGCCGCGCGTGGGGCGAGCCGAGGACATCGCGCAGGCCGTGCTGTTCCTGGTGTCCGATGCCTCGGGCTTCATCACCGGGCAGGTGCTGAACGTGGACGGCGGCATCCTGAGCCACGCGCCGCCCGTCGCCGACATCCGGCGGATGGCGGCA
>JAJDAR010000014.1 GCA_029261775.1 Deltaproteobacteria bacterium | reverse complement strand
CTTCGAAGGAGCAGCCCAGGGCGACGCCCGGCCGGATCAGCAGGCACGCCTCACCGCCGGGCGGGAGTGCGTTGAGGATCGGCTCGAGCAGATGATCGGCGCGCAGGACCCCGCCCCAGCGCGGCGTGCCGGGTTCGCCGGTTTCGAACATCGCGATGGAGGCGCCGATGGCCGCGAGCCGCTCGCCGGGCTCGAGAGGGATCCGCAGCGCCGCGCGGAGCTCGGGAGGGAAATCCGATTCGACCACGGGCCGTCCCGCCTGATCGACCACGATCGAGAACGCCTCCTCGAGCCCGCGACCACGAAGCTCCGGAGTGCGGCTACCGCTCCCGCTGGACGCCGCCTGCTCGAGCAGACGCGCGACCTCTGAGAGACGGCCCAGCAGCGCCATTCCGGCCGACTTGCTGGCCAGGCGGAGCCGCTTGTCACTCTGGTCGCGGATCTGCTCCGAGGCGCCCTGCAGGACGAACGCCGAGAGCAGCCCCAACGGCAGCAGGGAGCCGAGCACGAACAGCAGCAGGAACTGCCGAGCGATTCCGGTCCCCCCGGGGCGGCTCTCGGTCCTGGTCTTGGGCGAAGGCGGCACCCTTGCGACATCGGGTCGCCCGCCTCCGGAACTGAAACCCATCGGAAACGGCGCCCTCCCTTGGGGATTCACCCGATCGGGGGGTGCGGGCAGCTTTCCGTCCGGTCGAAGAAAACAGAATGGCAGCCTCCCGTCCCAGGTCCCGGCGACCGCCCGCGGCCCCGTCCCGCTGGTGGGTTGGAGGTCCCCTGCTCATGGGTCTGGCGCTGCTCGCCTTGTCGATCCACAGCGGAGCGGATCCTCTTCGGGTCCCGGACGGCCTGCGCGGAACCTGGCGCACGAGTGACGTGGCCCTCGAAGATCGCTTCATCGAGTTCCGCGAGCACACGATCGCCTTCGGCACGGGTGGAATCCTGGAGGAGGTGCTGGCCATCCGGGGGATCGAGCCCGGTGCGTCGCCCCTGCGCGGCTACCTGCGCTACCGGATTGCTCTCGCCGACGCGGACGGAGCCGCGAGCGAGTTCCTGATCGATCATCAGCAGCAGGCCGTCGTCCCCAGCCTGCGTGCACAGAACCGTTCCGAGATCTGGTGGAAGGATGACGAGCGGTGGCGACGCTGAAGGCGGTTCGACATCCGGCGCGAAGGGCTCACGGCTTCACCTTGATCGAGATCATGATCGGTGTCTCGATCGTGGCCGTGCTCGCGGCGATCGGAGCCACCCGCTACGACGAGTACATCCGTCGGGTGCGCATCGCCGAGGCCATCATGGACATCCGCGGCATGCAGAACGAGATCAAGACGTGGGAGGCCGCGAACGGGGAGGTGCCGGACACCCTCGCCCAGGCCTTCATCGACCCCGGGGAAGACCCGTGGGGCCGCCCGTACGTGTACCTGAAGATCGTGCTTCCGCCGGGGCCCGGCGTGACCATCGGCCAGGCGCGCAAGGACCGCTTCCTCGTCCCGATCAACTCGAGCTTCGACCTCTACAGCGCCGGCGAGGACGGCAAGACCAGCACCTCGCTGATGCCCAAAGACAGCCACGACGACGTGATCCGCGCGGCCGACGGCTCCTTCATCGGCCTCGCAGAGCGCTACTGAGTGATGGCAGCCACCTTCGTCGAGGAGGCGGGTGGCCGGGTCGCAGCTCAGCGGTAGGTCGCCCGCTCGCTGCGGGTCGCCTGGAGGCGCTCCTCGTCTAGCTCGATGCCGAGGCCGGGGGCGTCGCTGAGCGCGAGCCAGCCGTCCGCATCCGGCTCGACGGGGGCGCGCAGCGGGAAGTCGCGTCGCGCTGCCGTCCACTCCGGCGGATCCCACGGGACCTCGAGCCAGGGCGCACCGCCCGTTCCTGCGGTCAGATGGAGGTTCGCCACGAGCCCGATGCCGTTGCCCCAGGTATGCGGGGTGAAGATGTGTCCGCGCTCGCGTACGCGGGCTGCCAGCTCGCGGAGCGCCGCGAACCCGAGGCAGCACACGACGTCCGGCTGGAACACGTCGAGACAGTCGCGCTCGAGCAGGACCTCGAACTCGTGGCGCTCGCGCGTCAGCTCGCCGCCTGCGATGGCCACGCCTCCCTCGCGTCGCAGCCGCGCCATGCCGCCGTAGTCACCGCGATGCAGCGGCTCCTCCATCCAGCGCACGCCGAGCTCCGCGAGCTCCCGGGCGACCCGCAGGGCCTGACCGACCTTCCACGGAGGCCGCACGTCCCAAGGCATCCGCCAACCCTGGTTGCAATCGACCATCAGCTCCAGCGTGTCACCCAACGCCCGGCGCACGCTTCGCACCGCCTCGAGATCGTCGTCGAGGCTCGGCCGACCGAATCTGAGCTTGAGCGCACCGAAGCCGGCGTCTCGCGCGCGCTCGGCGACGCCGACCATCTCGGCAGGCTCCCGCAGGACGGCGCTCGACGCATACGGCCGCATGCGCCGGCTCTCGCCGCCGACCATCCGCCAGATCGGCTCGCCGGTGATGTGTCCAGCGAGATCCCAGAGCGCCACGTCGAGGGGCCAGGGACGAGCGCCCAGGAAGTCGAGGTTGGCGAGCACCTGGGCGTGGCGATCGAGGTCCAGGGGATCCTCTCCGACGAACAGCGAGGCATGAGCCTCGAACCCGGCCATGTCGTCTCCGGATCCGATGCCCACGTGGCCGGCGTCGTCGTGCACCCGGACGACAGTCGCCGGGAACCGCTCCCGCGGGCGCGGATCCCACGAGGCCGGGAACGGCGGATCGAGCGCGAGCTGATGGTGGGTGATCTCGATCCGTTCGATCTTCATGACGGGGAGTGTGCTCGGCCATCCGCTCCAGCGCATCGGCAGGAGGCGCTCCGAATGGGTTGGGACGGCTCGGGTGCTACTCCTTCGCTTGAGGAGGACACGATGGACCTGGTGCAACGCGTGAGGCGATTCGTCGCGCTGGCCAACGGAGACGTCGACGGGCCGGATCCGGACCGGGATGCCGAACTCCTCGACCTGCTGCATCCCGACTACGTCTGCTTCGAGAACGGCCGCGAGACGCTGCGCGGGCCCGGCGACGTCCTCGAACGTCTGCATGTGATGAGGCTGGCGAGTACGAGCTTCCGGGAGGAGATCGTCGAGATCGTGCGGGAGGGAGACGTCGTCGTTTCGCGACGGAAGATGAGCGGCCTGCCGAGCTCGGCGGGATCCATCGACGGCATCACCTGGATCCGCTTTCGCGAGGGACGGCTCGCCAGCGTGCATCAGTGGTGGGAGGACGAGACGATGCAGGCGCTGGTCGCCA
>JAJDAR010000013.1 GCA_029261775.1 Deltaproteobacteria bacterium | reverse complement strand
GGAAGCGGGCAAGGGCGGGGCGGTGCGGCTCGGGATGCTGGAGGCCAGCGGCGAGTACCGCTTCTTCTGTGACGCCGACTTCTCGATGCCGCTGGAGCAGGTCGATGCGTTCCTGCCGCCGGCGCTCGAGGATGTGGACGTCGCGATCGGCTCCCGCGAGGCAAGCGGTTCGCAGCGCTTCGACGAGCCGGACCACCGCCACCTGATGGGTCGGGTCTACAACCGCTGCGTGCAGCTCTCGCTGCTCCCCGGGATCGAGGACACCCAGTGCGGCTTCAAGTGCTTCACGGCCCGGGCCTCCCAGGAGGTCTTCTCCCGGCAGAGTCTGACCGGCTTCGGCTTCGACGTGGAGGCTCTGGTCATCGCCCGACGGCGCGGCTTCGCGATCGCCGAGGTGCCGATCCCGTGGACCTACGACGGCGACTCGAGGGTCCGGATCTTCCAGGATTCGATCGGGATGGTCCTCGACCTGCTCCTGGTCTTCTTCCGGGCCCGATCCGGCCGCTACGACCGCTAGACCCTTCTCGGTTCTCTCGGCTCACTCCGCCGGAGGGACCGCTCCCCCCGAGTGAGCCGTGCGCTCAGTCGCAGCCGTTCGGGTTGCCCACGCAGATCGGGAGCTCGTTGCTGAAGGGGCCCGACGGATTCTGCAGCTGGAGCAGGTGGAGGCCGTCGGCCGGCCGGCTGGCGAGGTCGATCTGGATCGATCCATCGACGCAGGCGCCATTGACCGTGCCCCCGCCGTCGCGGGTCCCGAGCACGCAGCTGACCGAGCCGCTGACGGGAGCGCCATCGAGCAGCGTCACCGCGGTGAGCAGGACGTCGGTTCCAGTCACCACGAAGGGCGCCGGGTCGGCGGGACCGCCGACCGGCAGGATCGGAAGCGGCGGGTCCCCGGTCGGACCTCCGCCGGACCCGTCGGTAGCGATCAGGGGCTGAGGGGTCAGCAGGTCGAAGCCTCCGGGCAGCCAGGCCGTGACCGTCATGCGCGTGGTGCCGGCCTGGGCTTCGGCGATCAGGGTCGCGCGGTCCACGGTCAGGGCACCGACGCGATAGACCCCGCCTCGGTACCAGAGCTCGGACGGGGCGCCGGCGCGGATTCCGGCCGCCTGGAGATTCACCCGGCCCTCGACGTCGGCGAGCTCGAGAGCGTCGAGCAGCGCGGTCGTCGCCGCCAGCTGGGCGGGAGACGTCGACGTCACGTCCAGTCGCACCTGCCGGCCCACGGCTCCCGAGGTGCCGGTACTGGCCTCCTCGAACATCTGGAAGATGTCGAGCGGCCGTACGTTGTAGACCGGGTCGAAGACGCCGAAGGCGGCTCCGAAGGTGGTGATCTCCTTGTAGCCCTTGCCGGCCGGGTCCCACTGGATCGACGCCTCGAGCGGCGGTGTGGTGCCGACGCCCGGCAGCGACCCACCCTGGTTGGCGAGCTCGAGGAGCGGCACGGCGTTCGAGAGCCCCAGGGAGAACTGCAGGAAGCGATCGGTCATGCCGCGCATCGTCGGCGCATCGAAGGCCTGCAGGGTGGCCGAGTTCGTCGCCGCACCGAGCGGGAGCTCGTGGCAGCCGGCGTCCGAGTCGGCGCAGGTGTTCGGGTTGCCGCTTCCCCCCTGGTCGACGAAGAAGTCCGCGAAGCCGTTCATCGCCTGTCCCGAAACGACGTCGTCGATCGGGCGCATGCGGGCAGGCGGGTACGCCACGCTGGCCAGGAAGGAAGCCATGTCGGTCCGGGCCGCGTCCAGCAGCTCACCACCGGCCGCGCATCCGTCCGACTGGTCGCACATGACGCCGGAGAGGCTCGCGTCGACCAGGTGACGGAAGCAGCTGGCCTCGTCGCTGCAGTTGGCCGGAACGTTTCCGCCGATGCCGACCTCGCCGTTCGGGCCGCCGAAGGGGTCTCCCAGGGTGCCATCCCAATGGAGGGGGAGGGTGTTCTTGAGCCCGCGAACCGGCATCGTCGTGCGGGCCTCGTTGCCGCTTCCGCAGCCGCCGAGTTGGCATTCGCCGCCGATCCGCCAGAGCAGCTGGTCGGTGTTGCCGTCCGGGTGGCAGCTCTCGCAGGAGAAGGTGTCGCTGCCGGAGGCGAAGGCGTTCATGAACGCGATCCGCCCGCGGATCAGGTGGGCCGGGATCTTCTCCCCGCTGCCGATGTCGAAGGAGCCGGTCGCGGTCGGGCTGGCCGGATTCGTCAGGTCCACCACGCTGATCGTGTTGGCCAGGGTGTTCAGCACGTAGGCGGTCTGGGGTGCGCCCGTGGACGGATCGGATCGCAACGCGAGACCGCGCGGGATCTGCTGACCGAGGCTCGCGCCCTGGCCGAGGTCGAGGATGCCGAGCACGGCGCCCGAGCCGGCGTCCTGGGTGAAGAGCCGACTGGTGCCAGCCGCCGTCCCGACGACGACCGCGTCGTCGTCACTGATCCGGATGCCGTGGGGCGTGGCGAGCTGGGTCCCTGCAGGGATGGGTGTGGGCGGCGGGGGCTCGAGGTCGAACTGGCTGATCGCTCCGCAGCCGCCGCTGGTGCAGCTGACCGCGCCGACCCGGTTCAGGAAGATCCGGTTGTCGAGAGCGTCCAGGAACTCGCCCTCGTTTCCGTTCACCGAGTTGCGCGCATCGGTCTGGGTCACGAAGGCCCGGCCGTTGCCATCGACGGCGACGCCGTAGAGCAGGGTGCCCAGGCCGCTGACGACGTCGATCGGCTGCTCGTTGGTCGTGTCGAAGACGAAGAGGTCGCGGTCGGGGGCGGCCGGCTCCACGATGATGTTCTTGGCCAGGCCGGGAATGTTGGGATTGATGGCGAAGAGTGCGATGCCGACCAGTCCGATGCTGCACGGGTCGCCGGGGATGTTGCTGCCGAAGAAGGTGTTGCAGGCGGAGATCTGGGTCTGATTGCCCGACTCGAAGGCCGCCACGTAGAGCAGGCCGTTGCGGACCGCGATGGCGCGCGGATCCTGGGCGCTGATGTCGATGTGACCCGTCACCGCCCGCGAAGCGACGTCGATGACGGCGATGCGATCGGTGGAGGAGAGCGACACGTAGGCCTTGGCATCGCTGGCGAAGGCGATGTCGGCGGGCTCGTCGAAGTCGTTGGCGAGGCTGGCGTCGAGGTCCTGGATCGTCGCGACGACCTCGAGCGAGGCCGTGGAGATCACCGACACGGAGTCGGAGAGATGGTTGGCGACCCAGAGCTCCTGGCCGTCCGGCCGGAGCTCGACGCTGACCGGCTCCATGCCGACGTCGATGGAGGTCTGCTGGCCCGTCGCCGTGTCGATCGCCACGACCCGTCCGGCGGTCGTGTGCGCGACGTAGAGCGTGGCGCCATCCGCGGAGAGGGCGACCGGCTCGGTCTGCGGGCTGGCGAAGACCTGGAAGCCGCGCGGCTCCTCACAGGACATCCCCTGAAGGGGAAGGGCCAGCAGCAGCAGCCAGACGAAGCGGGAACGGGAGGGGGCCGGACGAGCGCCGGCGGGACGGAGCGACATGAGCACCTCGCAGGGCGCGGGGCTCCAGCAAGCGGAACGAATCCCGGGGTGGAGAGGCCGCGCGTGAAACGGCCGCTGCATCCTATCATCATGGGGTTTGGCTGGCCCGGATGATGGCGGGATCAGTCCCCCGGGGAGAGTCCTTTCCCGGCAGGCGGGACGGAGGATCGGCAGCTCATGCGCAGCGCGCCGTGGATCCTGGCCCTGGCTCTCGCGCTGTGCGGCGAGGTCCGAGCTCAGGCAGGGAGCCCGCTGCTGGAGGTCGGGTTCGGCCAGCAGGTGATCACGCCGGCGGTGCCCGATCCCTGGGTCGATCTCGACGGGGACGGGCGGCGGGGACCGGACGAACCCTGGACCGATGGGAACGGGAACGGTCGCTTCGATCCGGTCTGGATGGCCGGCTTCCACAACGGCCGCCCGGCCGCCGGGGTGCACGACGAACTGCTCGCCGTGGCCGCGATCTTCGACGACGGGGAGCGCCGCGTGGGGGTCGTCGCTGCCGACGTCGTGGGGCTGTCGAACGGCTTCGCCCGGGCGCTGCGCGAGCAGGTGATGGGGGAGCTGGCGCTCGACGGCCTGCTGGTCCACGCAACCCACAACCACCAGGGCCCGGATACCCAGGGGCTCTGGGGCCCCGGGCGCTTCCGGAGCGGCGTGGCAGCCGGGAGCCACGCGCGGCTCCGCGCCCAGATGGCCGAGGCGCTGCGCGCCGCCGAGGCGGCCCGCGAGCCGGCGCGGCTGGAGGCCGCCGAGCTGACTGGGCTGGCGGAACGAGCCGGTCTGGACGACACGAGGCTCCCGCGCGTGATCGACGACGGGCTCCGGGTGCTGATCGCGCGTCGTCCCGACGGCAGCGTGATCGGTTCGATCGTCAACTTCGGCGTCCACGTCGAGCTGCTCTGGGACCGCAACGTGCTGCTCACCGCCGACGTGGCCGGTGCGACCCGGGACGCGCTTCGGCGCGGC
>JAJDAR010000012.1 GCA_029261775.1 Deltaproteobacteria bacterium | reverse complement strand
GCCCAGATGGATGGCGAAGTCGACGCCGAGGCCGATGAAGAGCACGGCGAAGGCGATCGAGACGACGTTGAGCCGACCCACGGCGGCGGCGGCGAAGGCCGCGGTCCAGACGAGGCCGACGACGAGGGTGACGGCGGCCGCGGTCACCATGCGCCCCGAGCGGAAGGCCCAGGACAGGACGCACAGCACCATTCCGAACGAGAAGAGGCCGGCCACCCCGACGTCCAGCACCAGCCCCCGCATCTCCTCGTCGTTGAGCGCGGGGTAGCCGGTAATGCGGACGCGCAATCCCGCGCTCGCATCCAGTCCCTCGGCCCGCGCCACCTCCCGGATCGCGGCGATCGGCCGGCCCGCCGGGAGCAGCGCGTCGAAGTCGAGCACCGGGTCGACGATCAGCGTGCTCATCAAGCCGGGCCGCAGCGACGACTCGCGGAGCAGCAGATCCTCCCACGACACGCTCACCGGCCGCTCGGAGTAGACGGCGACCGTCGCGTCCCCGAAGCGATCGAGCAGTGGCGCGAGCTCGCCGGGCGGAGGCTCCGAGGCCGCACCGAGAGAGCGGCGGATCAGATCGGTGAGCGTGGCGAGATCCGGACGGCGCGAAAGCTCGCCGAGCACGGGCTGGAAGCGCACGAGCTGGTCCGAGAACGCCTCGAGATCCTCGACGCTGCGGTAGAGCAGTGCGTGCTTCTCGAAGAAGGGGTCGGCGTCGGCGACGAAGACCGAACGGGCGATCTCCGGCCGCGCCGCCAGCGCCTCGGCCAGGCGACGGGCGCCCTCGCGGGCGGCCTCTCCGCTCTCTCCGTCGACGACGATGAGCAGCGCGTCGTTCAGCAGCGGGAAGTGCGATTCGAAGACCCGCGCCCGCTCCTGGAAGGGCAGGTCCTCTGCGAGGAGGGTCGTCTTGTTGTCCATGTTGACGCCGAGGTGGGTCGCCGCGAAGGCGCCCAGAACGAGCGTCAGGCCGACGCAGCTCCAGAGCACGAACCGTTCGCGGCGGATCGAGAGGGCCACCCACGCCACGAGCCAGGCCTGCACCCTCGGCGGAGGCGGGGGCGGCGGCAAGCGCGGCGGATGGGGCGACGCTTGCGGCTCGTCCATGGGCTGGGGGATAGCAACTCACCTGCGCCGGCGCGTGGCGCCCGTCACAGGATGGTCCCGAGGCCCCGCCAAGAGCCCCCTCGCGGCCCAGGGGGATGCGTTCACGGGGTCCGGAGGACGGTGACGCCGTCGGGGAAGGCGAGACCGTCGAGCAGGATCTCGGGAGGGCCGGGCGCACCCTGCGCGTCGAAGGTGATGCGCCAGACCTTCCCGGCCGGCCCCGGCCCGATCGATGGGAAGTCCCAGCGCAGGTCGAGGTCGGCGTAGTAGAGGCGTCCCCGGCCATCGAGCGCGAGGCCCATCGGATTGCCCGTGGCGTGCGGCGGGATCCACTCGGGCGGGTCCAGGACGTCTCGGACCTTCTCGCCGTGCGCGTCGAGCTCGATGATCTCGCCGGTGAACACACTGGCGGCGTAGAGGTGGCCGTTCGGCGCGCGGGCCAGTCCGGAGAAGGTGTAGAAGCCCCGGAAGAAGACGTCGCGCTGCACCCGGTCCGCGAGCGGCGAGCCGACGGGGTCGACCCGGCCGCAGCCGCCCGCCGCGTCGGGGCCCGTGGGGAAGGGCGGAGCGAATCGCTCGATGGACCCGCGACTCGCCGACGCCACGAGCAGACGTCCGGCGCCGTCGCGCGCGATGCCCGAGGGCGTTCCGAGGTCGGTCGCGAGCTTGCAGAAGGAGCGGCTCGCCTCGCCGGTGCGCGGATAGGCGCCGGGCGGGCCGGGATAGCTGGTGAAGGGAGGGAACCACAGGAAGAGCTGCCCCTTGGGCGTGCCGAAGCCCTGGTTGCCGACCGAGGTGGCGAACAGCCGCCCGCGATCGTCGAACACGCACCCATAGGGCTCGCCCTGCGCGACCTGGAAGGTGCCCGCGAGCTTGGCGACCTGGTCCCCCTGCTCCGAGAAGACGCCCCAGCCGGGCCGGGTGTCGGGCTGCCCCGTGTCTTCGCCAGCGACGAAGCGCCCGCTGCCATCGGGCAGCGCGCACACCATGCCGTTGACGTCGCGTCCGCGCGCACCGCCCTGCGAAGCGTTCTCGACGATGATCTCCGGCCGCGCCTCCGGATCGTCGAGGTCGAGTCGCAGCAGCCGATTCCCCTCGGTGACGAGCAGCACCTCGCCCGCGTGGAGCGGCGGCGCAGAGGCCAGGATCAGCGCGACGAGGAACGCCGCTTGCCGTGCGCGTGCGGTCGAGCGTTGCCGGATGGGCATTCCCGCGACGATAACGCGCGGCGGGTCCCGCGTGGAGCCGAAGGCCTAGAGGCGGAAGTTGCCCGTGAGGCTCTCGAGCAGCCGGCTCACCGACTGCCGGTCCTCGACGCCCGGGTCGATGAACTCGAGCCCCACGCCGCCGGGCAGGTCGTGTCGCGGCGGTGCGCTCGCGCCGTGCGCGTGGGCCACGCGGGCCCGCAGGAAGATCGAGCCGGCCGGGATCGGCAGCTCGACCTGCACCTCGCTGCCGGGCGGGAAGGGCGGCTCGACCCCCAGGTAGGCACCGCGGTGCGAGAGGTCGCAGACCACGCCCTGGCGGTTGTCGCTGCCTTGCACCAGCCCGGCCAGGAACTCGGCGGGAACCCGCAGCGTCTTGCGCCGCTCCGTCGGGTTGCCGGCCATCATCGCGGCCGATGCCACGAAGCGCAGCTCGCGGGGCTCGTAGGGCTCCCACAGGCACCAGCGAACGCCGGCCTTGCGCAGCTGGGACGTGACCGCCGGGTCGGGCTCGAGGCCGATGGGGACGAGCGTCTCGTTGCCGCCGCTCAGGAACGGACACACGCGCTCGAGCAGGGCTTCGAGCACGGCAGGGTCCAGCATCGACGGAGCCAGCAGCGCACCCAGACGCTCGCTCTCCTGGCCGGCCAGCAGCAGGGCCTCGTCCAGATCGGCGGCGTAGAGCACGTCGATGCCCGATTCGAGCAGCGAAAGGGCAGCGCTGCCCAGTTGGCCGGACTCGGAATCGTAGATCAGGACAAAACGCTCGTACTGCAACGTGGGGTCTCCAGACGCCAGGGCCCTGCATCGGAGCAGCGCCAGCCCGGCTGTAGGCGCCATGATGGCGCCAGACAGGAGAGACCGGTGTCTCCTGGGGGGATTCCGCGTCAGAGCGTCTGGAGGTAGGCGAGCAGGTCCCGCAGCTGCCGCGGCGCCAGACCCAGACCCATGGGTGGCATGCCGCTCACGGGCCTCGAGCGGGTTGCGATCTCGTCGAGCGGGACCCGCACGGTCCGGCCCGAGGCGTCGATGATCCCGAGCGTGCCGTCCTCCTCCCCGGCGAGCAGCCCGCTCACGATCCGGCCCCCGCGCAAGGTCACGGCCACCTGGGCGAAGCCCGGCGCGATCTCGGCCTGGGGGTCCAGCACCGAGCGCAGGAGCTGCTCGCTCGTGCGGCGGGAACCGATCCCGTCGAGGCTCGGACCGGCCGCGCCGTGGCCCCTCGAGTGGCAGCGCTGGCAGTCTCCGGCGCCCTGGAAGACGAGCCGGCCCCGCTCGGCGTCGCCCCCGTGGAGGGCCCAGCGGCGCAGGGCGACGAGGTCGCCCGCGCTCCGGCGCTCCTCGTTGCGATGCTGCTCTTCGAGGGCCCGCGCGACCTCGGGCTCCGGTCGCTGGCCGGCGGCCTCGAGCAGATCGAGCTCGAGCGCGGGCTCCCAGCTGCCGGCGCGAAGCTCGCCCAGCTGCTCGAGCAGGTGGCGGGCTGCGGCGGTGCCGCGAATCCCGGCCACGGTCGCGAGTGCAGCCTGGCGCTCGGCGACGGATGCGTCGTGCGGGAGCCGGCGGATCGAGGCGAGCGCCGCATCCGGCTCTGCGGCCGCCAGCGAGGCGCGTCCTGCGGCACGCAGCCTCGGGCTGCTGCTCTCGAGGGCCGCCCGCCGCGCGGCGTGCGCGGTCGCGCCACCCGGGCTTCGCTCGGCGAGGACGCTGAGCGCGGCGATCCGGCTCGCATCGTCCAGGTCGGCGTTGCGGACCCGGGCGAGGAGCGCCTCGTCGTCGAGGGGCACCCGCCCGTGACGCTGGGCGATCTCGAGGGCCCGGGCGCCGAAGGGTCCGTCGATCAGCGCGGGGCCGTAGCGGTCGAGCGCGGCGTGGACGATCCGCTGGGGGCGTGGCGCGAGCGGTCGATGGAAGCCCATCACCAGGTCCCTCGGCGCGGGCGCGGAGAACCCGCCGAGAGCCTCGAGGGCCAGCTCGCGCATCGATCTCGGGAAGGCGTCGTGGGCGGCGTGGGCCGCCAGGCGCAGTGCGGCCTCCTCGGTTCCCAGGCCGAGGTTCGCGCTGATCACCCTCCGGTGCAGGGCGAGGCTCGACTGGGGATCCGCGTCGGTGGGCAGCCGCTCGAAGGGCAGCGCCGCGAGCTGCGGCAGGGCATCGGCGATCGGCAGGTCGTGGATCGCCCGCGAGGCTTCGAGGACGAGGAATGGATCCTCGTCCGACAGGAAGGCGGCGAGCGCCGGATCTGCCCTGTGACGCAGCGCGAGCAGCACGCCGAGGCGGACCGCCCGCGACGGATCGCCGAGCCTTGCGTGCAGGGCGTCGACGTCGTCGATGCGGTGGAGGGCGAGACTCGCGGCGTGGCGCACGTACACGTCCCGGTCGGCGTTCTCTCGCAGCAGCTCGAGCAGCGGGTCCACGGCCTCGCTCACCGCGAGCCGCCCGAGCGACTGGGCGGCGAAGAAGCGGACCCGTTCGGACGGATGATCGAGAGCGGCAAGCAGGCCGGGCACGAGGAAGTCGGCGCCGGCCTCGCCCGCCAGCTCGAGAGCCTGGGGGAGCAGCTCCGGCGCGGAGCCGGTCCAGGCGAGGTCGGCGCCGAGCGTCGCCAGGGCCCCGGCCCCGATCTGCCCGAGCGCCCACAACGCGTGCAGGCGCGGCAGCAAGGCCGCTCCTTCGTCCAGCACGAGGTCGCGGAGCGGAGCGGGATCGCCGCGCCGCGCGAGCTCGAACTGTGCCCGCTGCCGGATGCGCCGGTCGGCGTGGGCGAGCAGCCCGACCAGCTCGTCGGCCGGGCGTTCGCCCATCCCGGCCTGCACGAGCCCCACGACCTCCGCGACCCTGGGGTCCGAAGCACTCTCCGGATGGCGCAAGGCCAGGATCCGCTGATCCGCACCGATCTGGTCGAAGGCGCTCACGAAGATCGTGCCGTCGTACCCGAAGTCGACGTCGGTCGAGAGGATCGAGCCGGCGAACCTGTGCTCGTCCACCATCCGGAAGCTCGCGCCCTCGGGCTCGACGGCGAAGGAGATCACGCCGGACACGGCCCGCTGGTAGCGGTAGTCGGCGAGGAAGAAGTGGTTCGCGTAGCGCTCAGGAAGACCGAGGCCCGGGTATGCAGCAAAGCCCGCCGGCCCGGTCGCCACGTAGGCGACCGGCGGCAGGACCCAGGCCGGCTGCCCCGGATGCTGGAGCTCCCAGAGTCGCTCCGCATTCCACGGACCCCGGACGTAGTCGCCGATCAGGGTCTGGTACGGCATGGCCCAGCCGGTCTCGCCGCCGTCGACGAGGTAGACCAGGCGCGCGCGATCGCCGCCGTCCCCGTTGTTGTCCCCGGTGAACAGGTTGCCGAAGTCGTCGAAAGCCAGCTCCTGGGGATTGCGCACGCCGGTGGCGAACACCTCGAGCCCGCTGCCGTCCGGATGCATGCGGAACACCGCCCCTCGGCCCGGTCCGAGGGTCGGCTCGAAGTGCCGTCCTTCGCGGCTCGTGACCGCGTAGCCCCGGTCGCCCATCGAGAAGTAGAGCCGGCCGTCGGGTCCCCAGGTCAGGCCGTGGAGATCGTGGCCCATCAGCGACGTCTTCACGCCGTAGCCGGTGCTGAGCGTCGCGCGGGTCTCCGGAGTGCCATCGCCGTCGAGGTCGTCGAAGCGGTAGACGCCCGGGATCTCCGTCACGAACACGCTGCCTTCGTGTGCCAGCACGCCCGCGATCGGCCCGTCGGTGACGTCGTCGAAGCGCGCCAGCTCGTCGACGTGGTCGGCCCGGCCGTCCCCGTCGCGGTCCTCCAGCCGGATCAGACGATCGGCCAGGCGCGTGAAGTGGTGCGGATCCTCGAACTCGCCCGCCGCGAGCCACTTCTCGATGTACGCCCGGCGATCCTCGACGCTGCGGGATGCGAGGTCGTCCGCGTACCAGCCCGCGCTGTGGGCACGGTTGTCTTCGACACCGGCGAGGATGCGGCCGCCCTCGGCGACGTAGAGCCGCCCCCACTCATCGGCATCGATGGCCACGGGCACGTCGGGGAGGATCTCGCCCGCCGCGAAGGTCTCCTCCACCATGCCCTCGGGAAGCTCTGCGGGGCAGCCGGTGACCGCACAGACGACGGAGTCCTTGGCCAGGATCGCCGCGAACGCGGCGACCTGCCAAGCCGGCACCCCGTAGCTCGTGTTCCAGCAGCCCGAGAGCAGCAGCCCGCTCGCCGTGACCCAGACCACCGCGGTGCGGCAGCCGAACCCATTCATACGCTTTGCCAGCGACGGGTCTCGTGAGAGCGCTCGATCGCCGCCAGCAGGCGCTGGTTGCGGACGCCGTCCTCGAAGTCGGGTGCCGGACTCGTTCCGGCGACCACACCCTCGATGAAGTCGAGGATCGTATGGGTGAAGGTGTGCTCGTAGCCCAGGATGTGACCGGGCGGCCACCAGGCTGCGACGTAGGGGTGGCTCTCTTCGGTGACGAGTACCGTGCGGAAGCCGCTGTCGGGTCCGTCCTCTTCGTAGATCTGCAGCTCGTTCATGCGCTCCAGATCGAAGACCAGGCTCCCTCGGCTGCCGTTGATCTCGAAACGGTTGTGGTTCTTGCGGCCGGGCGCGAAACGGCTGCCCTCCACGCTGCCGATCGCTCCGTTCTCGAAGCGGACGAGGGCCAATGCCGCGTCGTCCACGTCCACAGCGCCGCGTCCTCCGCCCTCGGGAAGCGGACGTTCGGCGACGAACGTCTCGAGGAGCCCGGAGACCTCCGTGATCTCGCCGACCAGAAAGCGGGCGAGGTCGAGCGAGTGGGAGGCGATGTCGCCGAGCGCCCCGCTCCCCGCGCGGGATTTCTCCAACCGCCACACGCGGGGGAACTCGGGATCGACGATCCAGTCCTGGAGGTAGGTGCCGCGGAAGTGGTGGATGCGTCCGAGCCGCCCGCTCTCGATCCAGCGCTTGGCGAGCTGCACGGCGGGAGCGCGCCGGTAGTTGTGGCAGAGCATGTGGACCACGCCGGCCTCGCGAACCGCCGCCAGCATGGCTTCGGCCTGGGGTACGTTGTTTGCGAGCGGCTTCTCGCACAGGATCGCCTTGCCCGCGCGCGCGGCGGCGAGCACCACCTCGAGGTGGGAGTCGCCGGGGGTGCACACGTCGACGACGTCGATGTCCGGCCGGGCGACGACCTCCTCGAAGTCGACCGCGTGCTCCGCGAAGCCGAGGCGCGGCGCGGCGGCCGCCACGCCCTCGGCGTTCCGGCCGCACACGACCTTCAGGACGGGCGTCGCGGCCGGCTCGAAGAAGGCGCCCACCTGACGCCAGGCGTTCGCGTGGGCTCGGCCCATGAACTGATAGCCGATCAGCGCGACGTTGAGCTCTCGACGTGTCATGCATCCTCCGCGGGCTGCGCCGACGGCCCGGGGCGGGCGCCGCAGGGTAGGGGATCCCCCGGGCCGGCCTCAGCTGCGATAGGGCTCGCGGCCGACGCCCTGCACGGGGATGCCCTGGCCCGGCAGCACCTCGTGCTGCAGGGCGTAGAGGCTCGCGGCGGCCCGGTCGATGTGGCGGGTGAACGCAATCGAGCCCTTGAGGATCGGCTCGAGGGCGTCCTTCTCCTGGACCCGGGCGGGCGGGTACTCGTGCTCGACGATCAACGGCGTGTTCGAGACGTCCAGATCGAGCAGCTCGCGGGCGGCGAGCTGGTGGTCGAGCCAGTCGACGCTCCGGTTCGTCAGATAGGCGAGCGGGTCGTGGCGCGCGGTGCCGGGAAGCTCGTGCTCGCAGAGCACGGTCTGC
>JAJDAR010000011.1 GCA_029261775.1 Deltaproteobacteria bacterium | reverse complement strand
CCGACCGGCGCGACCTTGCCCGTCCTCTGGAACGACTCGGTCGCCTTCCAGAAGCTGCAACGGCTGGCCCACGGTGATCTCGAGGAGGATGCGCTCGTCGACTGGGCGGCCGGATTCGCCGCGCCCGGGCGCTGCCTGGCGCTGTACGGCGGAGACGCCGAGATCTTCGACTTCCGTCCCAATCGCTATGCGGTCGAACCGACGGTCGAGGCCGGGGAGTGGGAGCGGATCCGCCGCCTGTTCGAACGCATTGCCCACGATCCGCGCTTCGCATGGGTCGCGCCGAGCCGCGCACTGGCCGAGCTTCCAGCGGACGACGAGCTCCGGCTCGAGTCCGCGGCGCAGCCGTGCCCGGTCAAGAAGCAGCCCAAGTACAACCTGGCCCGCTGGGCCGTGACGGGACGCGACGATCTGGTGGTGAACAGCGCCTGCCACCGCATCGCCAGCGCCCTCGAAGCCCGCGATGCGCCGGACACGGACTGGCAGGAGCTCTGCCGGCTGTGGAGCAGCGACTTCCGCACGCACATCACCGAGACCCGCTGGGCCGGGTTCCGCAGGCGACTCGCCGCCCTGGAAGCGCGCGTGGTTCCGCCCCAGCCGGTGCGGGCTGCGACCCTGCGGCGCTCCGGGCCCGATGCCCGGTGGGACCGGCAGGGGAACAGGCTGCGCTTCGAGAGCGATCGTCTGCGCGCGTGGTTCAACCTTCGACGCGGCCTCGCACTCGAGGCCCTCTGGTGGAAGGACGTGTCGGATCGGCCCCTGGTCGGCACGCTGCCCCACGGCACCTTCGACGACATCTCCTGGGCGGCCGACTTCTACACCGGCCACTTCGTCTTCCAGCCGCCGGGGAGTCACCAGATCACCGATCTGTCGCCGACCGAGCCCTTCCTGGAGGGCGAAGGCGAGGAGCGCGTGAGCCTGATGGGCACCGTACCGACGGAGCTCGGGCCGGTCGAGAAGCGCTGGGTGCTCGATCTCGCCCAGGCCCGCGTGACCCTCTGTCACCGCTTCTACTGGGCGGAGCCGTCGGTGGGCACGTTGCGTCTCGGGCACGTGACCCTGCGCCCCGAGGCCTTCGACGCGACCACCCTGCGCTATCGGACCGGCAACGGCGGAGCCCCCGAGACCTTCGTCCTGGGCAGCGGAGGCTTCGACCATGGCCGCGCGGTCTCGGCGCTGGTCTCGGCGACGGACGCGCTCGGTCTGCCCGAGGGCTGGCTCGAGCTGGGCGATGCAGAGCGCACGGTGCGGATCGAGACCCGGCCAGGACAGGCGGCCTGTGCCGCCATGCTCTGCTACGCGCCGATGGAGGACACCTTCTTCCTGCGGGCCTCGCTCTCGGCGCGCGAGTTCGACGACACCCGTCAGCCCGTGGCCAACGACGGGCTGACCTGCGAGCTCAGCCTGACGGCGCGGCGCTGACGACGGATCTCAGGTCGAACTGCGCGGCGCTGACGACGGATCTCAGGTCGACGGCGCGACGCGGACCGCGGATCTAGGTCGGCGACTCGGCGCAGACGCCCTTGACCGGCGCATTGCTGAAAGCCGTGACGCGCGGATAGAAGGCAACGGTCTCGACGTCGGAGAGCCCGAGCCGGGCGAGACGGGCGAGCATCTCGTCCTGGAAGTCGTAGCTCGAAACGACGATCACATCGGGCTGCAGGTCCGGCAGCTCCTCGGGGCCGATCACCGGCAGCCCGAAGACGCGACGACCGTGCTTGGCCGGATTGCCGTCGACCAGGGCGACGAGCTTGGCCCGGGCGAGCCCGGTCAGCTCGAGCAGACATTCCGTGTGGTACCCCGCTCCGTAGATGGCGATGCGCTTGCCGGTGGCCAGCCAGTCGGGCAGCTCGTCGTCGATGCGCGCCCGCAACCGCGCCACGAACGACTCGCGAGCCTGGACGAAGCCCCGTGCGGCGGTGCGGCATGCCTGCACCGCCTCCGGATCGGCGGGGACCGGCCCGGTGCGCTGGCTCGAGCGACGGCCCAGGAGCCGGAAGGCCGGAAACTCGAAGTCGTCGGCCAGCCCCTCGGGTGCGAAGCCGCAGGTCTCGTACAGCGAGGACAGCGTGGCGGGCGAGAAGTTGAACAGGTGGTCGAAGGTGAAGAAGTTGACGGCGCTCTCGACCCGCGGCCTGAGCACGTTCGGCACCTCGACGAAGAGGTGCCCTCCCGGCGCCAGGAGCCGATGGCAGCGCTCGAGGGTGGCGCGGGGATCCGTCAGGTGCTCGAGGACGTGGGACAGCGCGATCAGATCGAAGCTGCCCGGTGCCAGCTCCTGGTCCTCGAAGCGCCCGGCGCGGATCTCGATGCCCCAGCGCTCCGACCCGTGCGCCGCCGCGGAGGCGGAGGGTTCCACGCCCAGGCCCCGCGCCCCCCGGCGTTCGAGGAGCCGCAGCAGGTAGCCGTCGTAGCAGCCGATCTCGAGCACCCGAAGTCCCTCGACGCCGCCCAGCTGCCGCTCGATCCAATCCGCCTGGTCGCAGCGACTGCCCTCGCCCGGGATCCGCTCGTCGTGCTCGCCCTCGACGAACACGTCGCGCTCCTGCCCGGCGTAGAAGCTCGTCAGCAGGGCCTCTTCCGGCTGGGGTGCCGTCTGGACCAGCCCGCAATGCGCGCACAGCATCGTGCAGATGTCGTGGGGGATCTCGCCCTCGGCGGTCAGGATGCGAAAGCCCGGCTGGAGCTGGAGCCGCTCGAACTCCGCCGCGCCGCAGTGATGACAGCCCTCTCGCTCCATCCGTCCTCCCTGCAACCTCATCGGACGATTCAAGGATTTCTGGAACCGATCCGATGAATTGGGGTGGAGAGGTGCCACCCCCCGGGACCGACTTCGCGGGGGGATCGATGCATCCGCATCAGGAAGGCCAGCTGCTACATCCGGTGGGGGAGCTCAGCCCCACCGGTGTTCTCGACGTGGGGCTGCGCTGTCCGCACTCGTGTGTGTTCTGCTACTACAGCCACTTCGACGGGCACGAGGAGCAGTTCCACGCGCTGCGCACCCTGCCCTTCCGCCCACTCGCCGAGTGCACTGGGCTCGCGGACGACTTTCGCCGCTGGGGCCTGACCCATTGCGACTTGACCGGCGGCGAGCCGACGCTGCACCCCGAGATCCTCGAGCTGGTGCGACACGTCGAGCACGTGGCCGACGTGCGCGCCCGGATGATCACGCTCGCCCAGTTCACGATGCGTCCGCACAAGCCCTCCGGCCGGCCGCGCCTGGTGGACGCGCTGCTGGATGCCGGGCTCTCCGACTTCCTCTTCTCCTTCCACGCGGCGAGCGACGGTCTCTTCAAGCAGCTGACGAAGGGATCGCTCGCACAGGTGAAGGCCACGATGGAGTACCTCGACGCTTGCGACTTCCGGTACACCGCAAACACCGTCGTGCAGGAGCACAACGTGCACGAGCTGCCGGACATCGCCCGCTACCTGGCGGGACGCAACCTCCGCTTCCACAACTTCATCGTGATGAAGCTCGAGTGGGGTTGGCGCAAGGGCCCCGAGCACGGCGTGGAGCACAAGGCGCGCTACCGCGATCTCGCCGGACCGCTGACCGAGGCGGTGCGGATCCTCGAAGACGCCGGAAAGGGAGTGAACGTCCGCTACGCGCCCTACTGCGTGCTCCCCGGGCTCGAGCGGAACGTGGTCGGCTACAAGCAGGTCCAGCTCGATCCCTACGAGTGGCGCAACGGCACCCGCGGCAGCTCGATCCCCGACACGCCCTACGGGGGCAAGCCCTTCTTGTTCTACGACAAGCTCGAGGACTATCTCGACCGCCATCCCGAGCAGGTCGCCACGCATCCCGAGTACAACATGGTGCAGGGGCCGCCTTGCCAGGGCTGCGCCGTCCGCGAGATCTGCGACGGCGTGGACCGGGACTACGTGGCGCGGCACGGCTGGGAGGAGTTCCAGCCGCTCCCCGGTGAGCCGGTCACCGAGCTGACGCACTTCCGGCGCGACAACCCGCGACCCTTCGAGCTGATCCAACGCCGCGACTGGCCCGAGCCGCGCGAAGAGAAGCCGTCGGGAGACGGGGCGTGAGGCTCTCCGTCGTCATTCCGACCCACGACCGGGCCCGGCAGCTGCGCTCCTGCGTCGAGAGCCTGGGCGCGCAGCAGCCGGCCGGCTGCATCCGCGAGGTGATCGTCGTCGACGACGGCTCGAGCGACGACACGAGCGCGTGGCTCGAGGCCGCGGCTCGCCAGGACTGGCCGT
The DNA here is from genome assembly GCA_029261775.1 of Deltaproteobacteria bacterium. Lineage (GTDB taxonomy): Bacteria > Myxococcota_A > UBA9160 > UBA9160 > UBA6930. The sequence continues at coordinate 3,663 of JAJDAR010000011.1, read as the reverse complement.
TCCGCTTCCGGGCGCTTCGGCAGCGACAGAGCGGACCGGCGGCGGCGCGCAACGCCGGCGTGCAGGCGGCGAGCGGCGAGCTGGTGCTGTTCACGGGCGACGACTGCGTGGCCGCGCCCGGTTGCGTTGCGGAGCATCTCGATTCCCACGGCGTCCCAGGAGGCCCGAGCTCCGTGCTCGGCTTCACGACCTGGCTGCCGAGCCTCGACATCACCCCGTTCATGCACTTCCAGGAGAACGGCGGCAGCCAGTTCGCCTACTGGCGGATCGCCGATCCCGAGGATGCAGGCTGGCTCTGCTACTACACCACGAACGTCTCGACACCGCGGCACCTTCTGCTCGACCATCCCTTCGAGGATCGCTTTCCGGCGGCCCGCTACGAGGACCTGGAGCTCGGCTACCGGCTGGAGCGGGCGGGCCATCGCGTGCGGTACCGGCCGGAAGCCCTCGTGTGGCACGACCACCCGATCACGTTCCAGGGCTTTCATGCCCGCTGCCAGAGCTACGGAGAGTACGCGGCGCTCTTCCATCGGCTTCACGAGGACGACGAGGGCCTGGCCCGCACCCTCGGCATTCGCGATGCAGAGCAGGCGGACCAGGTGTTCGCGCCGGGCCTGGGCGCGGCGCAAGCCCTGATCGCGGAGCTGGAGCCCCAGATCGGCGGTGCGCCCGTCAGCGCGTTCGGCGTGCGCGGTGCCACGGCGCTGCTGCACGACGCCTACCGCCTCTCCATCCACCACGAGCTCCTGTGCGGGATTCGCAAGGCCCTGTCCCTGCCGGCCCCTTGCGAGAGCCCCAGCGAGCGGAGGAATTGAATCGTGTCCGTCTCCATCCAGCTCGCGGATCCGGGCACGGCGAACCGCCGGCACTTCATCCAGCAGGTCCTGCCCTTCCTCCCGCTGCCGGGGGAGCAGGGCATCGTCGATCTCGGCTGCGGAGACGGCTACTACTGCGGCGTGCTCAGCGAGGTGAGCCGCGCGCTGCTCGGCGGGCGCCTGCCCGTCTACCGGGGCTTCGATCTCGACGAGGAGGCGCTGGCTCGCGCCCGGTCGGAGCATCCCCACGGCGAGTTCCAGCGTGCCGACATCACCAACGGGATTGCCGAGGATGCGCTCGCCTCGGGCCTGACGCTCTGCTGCGAGACCTTCTCCATCCTGCCCGATCTCGAGGAGCTGCTCGAGCGCATGCTGAGCCACACCCGAGGCACGGTGGCCTTCGACTTCCTGTGGTCGACGGACGGCAGCACCGAGGACCGCGTGCTGCCGCTGCGGGTGCTTCCGTCCTTCTCGTACCATCTGCGCAGCCAGCGCCGGGCCTTCGACATCCTGCTGCGCGTGCTCGCCCGCCACCCGGAGTTCCACGTGCGCAACACGTCGACCTGGGCCTTCTCGCCCGCGGCGATGGAGGAGTTCACCGGCGAGCCCGGGCTGCAGGCGGCGAACGTGTGGTGGGTGCTCGGCCGCGACTGATCGGCTCAGGCCGGGTCCAGGGAGATGCGGCGCCCCTCGGCCGCCGAGCGATACGCGGCGTAGAGGACGCGCACCACCTCGAGTCCGAGCCAGCCGTCGGCGGCTGGGGCGACGCCCGTGCGCAGGGCCTCGGCGAAGGCCTTGCACATCCCGAGCTGCCCGGAGCTCCAGTCCTCGTCGACCATGGCCGGGCTCCAGCCCGCGGTCGTGCTCTGCTTCTCGATCAGGTAGGCATCGCCCAGCACGTCGGGGTCGGCCGCATAGCTCCGCAGCTGGTCGTTCGGGCTCAGGTTGCACTCGACGCGACAGCGCGCGGCGTTGAGCTCGAGCCGGCTCTGCATGCCTCCGAGCTGGTTGTCGCTGCCATGGGCGACGCCCCGCGAGCCGTCCTCGAAGCGCAGCACGACGCAGCCCCAGTTCTCGACGTCCTGCCAGCCGCTCGCCAGGGCGGACGCGTCGGCCACGAAGCCTTCGGTCCGCGTGAGGTCGGCGACCTCGGCGCTGACCTCCGCGACCCGCAGTGGACGGCCGAGCCGGCGCTCGCCCTCGACGCGCTTCAGGTGGAGCATGGCGCCCACGGGATGGGAGCCGAGGCGCAGCAACGCGCCGCCGCCGGTGTGCTGCCAGGCCTTGGCGTAGGGCGAGTGCGAGCCGCTGTGCGCCTCCCAGCCGCGCATCTCGAGCAGGGGCCCGCCGGCTTTTGCGAGCAGCGCCTCGGCACGGGCGACCGCGGGTGCGTACAGCCAGTTCTCGCCGTAGCAGAGGAGGACCCCCGCGCGCTCGGTCGCGTCGAGCATTGCCTGTCCGTCGGCCTCGGCCACGCGGGCCATCTCGCCGCGATCGCGGGCGCCGACCTCGGTGGCGTCCGCTCCGGGAGAGAGGTCCTGGCCGACGTAGGCGGTGAGGGGCTTGGTGCAGATGACGTGCTTGCCCGCGGCCGCCGCCGCTTCGGTCAGGGGTCGATGGACCGCATTGGGGACGCACAGATCGACCGCGTCGACGTCGGGAGAGGCGATCAGCGCCGCCGCGTCCTCGTGAACCGACGGCACGCCGAAGCGCTTGGCGAACGCATGCGCGCGAGCCGGCGTGGCGCTCGCCACCGCCACCAGCTCCGCGCCGGCCACCTCGCGCCAGCAGCGGGCACGGGTTTCGGCGAGGAAGCCTGCGCCGATCACACCGATCCGCACCGAACCCGGCGTCATCGGGTGCGCGCCGCTGCCAGCGCACGCAGCTCGTCGGCGGTGTGGCTCGAGCCGTCCGGGCTCCAGCCCGGAGGCTTCAGGAGGTAGGAGATCCGGGTCCTCCAGGGCGCGGGGCGCAGCGCATCGCGGAAGACCGCCACCCATTCGTGGAAGGCCACGTAGAAGGGATTGTGGGAGTGGATGTTCTTCGTGAGCCCGTACACGACCCGCTCCCCCTCGGGCTCGAAGGTGCCGAACAGCCGGTCCCACACGATCAGCATGCCGGCGTGGTTGCGATCGAGGTACTGCAGGTTCGTCCCGTGGTGGACGCGGTGATGGGAGGGGGTGTTGAGCACCCACTCGAGGGGCCCGAGTCGATCGATCAGCTCGGTGTGGATCCAGAACTGGTAGATCAGGTTGAGGGCGTAGGCGGTCAGGATCATCACCGGATCGAATCCCAGCACCGGCAGCGGCGCGTAGAACACGAGGCCGGTCATCGGGCTCCAGCTCTGGCGCAGCGCGGTCGCCAGGTTGTAGCGCTGGCTCGAGTGGTGGGTGACGTGGGCCGCCCACAGCAGTCGCACCTCGTGGTGCAGGCGGTGGAACCAGTAGTAGGCGAAGTCCACGGCGAGCATACAGCCGAGGAAGGCCCACAGGCCGTCGCCGAGGTCGAAGAGCGCGAACTGGTGCAGCCAGGTGTAGGTGCCGAGCTGCACGCCCTTCCAGGCCAGCCCGACCACGGCGCTGCCCACGCCCATCGTCACGCTGGTGACGCTGTCCTGGCCTGCATGGGTGGGCTGCCCGCGGCGTTTCGAGAGCCACACCTCGAGGAGGAGCAGGGCGATGAATGCGGGGCTGGCGAGGATCGTGGGGTCCATGGCGTCTCGGGGTCGCTCATGCGCAGGGAACCGGCCGAGGGTAGCGTCCCGTCATGCTCGAGCCCTCCAGCGTGAGCGCGCGGTGACGGCCCTCCTCGTGATCGGCAGTCTGCTCGTCGCGCTTGCGCTCTTCTC
>JAJDAR010000010.1 GCA_029261775.1 Deltaproteobacteria bacterium | reverse complement strand
CTGCGCGCACTCAAGGACCACGACAACCCGGACGTCGCGAACCTGCACGTCGCGCTCGACCCGAAGACGCTGCTGCTGACCCGCAGCTGAGGGGGCCCGAACGGAGGCCGCAGGACCGGTCCGCCAACGGCCGCGCCACGGACTCTGGGGCATACTTCCGCAGATGACCGCCCCCTCCCTGTTCCTCTTTGCGAGCCTGGTCGGCGCTGCCTTCACGGCGAGTGCCCTGGTCCAGGCTCGCCAGCTTCGCGGCGCCGTGATCCCCTGGTTCCTGTCGGCCTGGTTGACCGGGGAGATGCCGCTGCACCAGCTCGCGTGGCAGGCGGTCGCGACCCTGGTCTTCGGGGCCTTCGGCGCCTTCGAGGCGTGGCCCGGGCTACTCGGGCTGGCGATCACCTTCGCGTCCTGGGGCGGGCTCCTGGCCGTGCATGCCAAGGCGTTGCGGGCCGAGGCCTCGACCCGCGCCGCACTGGCCGAGGCCGGCCTGACCGGCGATGCGGACGTCTCGCCCCTGCACGGCCTGCGGCCCTTCGCCATGAAGACCATCGGCGTCGAGACGGTCCGGAACATTCCGTACGGGGATTCGCTGCCCGGCGACAAGGGGAAGCGGAACCTGCTCGACGTGGTGCGACCGACCACGCCCGGAGCCGGCCGGCCCGCGCTGCTGCAGATCCACGGAGGTGCGTGGGTGATCGGCGAGAAGGAGCAGCAGGGTCAACCCCTCATGCACCACCTCGCCGAACGGGGCTGGGTCTGCTTTGCACCGAACTACCGACTGTCTCCCAAGGCCACCTTCCCCGATCACATCGTCGACGTGAAGCGCGCGCTGGCCTGGATCCGGGAGCACGCCGACGAGTACGGCATCGACCCCCGCTTCATTGCGGTGACGGGCGGCTCGGCCGGCGGACACCTTGCCGCCCTGACTGCGCTCTCGGAGAACGACCCGCTCTTCCAACCGGGATTCGAGAGCGCCGACACGTCGATCGCGGCAGCGGTGCCTTTCTACGGCGTCTACGACTTCCTGGATCGGCACGGCGATCGGGGTCGGATGTCGATGCAGCCCTTCCTCGCCGAGCGCGTGCTGAAGTGCCGCCCCGAGGAGAACCCCGAGCTGTGGGACGCCGCCTCTCCGCTGAGCCGGGTGAAGCCCGAGGCGCCCCCCTTCCTCGTGATCCAGGGCACCCACGATTCCCTGGTCTTCGTGGAGGAGGCCCGCACCTTCGTGGCAGCGCTGCGCGAGAAGTCGCGGAACCCCGTCCTGTACCTCGAGCTCGAGGGCGCACAGCACGCCTTCGACGTCTTCCATTCGGTGCGCTGCGCCCACGCGGTGCGCGCTGCCACCGCCTTCCTCGAAGAAATGCACCGTCGTCATCTCGACAGCCGCTAGGCGAGAGGTCCCCATGCCGAGCTACCGCTACGACCGATTGAGTGCCCAGGACAACAGCTTCCTGCTGGCCGAGAATCCTCACACCCACATGCACGTGGCCGGGCTGCAGATCTTCGAGCTCGGAGACCTGGCGACCGACCGAGGCGGAGTCGACTTCCAGGCGATCCGCGCGAAGACCGCAGCCGTGCTGCACCGGATTCCCCGCTACCGGCAGAAGATCCGCTGGACGCCGGTCACGAACAATCCGGTCTGGGTCGACGATGCCGACTTCAACCTCGACTACCACCTCCGCCACACGAGTCTTCCCAGGCCCGGGAGCCTCGATCAGCTCAAGGACCTGGCAGCGCGGGTGATGGCGCAGCAGCTGGATCGCGAGCGCCCGCTCTGGGAGATGTGGGTGGTCGAGGGGCTCGAGGGCGACCGCTTCGCCATGGTGAGCAAGATCCACCACTGCATGATCGACGGCATGTCGGGCGTGGATCTGGCGCAGATCCTGATGTCGATCACGCCCGAGAAGGAGATTCCCGAGCCCGTTCGCTTCATTCCGAAGCCCGCTCCGACCGACGGAGAGCTCCTCCGCGACGAGCTCGTCCGGCGAGCGAGCCTGCCTCTTCGCGCGGTGCGCAGCTGGCGCAACTTCCGGCGCGAGACCGAAGACCTCGGCGAGGAGCTGCGGTTGCGCGCGAATGCCCTGGGCGATCTCTTCGGGCAGGCCCTCGATCCGCCCTCGGAGACGCCGATCAACGGAGACCTGGGGCCCCACCGCCGCTTCGACTGGCTCTCGATGCCGCTGGAAGAGGTGAAGGCGGTGCGTCGCGCCTCGGAGGCGACGGTGAACGACGTGGTGCTGAACACCGCGGCCGGCGCCTTCCGGCGCTACTTCATCCACCGCAACTGCGATCCGGCCGAGATCCGCTTCCGGGTCTCGACCCCGGTCAGCATGCGCACCGACGCGGACCGGGGGACGCTGGGCAACCGTGTCTCCTCCTGGAACATCGACCTTCCTCTCGAGATGGACGACCCGATCGAGCGCCTGCATGCGATCCACGAGACGACGCAGGAGCTGAAGGACAGCCAGGCCGCCCTCGGCATCGACATGATCATGAAGGTGGCCGAGTGGACGCCGCCCGTGCTGCTCTCGCTCGGCGCGCAGTCGATCGGTGGGCAGACGAACAGCATCATCACGAACGTGCCCGGTCCGCAGTTCCCGCTCTACATGCTCGGCGCCAAGCTGGTCGAGATGATGCCCGTGGTGCCGCTCCTCGCCGGGGTCGGCCTCGGCATCGCCCTCTTCAGCTACGACGGCAAGCTCACCTGGGGCATCAACGCCGACTACAACCTGGTGCCCGACCTGGCCCTGTTCACGCAGATGGTGCGCGAGTCGTTCGTGGACTTCGCGGATCGGGTGGGCGTCGAGGTCACCGGTCAGCTGGCCGCCTGATCCGACCCGCCTAGCTCTGGCGCAGCTCCGGGATCTGCTCGCGGTAGCGGCTGCGGTAGGCGTTGGCCTCGGCCCGGGTGAAGCCGAGCTCTTCGGCGATCGCCATGATCTCCGCCGACTCCTCGGCACTGATCGTCCCGTCGGCTGCAGCAACGGCGAAGATGCACTCGAGCAGACGGACCCGCTGGGCGCGGGTGGCGAAGCGTCGGAACTCGCGGGTCACCACGTAGTTCTCCGTGGCACCGAGCAGCCGGGCCTGCGACTTCGCGATCTCCACCACCAGGTCGACCTCGCCGGCGTCGATCCCGCCGAGCTCGGCCACGACCCGGCGCATCTCGTCCGCCTCCTCCGGCGCGACGTCGAAGTCCGCGTGGGCGACCCGCGCGAGGACGTAGGCGAAGCCTGCGAGATGGCGGGCCGTCGCCGCGTCGAGACGCTCGAGGCGACCGGCGATCGCGCGCACGCTCGCCGTCTCCGCTTCGGCGGAGGGCGCGTCGTCCTTCTTCAATCCGAGGAAGCGCAGCAGGGACACGCCGGCAGGCTAGGCGACCCCCGGGTCCGGGGCTAACGTGCCCGGATGGCACTCCCCGACGACGACCGGCTGCTGCTCCTCCACAATCCGCGCTGCTCGAAGAGCCGGGCGACACGGGAGCTGCTCGAGCAGAAGGGTCTCGACTTCGGGGAGCGGCTCTACCTGGAGGAGCCCTTGAGCCGGGCCGAGCTCCAGGACCTGGCGAAGCGTCTCGGCCGGCCGGCAAAGGAGTGGGTGCGCCGGAAGGAGGAGGCCTTCGGCACCGCCGGCCTCCACCCCGATGCCGGCGAGGAGGAGATCGTCGAAGCGATCGCTGCCCACCCGATCCTGATGGAGAGGCCGATCCTGGTCCGCGGGGCGCGGGCCGCGATCGGCCGCCCGCCCGAAGCCGTTCTCGAGCTGCTCTAGCGAGCCCGCGGGCAGGCGCTCAGCGCTGAAAGGCCAGCCAGCGCTCGAAGAGGCGCTTCACGGTCGGGGTCAGGCGGGTGCGGGTGTAGGCGCCGGCCGCGCGCTTGATGGCGTCGCTCTGGGTCGGGTACGGATAGATGACGCCCGTGAAGGCGCCGAGCCCGATCTTCCGGGTGATGGCCAGGGTCAGCTGGGTGATCAGGTCGCCGGCGTGCGCTGCGACGATGGTCGCGCCGACGATCTGGTCGGTGCCCTTCTTGACGTGCACCTTGACGAAGCCTTCCTCCTGGCCGTCCGTCACGGCGCGATTCGACTCCTCCATGCCCACCTTGTACGTGTCGATCTCGACGCCCTTCTCCTCGGCGTCCCGGGCGTACATCCCGACATGGGCGATCTCCGGCTCGGTGTACGTGCACCAGGGCATGACCAGGTCGGAGAGCTTCTTCCGGCCGAGGGGGCCGACGGCGAAGAGCGCGTTCTGTACGACGATCTTGGCCGCCGCGTCCGCAGCGTGGGTGAACTTCCACTGCATGCACACGTCGCCGACCGCCCAGATGCGGGGATTCGTCGTCCTCAGATGGTCGTCGACGCGGACGCCCTGCCGCTCGTCGAACTCGACGCCCACGGTCTCGAGGCCGAGTCCCTCGACGTTCGGGGCGCGTCCGGCCCCCACCAGGATCTCGTCGACGACCAGCTCGCGGCTTCCCTTCTCGGGGCACGAGAGATGGATGACCTTCTCGTTGCCGCGTTGCTCGACCCGTTCGATCTGGCACTCGAAGACCATCTCGACGCCTTCGCGGGCGAACGCGTCCTGGACGATCCGGGCGGCATCCGGGTCCTCGCGGGTCAGGATCTGCTTCATCCGCTCGAGGATGAACACCTGGGAGCCCAGCCGTCGGAAGGCCTGGGTGAGCTCGCATCCGATCGGGCCGGCACCGATCACCGCGACACGCGCAGGGCGCTCGGTCAGCTCGAAGACGGTTTCGTTGTCGAGGTAGCCCGCCTCGGCGAGACCCGGGATCGGCGGCGCCACCGCCCGGGCGCCGCTCGCGATGACCGCCTTCTTGAAACGCAGCTCCGTCCCGTCCACGTCCAGGCGGTCGTCCCCGGTGAACCGGGCCTGACCCAGGTAGACGTCGATCCCGAACTCGTCGCTGTAGCGCTTGGCGGAGTCCTCGTGGCTGATGCGAGCCCGGACCTCACGCATGCGCTCCATCACTGCTGCGAAGTCCGGGAGCCGGTCGTCGGGAACGCCGAGGCCGACCTTCGCCGCCTCGCGCGCGTCGTGCACCAGCCCGGCCCCGCGGATGACGGCCTTGGAGGGGACGCAGCCGACGTTCAGACAGTCGCCGCCCATCAGGTGGCGCTCGATCAGGGCCACCTTGGCGCCGAGACTCGACGCCACGAGCGCCGTGATCAGCCCGCCCGTTCCGGCCCCGACGACGACGAGGTTGTATCGCCCGGACGGGGTGGGGTTGGTCCAGTCGGCCGGATGGACGTTCGCCACCAGCGTCTGGTTGTGCTCGTCCCAGGGATCGATGCGGAGCGCTTCGCTCACGAGGGGTCCTCCTCTTCGGTGGCGTCGCGCAGAGCGCGGCGTGCGATCACGGTCACGTAGACGGTCACGCCCAGGGTGGCGACGATGCCCAGGATGTTCACGGCCCAGCGTCCCAGCTCCGCGCCCTCTCCCGCAGCCGCAGCCGCCGTCTCGGTCGCCAGGAAGCCCAGGTACACGTAGAGGAAAGTCCCCGGGATCATGCCGAGAGAGGCGATCACGTAGTCGGCGAGCCGGATCCTCGTCAGGCCGAGGGCGTAGTTGAGCAGGTTGAACGGGATCGCCGGGGTGAGGCGGAGCAGGAACGCGATCTTGCGCCCCTCCCGGCCGATCGCGCGGTCGATCGCCGCGAAGCGCGCATCCCCTTCGATCCTCTTCTCCACCGCTCCGCGCGCCACGTAGCGTGCCACCAGGAAGGCGGCCGTCGAGCCGAGTACCGCCGCGATGAAGACGAACAGGGCGCCGCGCCACAGGCCGAAGATCCCGCCCGCGGCGATGGTCAGGACCGCCGCCGGCGCAAAGGCCACGACGGCGACCGCGTAGCCGACGATGAACACCAGGGGTCCGAGTGCCCCGAGACCGGCGACCCAGTTGCGGAAGGGCTCGATGTTGTCGCCAAGCAGGCGTCCCAGCAGCAGCAGGGCCGCGATCGCGGCCACGCCCGCGAGGACCTTGCGCACCGGGAATCCGGTCGAGGCGGCGGCCGTTTCCGACCTCTCGGGCGTGGCAGGGGGTTCCGTCATGGTGCTTCGTCTCCCAGCGGCGCGAGGCCGTGTCCCCATCCTCGATGCCGTACGTGGGGCGGAGTTTCGCACGTTCAGCGAAGGGAGCCGCTGCAGCTCGAGCCCGCACCCGCCGTACAGCCGAGGCAGTGCTCCGCCGTGCGGACCGGCAGGTCCCGGAGCTGCTCCGGGTCCTTCAGGTCGAAGATCGAGGCAGGACCGGCCGAGGGCAGGGCGAGCGCCTGGTTGAAGTCGCAATCGTACAGGCTGCCGTCCCAGGCCACCGACAGCGTGTGGCGGCACATCAGGTCAGGCACGGTGTCGGGGTTGAAGTGATCGGCGAGCAAAGCGAGATAGGTGTCGTGCCGACCTTCCCGTGCGAGGGTCCGGGCGAAGCGCTGGATCGGCATGTTGGTCAGCGTCAGCAGGTGATCGAAGACGATCCCGTAGCGCTCCTTCAGCTCGACCCGGTACTCCGCTTCGAGCGTCGCCTGGTCGGGAGGAAGCGTGGCGCCGAGCGGGTTGTAGACGAGATCGAGGCGCAGGCCGTCGCCGCGTCCGTAGCCCAGGGCGTTCAACCGCTGCAGGCCCTCGATGCTGCGTTCGAAGACGCTGCGGCCCCGCTGGGCATCGACCTTGGAGGGCGTGTAGCACGGCAGCGAAGCGACCACGTCCGCGCCCTGGTCGGCCAGGAACCGGGCGGTGTCCTCCTGCCCGGGCTCGAGCAGGATGGTCAGGTTGCAGCGATCGATGACCCGCCGGCCGAGGGCGCGAGCGCCGCGAACCAGGCTCTGGAAATGCGGACTGAGCTCCGGCGCGCCTCCGGTCAGGTCGAGGGTGTCGATCCCCGGGCAACGCGCGAGCAGCGCGATCACGCACTCCGCGAGCGCGCCATCGATCGCCTCGGTGCGCTTGGGTCCCGCCTCCACGTGGCAGTGGTGGCAGGCCAGGTCGCAGCGCAGGCCCACGTTCACCTGCAGGGTCGTGATCGGGCCTCGGGCCAGGGCGGGAAGCCCGTGGCGGGTCAGCAGGCTCTCGAAGGTCGGGGCGGACATGGGCTGCGGGCCTCTTGGGCGGCTGCGGTCGTGGCGCGGCCGGGCGGGTCGATCGGACGAGGATGACGCCTCGCGGATGAGATGCCGATCCCCCGAGGGGGTTGCGAGGTTTTCCGGGCCGCGGCGCCACTGGAAGTCGCCGAGAGGTCGGATACACTCGCTGAACTCGATGTCATTCGCTGAAGGCAACGTCAGTTCCACCGCTCCGGCCCGCAGCCGCGAGGACACCCGCCGACGCCTGGTCGAGGCGGGCACCGCGTTGTTCGCCGCCGAGGGCCTGCACGCCGTGACGAGTGCGAGGATCGCCCGCAGTGCCGGCGTGGCCACGGGCACCTTCTACCTGCACTTCAAGGACAAGCAGGAGCTGTTCCGGGAGATCGTGTTCACGGTCCTCTCGGAGCTCCGGGAACGGCAGGACCGCGCCTCGGGCGGTCACGAGGACGGCAGCCGCGCCTTCCTGCGCGCTCGCACCGAGGAGCTGCTCGCCTTCGCCGAGGACCGGCGGGACCTGATCCGCGTCGTCTTCGGTCGCGGCGGAGAGAGCGCCACGATCGGCGAGGAGGTGATGGACGCGATCGTGCCGGGCCTCGAGCGTGCCTTCGACTCGCGCCTCGCCCAGGGCGAGCTGGCGCGGGAAGTGCTGCCCGCGATCGCCGCCCAGGCGGTCGCCGCCATGACGACGCGCGTGCTGGCCTGGTGGGTCGAAGACCCGTCTCGCGCCAGCCGCGAGGAAGTGACGCAGACCCTGCTCGCTCTCCACCCGAGCCGCCCCCAACGTTAGTCGCCCCACCGGAGACCCCCATTCCATGTCCGACATCACCCACGATCCCATCTACAACACCGTCGATCGCGACGACTTCCTCTCGCTGATCGAGGTGGATCGGTACGCGGACCGCACCGACGCCTTCGACGGGATCATCTCCGCGACGCGCGACCACTTCTGGGATCCGCAGGATCCGCAGTACATCGACTTCGACGCGCAGCCCTTCGACATCGAGAACGAGCTGCTGATGCCCCGCGAGTTCACCGTCGAGCTCAACTGCGCGGTCGTCGAGCGGCTCGACGAGAGGCAGCAGATCCAGCTGGCCAACGAGAGCACCCGCTTCTCGCTCTCGTCGATCCTGCACGGCGAGCAGGGGGCGATGTCCCTCTCGGCCAGCCTCTGTCACATCATGCGCGATCCGGGCGCCCAGGAGTACGCGGCGAACCAGACCCGCGAGGAGGCCCGTCACGTCACGGGCTTCTCGAACTACATCCACAAGACCTGGGGCGGGCCGATCGCCTGCGGGCCCACGCTGGCCAGCCTGATGAACGAAATCGTCCAGAGCGGCCAGGTCTACAAGAAGCTGGTCGGCATGCAGATGCTGATCGAGGGCCTGGCGATGGGCGCCTTCGCGACCTTCCAGTCGAGGACGCACGATCCCACGCTGAAGCGCCTGATCCAGCTGGTGATGAGCGACGAGGCCTTCCACCACCGCTTCGGCAAGATCTGGGCGGACAGGACCGTCCCGAAGCTGACGGAAGAGGAGCACATGCAGGTCGAGGACTGGGCGGCACGCTGCTTCCAGACCCTGCTCTTCAACCTGGTGAACTCGGAGCAGAAGCAGGCGATCTACCCGCAGTTCGGGCTCGAGTGGGAGTGGGTGCGCAGCGCCGTCCTGGAGGCCTTCACCGAAGAGGACCGTCGCAAGGGCATGACGGAGAGCACCAACATCTTCCGCGTGCTGATCAAGACGCTGCTCAAGGCCGGGATCATCACGGACCGCACCAAGGACGTGTACGGAGCCTGGGTCGACATGAACGAGCTCAAGTCCGAGGACGACGAGGTCGCCGGCATCGAGGTCGCCGAGGCCGCCGTCGAAGAGCTCCGCCAGATCAACAGCCAGCGCCGCGTCATGAGCAAGGCCCTGCGGGGCTAGGCAGCGGCTGGCGGACCTCTCGGCGCGGCCTTCGGGGCGGGGTCGGGAACCGGGTACGCTCCGCTCGACTCCTAGGCACCGAGGTCCGCGAACGAAGCCCCCGTTGCTTCTCGCGGCGCATCCGAGCCGCCCGGGTTCGGGGGCTCTCGGCTTTGAACCTCGGCGGCGCGCCGTCGCATCACGGCCGCATCCCGTCGCTCGCTCCGGGTACCCGGCCCCCGACCTAGCCAGCGCCGGGTACGCGCACCGTGGGAGCCTCATGCGCATCTCCGTCGGCCCCCCGGGCAGTGGACGTGCAAGTCGGCTCCAGCGAACGCGCAGCTGGCGGAGCCTTGGCTGGGGGCCGGGTACCCGGAGCGAGCGACGCTCCGAGACCGAAGCGTCCACGCGCCAGGGCGGGTTCATCGCCGAGTGCCCCGGAGTGCGCGGAGGCCCGGGCAGTCCGCACGGGCCTGAGGGGCGGCGCCCCGCGTCGCCTCGCCGCAGAGGAGACGAGCGGAGCGTACCCGGTTCCCAGCCCCGCCCCGACGCCCGCACCGAGGTCGCCACGAAGCGAATCTCGGGTGTCGGGGCCCAGCGTCCAGTGGGCCCCAACCCCGCGTCGTTGGGGCTGAAATCCGGGGGGTGGTCGCTACCATGGGCGCCTGCCAGCCGCCCCCTCGGCGAGGGAACGACGCGGCTCTCCCCCTTCCCCTTCCTTTCCTTCGAGGAGATTCCTGCATGTCCGAAGAGATCCGCTACGACGGCCGCGTCGCCGTCATCACCGGTGCCGGTGGTGGTCTGGGCAAGACCTACGCCCTGGAGCTGGCGCGCCGCGGCGCCCACGTGGTCGTCAACGACCTCGGCGGCTCTGCCGACGGGACCGGCGGCGGCAGCAGCATGGCCGACGACGTGGTCAAGCAGATCACCGAGGCCGGTGGCACGGCCGTCGCCAACTACGACTCCGTCGCAACGCCCGAGGGTGGCGAGGCGATCATCCAGACAGCGATCGACAACTTCAGCAAGGTCGACATCGTCATCAACAACGCGGGCATCCTGCGTGACGCCTCGTTCGCGAAGCTCGAGCCGAAGAACCTCGAGATCGTGATCGACGTCCACCTGAAGGGCGCCTTCTACGTGAGCCAGCCGGCCTTCCGCGTGATGAAGGAGAACGGCTATGGCCGTTTCCTGTTCACCGCGTCGGCCGCCGGCCTCTTCGGCAACTTCGGGCAGACCAACTACGGCGCCGCCAAGATGGGCCTCGTCGGTCTGTCGAACGTGCTCGCCGTCGAAGGCGCGAAGTACCAGATCAAGTCGAACGTGATCGCGCCGATCGCCAACACCCGGCTGACCAAGGAGCTGCTCGGCCCGATCGCCGACAAGCTCGATCCCGAGTGCGTGACCCCGCTCTCCTGCTTCCTGGTCTCGGAGACCTGCGAGCTGACCCACGAGATCTTCTCGGTGGGCGGCGGACGCTTCGCCCGGATCTTCGTCGGTCTGGCCCCCGGCTGGATCGCCGGCGCCGACGCGAAGCCCTCGATCGAGGAGGTCGCGGCGCACATGGACCAGATCCGGAGCACCGATGACTTCATCATCCCCGGGAGCATCGGGGACGAGATGAAGCAGATCGCCGAGATGATGAAGGGCTGAGGAGCGAACCATGCCGATCGATCCCGAAAAGGCCTTGAAGGCCACCTTCGAGCCCACGAAGAGCAGCTACCACCAGGACCAGGTGATCCTCTACCACCTGGGCCTCGGTGCCGGGGCTCCGAACCAGCTCGATCCGAACGAGCTCGAGTACACGTACGAGAAGAACCTGAAGGTGCTGCCGAGCTTCGGCGTGGTGCCGGTGTTCAGCTCGATGGGCGGCGCGATGAACACGCCGGGCCTCGAGTTCAACCCCGCCATGCTGCTGCACGGCGAGCAGGACATCGAGATCCACCGCCCGCTCCCGACGAACGCGAAGCTCGAGAACCAGTCGCGCATCGCCGGGATCTACGACAAGGGCAAGGCGGCGCTCGTCGTGATGGAGGTGGACACGAAGGAGGAGGGCGGCGAGCCGCTCTTCACCAACCGCTTCTCGCTGTTCCTGCGCGGCGAAGGTGGGTTCGGGGGAGACGCCGGGCCCAAGGCCGGCAATGCGGCGCCGGAGCGCGATCCCGACCACGTGGTCGAGACGAAGACGCTGCCCCAGCAGGCGCTGCTCTATCGCCTGTCGGGCGACAAGAACCCGCTCCATGCGGACCCCGACTTCGCCAAGATGGGCGGCTTCGAGGTGCCGATCCTGCACGGCCTGTGCTCCTTCGGCATCAACTGCAAGGTCGCGGTCGACCACGCGCTCGGAGGCGACGTGACGCAGGTGGCCCGCTACCAGGCGCGCTTTGCCGGCGTCTTCTTCCCGGGGGAGACGATGGTCACCTCGCTGTGGAAGGAGGGCGACACGGTCTTCGTGAATGCGAAGAGCAAGGAACGCGATGCGCCCGTGATCTCGAACGCGGCGCTCACCCTCCGCTAGGGTCGGCGCACGACGAGCGATTCCGAGGGGCCTCCGGTCGCAGACCGGGGGCCCCTTCTGCGTCCAGGGGCGGTACTCTAGGTCCGTTCCGACCCGAAGCCCCAGGGAGGCCCCATGAGCCACACTCCTCGCGTCCTGGAGACCCACGCCGAATGGCGCTCCGACGACGTCGCCGATCCGGCGGCCTGGACCGAGACGTTCTCGCCGGCCGAGCTCGAGGAGCTCGACACCGCCCTGCGCCATGCGGAGGGCCTGGGGGACGACCTGCTCGACGTCGGTCGGGAGCAGTTCCCGATCCCGGGCCTGGCTTCACGTCTGGAGAAGATCGAACACGAGCTGATCGACGGGCGGGGCTTCGTGCTGCTGCGAGGCCTGCCGCGCGAGCGCTACAGCCAGGCCCAGATGGAGCTGCTCTACTGGGGGCTCGGCATGCATCTCGGCGCGCCGTGGGCACAGAACCGCCACGGGCACGTGCTCGGTGACGTGACGGACCAGGGCAAGCAGGGCACGGATCAGACGTCGCGCGGCAACGAGCTCGGGGGCGACTTCGACTTCCCGTACCACTCCGACGGCTCCGACCTGGTGGGGCTTTTGTGTCTGCAGAAGGCGAAGCGCGGCGGAGCGTCGACCGTGGCCAACGCGGTGGCGATCCACAACGACCTGGTTCGCGAGGCGCCCGAGCTCGCCGCGGCCCTGTACGAGCCCCAGCCCTACGACTTCCGGGGCGAGGAGGCGCCCGGGACGCGGCCCTGGTACGAGCTTCCCGTCTTCACGGCGTGGGGGGATCGGCTCTTCGTCCGCTACATCCGGCCCTACATCCTGGCCTCGCAGCGTCACTCCGAGGCTCCGCGCATCGATGCGGTGGCCGAGCGCGCGATGCAGCGGGTCGACGCGATGACGCGCGATCCCGCCTACAACGTGTTCATGGACCTCGAGCCCGGCGACATCCAGTTTGTGAACAACTATCACGTGCTGCACGCCCGCAAGGCCTACCAGGACGACCGCGAGGCGGGGCTCGTGCGCCACCTGAAGCGGCTCTGGCTCGAGACCCGCGTGCTCGCCGATCGGCCGCCGCATTTCCGGAACAACCCGAGCTCGCATTGGGCCGAGAAGGCCTCCGTCAGCCGGATCGTCACCTGAGGGCAGGATGAGCCCGCTCCGAGCCATCGCCGCGATCGCGCTGCTGGCGGCGGCGGCCTTCCTGGGACCGTCGATCTGGGGCAAGCCGTGGTCGATCGACCACTTCTTCGCCCGCGAGCTGGTCTCGTTCGCGCTGCAGCATCCCATGCTGCTGTCGTACGCGCGGGTCCTGGAGCCCTACGGCCTCGACTTCCACTCCGACGAGCTGGAGGACCTGTCACTCGAGGCGCTCCGGTCCCAGCAGACGCGCGCCCGACGGGTGCTCGCGGGGCTCCGGGAGTACGACGGGGATCCGCTGTCGGCGGAGCAGCGTTCGTCGTATCGCATCCTCGAGTGGCTGCTCGAGCATCGGATCGAGGGGGAGCCCTTCGCGCAGCACGAGTATCCGGTCAATGCCTTCGACGGCTGGCAGGGCTTCCTCCCGGACTTCCTGCTCAACGTCCACCAGATCCACGACGAGGGAGACGCGCAAGCCTATCTCGCGCGTCTCGCGGCCGTGGAGGGCGCCGTCGACCAGCTGATCGTCCGGGTCGAGGAGGCGGCGGAGGCGGGCATCGTCCCGCCGCGTTTCGTGATCGAGCGCAGCCGCGAGGGGATGGCGGAGTTCACGGCGAAGCCTCCGGAACAGAACGTGCTGGTCACGAAGCTCGAGAAGCGGAGCGCCGAGCTCGAGGGGATCGACGAGAGCACCGCAGCTCGGCTGGTGGAGCGCGCCGTCGCGATCCTGAGCGGTAGCCTGTTGCCCGCCTACGCGCGGCTCGACGCAGCCCTGGGCAAGCTCCAGGCTCGGGCGGAGGATCGGCCGGGGGCCTCGCATCTGCCGCAGGGGCACGCCTACTACGCATGGGCGCTGCGCGGCCATACCACCACCCGTCTCACGCCAGACCAGGTCCACGCGCTCGGGCACGCCGAGGTCGCGCGTATCCACGCCGAGATGCGCCGGCTCTTCGCTGCACGAGGCACGCCCGTGGAGGATCCGGTTCAGGGCCTGCAGGCCCTCTCCCGGGAGCCGGGCCAGCGGTACAGCGACGACGCGCGCGGGCGCGAGGAGATCCTGGCGGATCATCGGGCGGTGATCGAAGAGGCCTCGGCGCGTCTGCCGGAGTGGTTCACGCGGGTTCCCCGGGCCCCGGTCGCCGTGGAGCGCGTGCCGGTCTTTCTCGAAGGGGGCTCGGCCGGCGCCTACTACAATCCCGCTCCCCTCGACGGCTCGAAGCCCGCCATCTTCTACAAGAACCTGGCCCACCTCGACGAGAGCCCGCGCTTCGGGGTGCGCACGCTGACCTTCCACGAAGCGGTGCCCGGTCACCACCTCCAGATCGCGCTGGCCATGGAGAGCGCCGAGCTCCCGCTGTTCCGACGCTTCGTCCCGTTCACCGCCTTCTCCGAGGGATGGGCGCTCTACGCGGAGCGGCTGGCGGGAGAGGTCGGCCTGTTGCCGACTCCCGAAGACCGTCTGGGTCAGCTGCAAGCCGAGAACTTCCGGGCCGTGCGTCTGGTCGTCGACACCGGTCTCCATGCCAAGGGATGGAGTCGCGAGCACGCGATCGAGACGATGGTGTCGCTCACGGGCATGGCGCCCTCGGACGTCGCGCGAGAGGTCGAGCGCTACGTCGTCGCGCCGGGGCAGGCCTGTGCCTACAAGATCGGTCAGCTGAAGATCCTCGAGCTGCGGGATCGGGCCCGCGAGGCCCTGGGCAGCGCGTTCGACCTGCGCGCCTTCCACGCGCTGGTGCTCGACGGAGGCGCCCGCCCGCTCGAGCTCCTCGAGGAGGAGGTGGACGCTTGGATCGAGTCGCGGGCCGGCTCCTGAGGCCACCCGGGTCGACGACTGCTGCCGTGCAGCGGCACCAGCCGCCGGACGGGCGAGGCATCCTGTAGCAGCCCGCGATACCCTCGAGCGATGCCGTCTCCCTCACCCCCGGCGGCAGCGCTCGCCGGTTTCGGTGAGTCGGCGCGCCACTGGTTCGACGCCAGCTTCGACGCGCCGACCGAGGTCCAGGCCCGGGGATGGCCCCTCCTCCAGGCGGGCGCGAACGCGCTGCTGATCGCCCCGACCGGGAGCGGCAAGACCCTGGCCGCGTTCTTCGCCTGCCTCGATCGGCTCGGACGGTTGCCAGCCGCGGCCCTCGAGGATCGGCCGGGCGTGCGGGTGCTCTACGTGTCGCCGCTCAAGGCCCTGGTCTACGACATCGAGCGCAACCTGCGGGAGCCACGGGTGGGGATCGAGCGCGCGGCTCGCAGCCTCGGGCGGACGGAGGAGTTCCGGGTGCCGCGCGTGGCGGTCCGGACGGGCGACACGCCCCAGAAGGAACGCCGCGCGCAGGCAAGGCATCCGGCGGAGATCCTGATCACCACCCCGGAGTCCCTCTACCTCATCCTCGGATCGGCCCAGCGCGAGACCCTGCGGACGGTGGAGACGGTGATCGTCGACGAGATCCATGCGCTCGCGCCCACCAAGCGCGGCGCCCACCTGGCCCTCTCGCTGGAGCGCGTGGCGGCACTGACGGGCGCGGATCCCCAGCGGATCGGCCTCTCTGCGACCGCGCGACCGGCCGAGGAGGTCGCCCGCTTCCTGGGTGGGGATCGAGCCGTCGAGATCGTGGACGCGAGTCGCGCACCGCTCCTCGATCTCGAACTCTCGGTGCCCGTGCCCGACATGACCCGCCCCGGCGAGCACCGCGCGCCCGCGGCGGAGCCCAAGGACTCGAACGGGGCTGCCTCCGAGGACCCGGATACCAGCCTGTGGCCGGCGATCTATCCGGAGCTCCTGGCGGCCATCCAGTCGCACCGCAGCACGATCCTGTTCGTGAACAGCCGCGGCCTCTGCGAACGCCTGGCCGCGCGCCTGAACGAGCTGGCCGGCGAGGAGCTGGTGCGCGCACACCACGGCAGCATCGCCCACGCGAAGCGAACGGAGATCGAGGAGAGCCTGAAGGACGGCACGCTGCGCGCGATCGTCGCCACGAGCAGCCTCGAGCTGGGCATCGACATGGGAGCCGTCGACCTGGCGTTGATGGTCGAGTCGCCGGGCGCGGTCGCCCGGGGCCTGCAACGCGTCGGTCGGGCCGGGCACCAGGTCGGCGTGCCCAGCAAGGGTCGGATCTTCCCGAAGCACCGGGGCGACCTGCTCGAGGCGACCGTCGTCGCCGAGGGCATGCGGCGGGGCGAGGTCGAGCCGATCCAGGTGCCCCGGAACCCGCTCGACGTGCTGGCGCAGCAGATCGTGGCGATGGCTTCGATGGACATCTGGGACGTCGCGGAGCTCGCGGGTCGCATCGCACGCACGGCGAGCTACCGGGATCTCTCCCGGGAGCTGCTCGAAGCGGTTCTCGACATGCTGGCGGGCCGTTATCCCTCGACGGCCTTTGCGGAGCTGCGCCCGCGACTCCTCTGGGATCGCCAAGCGGACCGCATCGAGGGGCGCCGCGGCAGCAGCCAGATCGCGCTGCTCTCCGGTGGCACCATCCCGGACCGCGGGCTCTACGCCGTCCACATGGGGCCGGACGGTCCCCGCATCGGCGAGCTCGACGAGGAGATGGTCCACGAGACCCGCGCAGGCGAGACGATCACGCTGGGTGCCTCGACCTGGCGGGTCACCGAGATCACCCGGGACCGGGTCGTCGTGGCGCCCGCACCTGGCGAGGTCGGCAAGCTTCCGTTCTGGCGTGGGGACGGCCCGGGCCGCCCGATCGAGCTGGGTCGCTCCCTCGGGCGCTTCGTCCGGGAGCTCGCGGAGCACTGCCGCGTTGCGGGCGGCGGGGAGCTGCACGCGGGGCGCCGCGCGGGGGAAGGCTGGCTGCGGGAGGGCTTCGGCCTCGACGCCTTTGCCGCCCGCAACCTGCTGGACTACGTGATCGAGCAGCAGGCCGCGACCGGGTCGTTGCCGACCGATCGGGCCCTGACGATCGAGCGCTTTCGCGACGAGCTCGGCGATTGGCGCGTGTGCCTGCTCAGTCCCTTCGGCTCGCGCCTGCACGCGCCCTGGGCGCTGGCGATCGAGGCGCGGATCGGTGCCGAGAAGGGCTACGAAGTGCAGACGCTCTGGAGCGACGATGGCATCGTGCTGCGCTTCGCCGATGCCGAGGAGCTGCCGCCGCTCTCCACCTTCCTGCCCGAACCCGACGAGGTCGAGGACCTGATCGTCTCGCAGCTCGAGCGCTCGGCGCTGTTCGCGGGACAGTTCCGGGAGAACGCCGCCCGCGCCTTGCTGCTGCCTCGCTCGCGGCCCGGTGGCCGTACCCCGCTGTGGACGCAGCGGCTGCGCGCGCAGAACCTGCTGGCGGTCGCTCGCGAGTTCCCCTCCTTCCCCATCATGCTCGAGACCTATCGCAGCTGCCTGCAGGACGTCTTCGACGTGCCGAGCCTGGTCGAGCTGCTCCGGGACCTGCGCAGCCGCAAGATCCGGATCGACGAGGTCGAGACCCCGCGCGCCTCGCCGTTCGCCCGGTCCCTCGTGTTCGCGTACACCGCCGCGTACCTCTACCAGGGCGATACGCCGGTGGCCGAGCGTCGCGCCCAGGCGCTCACCCTCGATCGGGACATGCTGCGGGATCTGCTCGGCCACGAGGAGCTGCGCGAGCTTCTCGATGCC
>JAJDAR010000009.1 GCA_029261775.1 Deltaproteobacteria bacterium | reverse complement strand
CACAGCTCGGCCCAGTACGCATGGGCCTCGACGTTCGCCTCGTCCACGACGTACAAGCCCAGCTCGTCGCACAGATCGAGGAGCCGCGGATCGTTCGGATAGTGCGCCGTGCGGATGGCATTGACGTGGTGCCGCTTCATCGCGACGAGCTCGGCGCGCATCTCGTCCAGGCGCAGCGTCTTGCCCGTGACCGGGTGGTGGTCGTGGCGGTTCACGCCCCGGACCCGGATCGCCTGACCGTTGACCCGCAGCTCGCGGCCCACCACCTCGACCCGACGAAAGCCGACCCTCTGGCTCACGCACTCGAGGACCCGACCGTCGGCGTCGAGGAGGCTCGTGACCAGCGTGTGGAGCTCCGGGGTCTCGGCCGTCCAGGGCCTGGCGCGCGGCACGTCGGCCCGCAGGGCCGCCACGGCGCCCGCGTAGAGGTACGGGTCGGCGAAATGGCCGGACCGGGTCGCCACCTCCGCCTCGAGGGGGGTTCGCAGCGCCGGTCGCCCGTTCGGGAGGAGCAGCTCGGCCCGAACGCGGAGACCGTCCGCCGGATCGCAAGCGGGCGCGATCCGCGCTTCCACCTCGAGGGTCGCGAGCTCCGCCTCGGGGTCGTAGTCGGCCACGACCCGCAGGTCGTCGATGCGGGTCTTCGGGGTGGCGCGCAGGAACACCTCCCGGTGCAGCCCCGCGTGGAACCAGTGGTCCTGATCTTCCAGAAAGGTGCCGTCGCACCAACGCACGACGATCGCCACGATCAGGTTCGCCCCGGAGACGAGGGAGGAGGTGATGTCGAACTCGGCCGGCAGGCGTGAGTCCTTGGAGAGCCCGACCGGCCGGCCGTTCACGAGCACGTAGACCAGGCTCTCCGCTCCGCCCAGGTGCAGGACCACGCGGCGCGACCGCCAGCTGGCGGGCAGATCGAAGCGTCGGCGATACACCCCCGTCGGGTTGTGTCGGGGCACGTGGGGCGGACGTTCGGCGAAGGGCATCTGCACGTTCGTGTAGTGCGGATGATCGAAACCCTGGCGCGTCCAGCAGCCGGGCACCTGGATGCGATCCCAGCCCGCGTCGTCGTAGCGGGGCTCCGTCGCGAGATCGGGCACCTCGTGCGGCGCATCGAAGAGCCTGAAGGCCCAGGCCCCCTCGAGCGGCAGGAACCAGCGCGAGGCTTCGCGGGGCCCGCGAGCCGCGCCCTCCGGATCGTCGAAGGAGACCAGCGGGGCGCGAGCGGGCTCGCGATCGAAGCCCACCATCTCGGGACGCTCCCAGGCGCTGTCGGGAAACGCGTCGAGCCAGCTCACGGCGGGAGCTTAGGACGTACGGCGCCCGGGGGCGGCGGCGCGCCGGCGGCTTCCTAGGCTGGCTCCATGCCGCCCCGCTCCCGCCGCTCCGCACCCCGTCTGGTGATCCTGGGCCTCGCGCTGCGGCTACCCTTGGGCCTCGCGCTGCTGCTGACGTGGGTGGCGCCCGCGAGCGGAGCCGAGCCGATGGAGGCCGTGGATCGGGTCGTCCTCCTCCACGGCCTGGCGCGGGCACCCCGGGCCATGCGACCCCTCGAGGAGCGCCTCGCGAGGGAGGGCTACCGCGTCCACAACCTCGGCTATCCCTCCCGCTCGGATCCGCCGGAGAGCCTGGTGGCCCACCTTCGGGCCGCCGTCGAGGACTGCTGCCCCGGGGCCGACCCGGTGCACTTCGTCGGCCACTCCCTGGGCGGCATCCTGGTCCGTGCCCTGCTGGCCGAACATCGACCCGAGGGTCTCGGCCGGGTCGTGATGCTCGCGCCCCCGAACCAGGGGAGCGAGCTGGTGGACCGCTTCGGCGACGACCCCTGGTTCGCCCCCATCCTGGGACCGACGGCGGCCCAGCTCGGGACCGACGCCGGCAGCCTGCCGAACCGGCTTCCCGCACCCGACTACGAGCTCGGGGTGATCGCGGCCGCCCACCCGATGGCGTCGCAGCTCGGGCGATGGCTGATGAGCGGCCGCACGGACGGCATCGTGTCGGTGGCCTCGACGCGACTGCCCGGCATGACCGACTTCCGACTCGTCGAGAGCGGGCACGTCCGGATCCGCACCCACGAGGTCGTGGCCGACGAGACCGTGCACTTCCTGCAGCACGGCCGCTTCGCGTCGGGCGAGCGGTCCGGCGCCTTGCCTGCCCTGCCCGACGCGATTCCGGCTGAGGCCCCGCTGGACGACGCAGCCGGCCTTGCCGTCGAGGCGGCACCGTCCCACCCTGCCCGTCCACACGAAGGAGAGCCACGGTGAAGGAGCTGAGCGGCAAGGTCGCAGTCGTCACGGGCGGGGCCAGCGGGATCGGCCGCGCGATGGCCCGACGGCTGGGTGCCGAGGGCATGAAGGTCGTGGTGTCCGACGTGGAGCCGGGCTCCTTGCAGGAGACGGTCAAGGATCTCGAGGCGCGCGGTGTCGAGGCCCAGGGCGTGGTCGCCGACGTGTCGCAGGCGGACGCCGTCCATCGCCTGGCGGATCGGACCGTCGATGCCTTCGGCGGCGTCCACGTCGTCTGCAACAACGCGGGGGTGTTCGCGGGCGGGCTCAGCTGGGAGGCCTCCGTCTCGGACTACGAGTGGGTGCTCGGCGTCAACACCTGGGGCGTGATCCACGGCATCCGCAGCTTCGTTCCGATCCTGCTCGCACAGGGCGAGCCCGGACACATCGTGAACACGGCCTCGATGGCCGCCCTCACCTCGGGACCTCTCTCGGGGGCCTACTTCATGAGCAAGCACGCCGTGCTCGCCCTGTCCGAGAGCCTGTACCACGAGCTGCACATGAAGCAGGCGCCGATCGGCGTGAGCGTGGTCTGCCCGGAGCTGATCGCGACGCGGATCGGCGAGGCCGACCGGAATCGGCCTGCGCACCTGAAGCGCGGGAGCGACGACGAGCTGCCCCCCGAGACCCGGACGGTCGAGGCCGCGATCCGCACCGCGACCCAGGGCGGCGCCGACCCGGGCGTGATCGCAGATCGGATGCTCGAAGCGATCGTCGAGGATCGCTTCTACGTCCTGGCGCCGGAGGGGGATCCATGGCGCGACGCCTGCCATGCACGCCTCGAAGACGTCCGCGCGGCCCGGAACCCGCGTCTGTCGGTCCCCGGCTAGCGCGTCGAGCCGGCGCGTTGCGCTGAACGCGGGGTCGACGTGCATGATGTGCCGAAATTGGCACATCTTCGATCCCGAGGCGGCGTGTTAGTGTGGACGACCCGCGCGCACCGCTGCGACCCGAGGCCACATGGATCGAAGTTCGCCAATCCTGAGCAGCCGTTGGATCGAAGACCCCGGCCCCCTGTTGGAGTGGATCCGCCGGATCCACGTCGAGCGAGCCGACCCCAGCGTCCTGAAGGGCCTCGCCGAGTGGCTGAGCGAACGGTTCGGCGGTGCCTTCGTGGCGATCTTCCCGTCCGTCGAGACCCAGGAGGCCTCCGGCCGCCTCACCTGCACGAGCGCGCTCGATCCGCGGTTCCGGGAGGTGTACCTCCGCCTCTGCCCCGAGGGCCTTCCCTGGATCGGGTCTTTCCGCGACCGGCTGGGCGAGCTGCTCTACATGAAGGAGCAGATCAGCGAGGCGGAGGTCCTCGAGACGGCCTTTTATCGCGAGTTCATGCGGCCGCAGGGGTTCCTGCCGGTCGAGGTGGTCAGCAGCTACCAACACGGAACGGCAGGCTTCCCCGGGTTCGGTTGGGGCATCTATGGCGTCCGGCCCTTCACGCGCGGGGATCTCGAGCTGTGCAGCCACGTCGACGCCCATCTCGCCGTCGCCTGCCGGCAGCGGGGCGAGCTCCGGGCCAGCGACCACGGGCTGGCGACGACGCGGGCGGTGCTCGATTCGGCTCCACTGGGTGTCGTGCAGCTCGACGGCACCGGCGCGGTCCGTTGGATCAGTGCACCGATGAGGATGATCCTGGCCAAGGACGATGGGCTGTCGCTCGACGACGGACGGCTCCGGACGCACGCCGCGGAGGACCAGGGGCCGCTCGACCAGCTCGTGATGCAGGCGATCGGACGGGGCGTCGAGCCCCAGGCCGCGTCGGTGTCGCGGTCCGCCGGCCGCCCGCCCCTCAGCGTGATGCTCGTGCGCGGTGCGCCCCTCGCGGACCAGGCGCCCGGAGACCTGATCGCCAGCTTGTTGGTCGTCGATCCGGATCTGCACACGGTCCCGGACGCGCCTCTGCTGGAACGACTGTACGGCCTGACACCGGCGGAGAGCCGGCTCGCGGTGGCGATCGCCTTGGGAGAGACGGTCGGGGCCTTCGCCGTGCGAACCGAACGGTCCCCCGAGACCGTCCGCACCCAGCTGAAGAGCGTGTTCCGCAAGCTGGGCGTGCAACGACAGGGCGACCTCGTCCGGGTGTTGGGAAGGAGCGGCGTG
>JAJDAR010000008.1 GCA_029261775.1 Deltaproteobacteria bacterium | reverse complement strand
TCGCGGTGCATCGCCGAGCGCGGCCGGACCAGCTTCGTGCCGAGCGCCTCGGCCATGCAGGACGCGAAGCGCATCACGTAGCGGAGGTAGTGCCACTGGGCCCAGGCGCCGCGCAGGATGCGGTAGGGGTAGCTGCCGACGAGATGGTGATAGACGTCGAAGGCCACCGTGCGGTGCTCGATCTCCTCGACCATGTGCCAGGCCCAGAGGTCGCCACCGGGCATCATCGGTGTGTTCCCGCTGCCCATCTGGTTGGCCAGGGCGAGCGCACCCGAGCAGGTCATCGCCTCGAAGCCCTCGGCGTAGGCCAGGTTGAAACGCAGCGACTTCTCCCGGGTGAAGCGCTGATAGTCGGCCTCGAGGCCCTTCTCGATCGCGCGAATCGAGGTCGCCGTCTCCGGGCCGAAGTGATCGCGGACCTGCTCGTTGAACACGGCGTGATTGCGGTAGTGGTGGCCTTCCTGCTGCGAGAAACGGCGCGCGTCCTCGGCGAGGCCCGGGTCCTCGATCTGCTTGATCGCGACCTTCATCGTCCGGATCAGGTAGGGCTCCAGGTACGGCATGGTGAGCGACAGGCCGAGCGCGGGCAGGGTGGTCGCGAGCTCTTCCGGCGAAGCCTGGAGATCCCAGCTCTCGTCGAACGCGAAACGGATCTTGCGAACGGTGATGTCGGCCATGCTTCGGGTCGCTCTCCATGGGCCGGGCGGCGCTGCCAGGGTAGGCCGGTGCCCCCCGGCTCGCACGGTTCGGCCCGGATCGCAGGTGGCTCGCCTCGCACGGGCCGTCGCCAGGGTCCTACCAGGACTCTCCGCCCGGGCGGAGGTCGAGCTCGAAGGTCCACGCCGACCGCTCCTGGTGTGCGAGGTGGTGGACCGACTCGGCGATCCCTCGAGGCTGGATGAAGAAGTCGTCGGGCGCGTCCGGCATCGCCTGCCGCGTCCACGGGACGTCGATCACGGCATCGATGACCACGTAGGCGACGTGGACCCCGCGCGGTCCGAGGCTCCTGGCCATCGACTGCGCCAGGATCCGCTGGGCGGCCTTGGTCGGTGCGAAGCCGGCGAAGTTCGCCTTCCCGCGCCAGGCCGAGGTGTTGCCGGTCGCGATCACCGCTCCGTCGCCGGCTTCGATCATGGCCGGCGCCAGCGTCTGGACGGCCGCGAGGAACGCGGTGACGTTCACACGGAAGCGGGCTTCGAGCTGGACGGGGGTGACGTCCTCGAAGGGTCCGAAGCCCCCGGCCACGGCGTTCCAGAGCAGCACCCGAGGTGCGCCGAGCCGGCCGGCCAGCTCGGTGAGACACGCACGCATGGCCTCGAGGTCGCTGACGTCCACGGGAAAGGCATGGGTGCCCGGCACTTCCGAGGCCAGCGCTTCGAGCCGCCCGGCGTCGCGAGCGAGCATCGCGACCTGGTAGCCGTCTTCCGCGAAGCGGCGTACGAGGGCCGAGCCGGTCCCCGGTCCCACGCCGGTGACGACGCAGACTCGATCGTTCATCAGGGCCTCCCGAGGGCCCGTGGACGCGATCCGGGCCTGGCGTGCAAGGATGGCACAGGCTTGCTTGGGGGGTCTTGTCCGTTGCATCCTGTGTCGCGCGGGAGGACCCAGCGATGATCCAGGGCGTTCACACCATGTTCTACTCCTCGGAGCCGGAGGCGCTGCGGGCCTTCATCCGGGACAAGCTCGGCTTTCCCCACACCGATGTGGGTGGGGGATGGCTGATCTTCGACCTTCCCGAAGCCGACATGGGCGTGCATCCCGCGGACGAGACGCGCCAGCACGGTGCGCCGGCCGGTACCCACGACGTCTCGTTCTACTGCGAGGACGTGAGCAAGACCATGGCCGAGCTCGAGGGCCGAGGCGTCGAGTTCGAGGGTCCGGCGCAGGACGTGGGCTTCGGACTGGCGACGCACTTCAGCATGCCCGGCGGCGTTCGCGCCCAGCTGTATCAGCCCCACTACGAGAAGGGCGGGGCGTAGCTAGGACTCGCCGCGCTGCTTCCGCTCCTCGGCCTCGCGCTGCCAGCTCTTCGGGGCGGTCTCCCGGAACTGGCGCCGCATCGAGGAGGGCCGGGGCGGGCCGCCGCCCCAGTAGGCGGCCTCCTCCGGGTCCAACGGGTCCTCGCCCGCCAGCACCATCTCGAGGTAGGGCAGATCGTCGTAGCCCCAGAAGAGCTCGCCCTCGGCCTCGAACATCGGCACGCCGAACACGCCGGCCGCGATCGCATCGTCGGTCTGCTGGCGAAGGCGCTGCTTGATCTCGGGGTTCCGGGTCTGCTCGACGAGCCCGGCTCCGTCGGCAAGGCCCGCCTCCTCGGCGATCCGTGCGACCACCTCGGGGTCGCTCACGTCGAGCTGGCGGGCCCAGGTGGCGTCGAGCAGCGCGCCGACCAGCGCGCGCTTGTCCGCGAGGGGGAGCGCGAGCGAGGAGACGCGCAGCGCAAGCAGGGGGTTGAAGGGATGAGAGGGCGGGGGCCGAAGGGAAACCCCGAGGATCGCCGCCTTGCGCAGCGTGTTGCGCGCCATCCAGCGCGCCTTCGGCCGGATTTCCGCGGGGCCGAGCTGCCCATTGGCCTCGAGGAGCGCGGCGAAGAGGACCGGGATCGGCTCCACCTCGAGCTCGAAGCGACGAGCCAGCTCCGGCATGCGAAGCCACGCGAGGTAGGCGTTCGAGGAGATCGGATCGAAGTAGAAGCGCAGGGTCTTCATGGCCGCCCTCCCGGGGCTCAGCTCGAGGCGACGAAATCCGCCACGATGCGCGCCAGTTGCTCGCCGCGCCCTTCCTGCAGGAAGTGCCCGCCCCCCTCGATCGTCACGTGGGGCTGGTCCTTCGCGCCGGGGACCTCTTTTCGAAAACGCTGGTCGGCGCCACGCGTGACCGGGTCGTTGTCGGTGAACGCACAAAGGAAGGGCTTGTCGAAGCGTCGGAAGGCCTCCCAGGCGCGCTCGTTGGCGGGCAGCGAGGGGTCGTCCGGCAGCGTCGGTACCTGGCTCGGCATCGCGCGTGGACCCATCTTGTACGACGGATCCGGGAAGGGGGCGTCGTAGGCGGCGACCTCCTCGGGGGAGAGGCTGCGTCCGTCGATCGAGCCGGCGATCATCATCGCGACCGGCATGTCCTCGGACTCCCAGGTCCACTTCTGCCAGTGGGCGAAGGCCATCTCGGGCTGGGTCGGATCGGGGTTCCCGATCGCCGCCATCACCTCGGGCAGGGTCGGGGTCGGCTTGCTGGTGCGGTACTCGCGCACGGCATCGATCCGCTCCTGCGGGATCGGGCCTGGCGTCGGGATGCCGGTATTGGCGGCGACGACCCGATCGAAACGCTCGGGGTTCTCGGCCACCATGCGCAACCCGATCAGGCCGCCCCAATCCTGTCCGACGAAGGTCGCGCCGCGGACGTCGTTCTGCACCAGCCAGGCCGTCAGCCAGTCCACCTGCCGCTGGTAGCTGTAGTCCTCCCGGCGCGCCGGCTTGTCGGAGCGTCCGAAACCCACGAGGTCCGGCGCCAGCACGCGCAGCCCGGCCTCGCTCAGGACGGGGATCATGTGCCGGTACAGGTAGCTCCAGGTCGGCTGGCCGTGCATGCAGAGCACGACGGGGCCGTCGCGGGGCCCCTCGTCGACATGATGGATGCGCAGGCTTCCGCCTTCGCCGTCCGGAACGTCGGTGTAGCGGGGAGCGAAGGGGTAGCCCGGCAGGTTCTCGAAACGGGTGTCGGGGGTGCGCAGGGCTTTCATCGGGTTCCTCGTGGCTGAGACCAGAGGGACGAGCCGCCGCTACAGCGCGGCTCGCTCCTCCTCGTAGTCGGGGTAGGAGGCCTTCATGACGGCGCTGTTCAGCAGCGTGGTGGCCACGACCTCTTCGCTGCCGGCGTCGCGGACGGTGCTGCGTATCCACAACGACTCCGCGCGCCGGCTCTCGCTGAGCGCGACGATCTCGCGCTCGATCAGGTACTCGTCCCCGACGAAGAGAGGACCGCGCTCCAGGCGGATCTCCTGGTTCACGAAGAGGCCGACGGCCGGGCGCACCGGGAACTTCGCCCGGGGACTGGTGGACTGGGTCAGCACGCTGATCATCTCGAGCGGAACGATCGGCCGACCCCAGGGTGAGTCGCCGGTCTGGGGCCCGTAGTAGCTGCACGGCTCGGTGATGACGGCGAGCTTCTGTGCGAGGGTGAACGGGTAGAGAGGACCCATGGGCTGATCGAAGTCCATCTTGACGCGCTCGAGCTCGGCGCCCTTCATGCCGATCCGCAGGTCTTGCAGGATCACGAGCTTCTCCGCGGGTCGGAGCCTGGCCAGCAGCGCGTCGAGCTCGGTCTCGCCGTGGTCCGGACCCACGGAGAGGGTCGCGGAGAGAACCGGGGAGCCGTCGCGCTTGACCATGCCACCGCGTGTACGCGACGCGTCGCCTGCAAGGGGCTCGACCCAGGCCTGGACCCCTTCGCCCTCGATGCACGCGTTCTGATAATGCGCAGAGAGACATCCGCGCTCGAACCAGGCATCGCCGAACAGGCTGTGCCCGAGCGGAACGAACTGACTGAAGTGGGTCGGGCCCTCGATCGTGCCCCCCTGAAAGCCGACCTTCCGCGCGGTCGCGTCGTCGTGGATCGACGTGCGTCCGCCGATGTCCTGCTCCGCGAGCATCTGTGCCGGCGAGCGCCAGGGCCCTGTCAGCTGCAGTCGGGTGTCGAAGGGGGATTCGCTCACGGAGTCTCCTTCACGTCTCAACGGGTCGGCTGCTTTCGCCGGCCCGGATCGATCACGGGCGCGAGTACCGCAAGAGCGGCGTGCTCGACCACGCGAAGCGCCTGCTCCCGGGTCAGCGACTGATCGACGCGCAGCCGCTCCCAGGCCTCGAAGGAGAAGAGCATCTCGAGCGCGGCCACGTCCTCCGCGGACATCGAAGTGGTCTCCGGCAAGGCGCGCTGGAGATCCCGGCGAAGCTCCCGAACGGTGCGCTCGTGGGCCTCCTGCACGAAAGCCAGGCGGGATCGCAGGGCGCGCGAAGACCTTTCGAACGGTGCCAGGCGTTCGAACGCGTCGGCCCGGGCGCGGGCGGTCGTCCGGACACGCTCGTCGAGGTTTCCCTCGCCGGAGGCTCGTTCGAGCAACGGCCTCACCTCCGCCGCCACGCGGGCGCTGAGCTCCGCGTTCAAGCTCGCCATGTCCTGGAAGTGGCGAAAGACCGTGCGAGGTTGCACGCCGGCGCGCTCCGCCACCTGGCGAGCCGTCGGCTGCGGAGCGCCGGCCCGGATCAGATGGTACAAGGCGTCGACGATCGCCTCGCGGTTTCGCTCTCCGCGCAGGACGCGACCGTCTTCGGCGCGCTCTCCGCTCAGATCGCGGCCGTCCTCGACATGTTCCGTTCGGATCTGCGGCATCGGCCTCGCGCGGGACTGGGTCGCCCCGCGGCGAGCAAGCTACCACAGCCGACCGACGGGCAGGCGATCCGTCGCGGACCCGGCAGGGCTCAGCCGTGCGTCTGGCGCCCGCGCGCCTCGAGCCGGGCGAGGTAGGCCTTCGGAGGCAGGAAGGCGAGGTACAGCGTCAGCGCGGTCGCGGCTCCGCCCACCGAGACGCAGAGCAGCAGGAAGGGATGATCCATGAAGTCGAGGCCGCGCAACGCCGCCGAGAGCGGTGCGGCCATGCTGAGCGCGGAGAAGACCGCGACGAGCCCCCAGAGGAAGAAGCGGTTCACGACCGTGGCAGTGGTCAGCCCGAGCGCGATGCGCTTCTTCAACAGGCCGTGGTACCGGAAGGCCTCGAGCGCGGTCCAGAGGTACAGCGCCACGGCGTTGACCTGGACGCCGATGGCACCCCAGCCGGGCACCCGCAGCTCGCTCGGGCTGGCCACCGTGAAGGCCAGGACCGTGCTCTGACCGAGGCAGACCACGAGCGTTGCATAGGCGAGCCAGACGAGGCCGATCGCCCAGCGCGATTCGGGGCGGAAGACCCGCCAGGTAAAGGTCCAGACCAGGGCCCAGCCGATGCTCATCAGCAGCATGGCGATCAACAGCACGAGCCGCCCTGCATCGGACTCGCGCTCGGCGAGCCCGTTGCCGACGATCAGGGCGGGGTAGCCGATGCCCGTGATCAACAGCAGGCCAGGGCCGAGCATCCACTCCGCGAAGCCGCCGGTCCTCCGGGCGAGCAGGATCAGCCGGATCCCGACCACACCACCGGATAGGACGAAGAGCACGGTGGTGGCGGCAGACAGGGCGGCGAGCATCGGGTCTCCCGTGGAGAGCGGTCGGGACTCCATCGGAGAGACGAGGCCGATGCTTGACCACCCGGTCATCGCCTGGCAGCGGAACCGGCCTGGCGGCCCGGGCGGCTGGTTTCAGGAGCGGCGGCCGTCCCGGCGGCGTTCCGGCGGTCGGTGGAGGTCGCCGCGGCTCCAATCGCAGACTCCGTCCCGGAAGATCTCCTCGAGCCTCGCGCGCTCGACCTCATCCGGGGTCCAGCTGCCGTAGACCCCCCGCTCGATCGCTCGTCCGACGCTCTGTCTTGCGCACTCGAAGATCCCGCCCTCGATCGGCCCGCCCGCCACGATGCGGGTGCTGCGGTAGGTGGGGAAGCGGGCGGTGCAGGCGCCGGGGGCCGCGTCGTCCAGCACGCCCGCCCAGACGTCGTCGCCCGCGGCGATCTCGCTGCCGTCCGTCGTGAAGCAGCGATCCACGGCGCGGTCCGGCTTGTTGCCGGCCACTCCGCGCTCGGGATGCGCGCGCAAGTTCGCCATCCACTCGTCGATCACTTCGAAGGCCTCGGGCGTCTGGTCGAAGAGACGCTCGGGGCGGGCATCGGTGAACCAGATGACCTGGTTGTCCGCATGCCCGTTCGCGTTCTGGAGTCGCCGGCGGGTCGCAAAGGACTGGTGGCTGTGGTGCATGTCCAGCTCGTCCTCGAGATAGTGCCGCCAGTCGATGAAGGGGATGTCCGCGCGTCCGGTGAACACCATTCCGCTCTCGTAGGCCGCGCGGACGGCGGCCGGGTCACTGCGACGACGGGGGGCGGGGGTCGTTCCCCCATCCGGGCTGAGTCGGATGTTGCGCGAGCTCCAGGGGTCGAAGTTCGGGAGATTGATGTCGCCGACGAAGGGGAAGCCCTCGGGGACCATGTCGCCGGCCTCCTTCCAGCTTCCCACCTGGGCATTGAGATCCAGGAATTCGGCCGGCGTGATCCGTCCCGTGGCGACCGCGTCGAGCCCGTACTGGACGCCGATGTTGCTCCACGGATTGCGCGCGAAGCCCGTCTCGCCCACCCCGTAGATGTTGACCAGGTCACCCACGTGGGTCCATTCGACGCCGGCGCTGCCCTGCGCCAGCTTGTCGATGTCGGACACGTTCGTGAAGGTGGGATTCAGCACGAGGGGCGTGAGCCCGAACCAGGCGCGGCGGCACTCGGTGATCGCCGGCACCGTGGCCCCGGGATCCTCCGTGGGCGCAGTCCACCCGAGCAGTCCGTAGAGCACGTAGAGCAGACGCCATTGCATCGCCTCGCCGTCGCTCATGTTCGGTGTGCGGTGGACGTTCAGGCCCTCGACCAGCCGGCGCTGCTCGACGTCCTGCCAGCGCGGGTTCGCACGATCGGTGAAGTCGAAGTAGTGCTCGAGCAGCTCGCAGTCCCCGACGTGGATGGTCTGCGTGATCATGTCGGAGTAGGAGTACTGCGGGATGCCCGCGTCCAGCAGTCCCGGGTGGTTCTGGGCATAGACGTACTGCTGGATGGCGCCGCCGGATCCGCCGACGCCCACCGTGTAGAGCGGGACGCCGTGGCTCTCGACGAAGTGCTCCTTCAACATCAGCGCCGTCTCGCCGCCGACCTGCAGGTTGTAGTGCGTGTTGGTGCGGAGACCGGTCGAGTTGACGACGGCGTAACCGAGGCGCAGCACGTCGTGGACCAGCATCGCGCTGGTGCTCGGGCTGCCCTGGGTGCGCCCGATCGCCACGCCGCCCTGGAGGCTGAAGACCAGCCGGCCGTTCCACAAGGAGTCGTCGGGCTCGTCCGGATCGGTCTCGGTGATGGGTGCGAGCATGGCCACGCTGTAGAGGAAGCGGTTCGAGGTGCCGCGCTCCCATCGCACGATGTACGGCACGGTCCGACCGTCCAGGGTCGTCGTCATCGCGAGGTCGGCCGGAAGCGGTCCGCCCGGGTCGGGCAGCGGTTCGAAGCTGCCGCCGATGCTGCGATAGCGATACTCGACGCGGCGCCGGGCGGCGCAGTCCTTGCTCCAGCCGACGATCTGCGCCGCAGCGGTCGGGTAGCCACGCGAGTCACTCGGGTACTGACCGTTCGCGTCTTCCAGGGCGACCGGAATTCCGATCCCGTCCTGGTTGTCGACGATCGGCTGGCCGAGTCCGGCGCGCGCCGTCGTGCAGACGAAAGGCTGCTGCTGAGGGCCGGAGAAGATCGGTCCGCTCGACGGGTGATTGCGCACCACGAGCCGAGCGCTCGCCCAGCGGAGCTTCGGGTGCCGCTTCAGCTCGAGCACGTTGCGGCCCGGCCGGAAGCCCTCGACCAGACCGACGCGGCGCCCCTCGCTCGCTTCGCCCAGTGCATCGGTCACGTTCCGGCCGTTGAGGAACAGGCTCATCCGCTTCGGCAGCCGGCGACCGCCGTAGCCGACCTCGACCAACGCGTTGCCTCCGGTCACCTGCTTGGGGGAGCTCGAGAGAATCTCGATCCGGGCCCGCGTCGACTCGTGCCCGCGGCGCGCCTCGGCCCCGCTGGAGAGGGCCAGCGCGGCCAGCAGGGCGGGGAGGATCATCAGGGTCCGGAACGTCGATCGGGGGCCGGGCACGGGGGCACCTCCTGCGCCGCGGCTGCTGTGCCCGCCCGCGAGCGACGCTCCCGCGGTCCGGTTCGGGTGACCCACGCTATGACCGAGGGACCCCGATTGTCAATCGGGCGCTCCGGGGGGGGGGGGCGCCCCAGGCGCTGCTAGCGTCTCCGTCGTGCCCAGGGTGCGTCGCGGACGCCGGATCGTGCTCGCCTGCCTCCTCGGAGCTGCCGCTGGTCTGGCTGCCCTCGGCGTGGCCGTGCTTCCCGAGAATTCGCCTCCCCCGCTCCTGTCGGGCCGGACGCAGGACGGTGATCTCGAGGTCGACGGGCGGGTGCGCCACTTCGAGTGGTATGAGCCCAGCACCCTCGAACCGGGCGCGCCGCTGGTGCTCTCGATCCACGGGTCGGGCATGGACGGCGAATCGACGCGACGGTTCACGCGCTGGGGTTTCGAGGAGCTCGCCGAGCGCGAGGGTTTCGTGGTGGCCTACCCGCTCGGCTTCGAGCGGGAGTGGAACGGCTGTCGCTCGCCTGGGGTGACGCGTGCGGATCGGGAGGATCTCTCGGACACCCGCTTCCTGTTGGAGATCGCACGCGTGCTCGGTGAGCGGCTGGCACTCGATCCAACCCGTCTCTACGCGGCGGGCATCTCCAATGGCGGGCAGATGGCCTACCGCCTGGCTCACGACGCGCCGGGTCGGGTGGCAGCCGTCGCCGCGCTGATCGCCCAGATCCCGGAGCCCGAGAACTCGGACTGCAACGCGCCGCGAGGCCCGGTCCCCGTGCTGGTCATGAACGGCACGGCCGACCCGATCGTTCCCGAGCAGGGGGGGGTCGCGTCTCTCTTCGGCCTGAGCGCCCGGGGGCGGGTGCGATCCACGGACGAGACGATCCGCTTCTGGCTCGAAGTGAACGGCATCGGCGGTCCACCGGCCGAGGTCACCCAGCTGCCGGATCTCGACCCGGACGACGGGTCGCGGGTCGAGCGCAGCGTGTGGCGCGGTGCGGATCCGCGCCGCGAGGTCGTGCTGGTCCGCGTGCACGGGGGAGGTCACGCGGCGCCGGGGGGAATCGGCTTCGGTCTCCGTGGCTGGACGGGCCCGCTGCTTGGATTCGTGAACCAGGACATCCGAGCCCCGGACGAGATCTGGCAGTTCTTCGAGCGCCACGCACTGCCGGACCCGGGTTCCTGAGGGAGCCAGAAAGAAGTCTGGAACCCGCTCCGGGTGGAAGGCTACCTACAGGGTGCCTGGTCGATGCCGCGCGAGAACGAGACCCTGACCAGGCTTCCGATTCGAGCCCCCCAGGGCGCCGACCGGATCCGCCTCGCCCACGACTCGCGGTGGGCGAGGCGCCTCGGCCCGGCGGTCCTTCCCCGGGCTCCGGTGCGCCTCGGTGTCAGTCGCGCGTGTCTGCGGAACCCGTTGCCAGCGCCGTGATCCGGTCGTAGTCGGGCAGCTCGGCGGCGTGGCGATACTCGTGCTTCCAGACGATCTCGCGGCCCCGCAGCAGGAACATGCCGGGCATGCGCCAGATGTCTCCGCTGCGCGCGCCGTTCTCGTGTCCCTTCTTCTCGGCACGAGTCTTCCCGGCAAATACGCCCGGTCCGAACATCTTGAGCAGGCCACCCCGACCCACTCCGAAGTCGTCGTAGAACCGGCCCTCGGGATCGGCGACGGCACGCGCCTCGGGCCAGTCGCGCCGCAGCAAGGCGCGACCCTCGGTGGCGCTGCCCTGGAAGAAGAACAAGGGGCTGGGGAAGTCGGGGTCGACTTCCTGCCGCTGCCGGATGTCGGCCAGCGTCTCCTTGCAGAAGATGCACCCGAAGTGCCGGAGGAAGACGGCCAGGGTCAGCGCGCCCTCGGGCAGCTGGTCGCCGAGGCTCCCCGGTACGAGGTTCGGTCCCGCGACGAAGCGGCTCGTCACTTCGTCAGAGAGCTTCTGCCCGACCTTCACCGGCGTTGTTCTCGGGTGGTCACCATCCATCGGAAGGTAACCGTCGCGATTGCCGGTGGCGCGCGCTGCGGTGGTTCCCATTGACAGGTCGGTCCCGAACCGGTCGCATGGTGGGATGAGACGTCTCGCATGGGTCGTGGGCGGCCTCTTCTTCGTGCTGGGTTCGATCCTCGTCCTGGGGCTCTGGGCCAGCGGCCGAGGTGCCGATCAAGCGGAGGGCCGGGTCTCGACGACCCCACGTCCGGCGACGGAGTTGGCGGCCCGGAACCGCGCGCAACGCTCCGTGGCGCCCGAGGCGGCCAGGCAGGTGCTCTTCGGTGACCTGCACGTGCACACGACCTACTCCCTCGACGCCTTCTTCACGTCGATGCCGATCCTGGGCGGTGAGGGGGCCCACCCGCCCGCCGACGCGTGCGACTTCGCGCGCCACTGTGCCGCGCTCGACTTCTTCTCGATCACCGATCACGCCTCCGAACTCACGCCGGATCACTGGGCCCGCGAGAAGGCGGCCGTCCGGCAATGCGATGCGGTCGGAGCCGGCTCCGATCCGGATCTCGTCGCGTTCCACGGCTTCGAGTGGACCCAGATCGGCAGCACTGCGGATCGGCACTTCGGTCACAAGAACGTCATCTTCCGAGGGCTCGGTGAGGATGAAGTCCCCCGCCGACCGATCACCTCGTTGGGCGGAGAGGACATCAACCCCTGGCACGCCCTCGGCGGTGTGATGCGCGCCGCCGCGGTCGTCGATCCTCTCCATTGGCGCCGCTACGCCGACTTCGGCTGGAAGATCGATCAGCTCGCAGCGCTGCGGCGTTGTCCACGGGGCGTCGACACCCGCGAGTTGCCGGCCGATTGCGTGGAGGAGGCCCCGACGCCCGACGTGCTGTTCCGCAAGCTCGACGAGTGGGGCTTCGACTCGCTGGTGATCCCGCACGGCAACGCGTGGGGCAGCTACACGCCGGCCACCACGAGCTGGGACAAGCAGCTCGAGCCGGGCATGCACGACCCCGTGAGGCAGCGGCTGATCGAGGTCATGTCGGGCCATGGCAACTCGGAGCGCCACCGGACGTTTCGCGAGTACCACGTGGACGCGGAGGGTGGGAAGCACTGCCCGGAACCGACCGAAGACTATCTGCCGTGCTGCTGGCAGGCGGGTGAGATCATGCGCAAGCGCTGCGACGGCCTGGCCCCCGCGGAGTGCGAACAGCGGGTGGCTCGTGCGAGGGCCCTCGCCATGGAGGCCGGCAACGCGGTCGACGGGGTCTTCCCGGGAACCGGGGCCGCCGACTGGCTCGACTGCGGTCAGGCGCGCTCCGGCTTCAAGCCCGCCTACGGGCTGCGGCCCAGGGGCACGGTGCAGTACGCGACGAGTCTCTCCCGCCCGTCGGAGGGTGGCGAGCCCCGCCGTTTCCGGTTCGGCTTCATCGCCTCGAGCGACAACCACACGGGCCGCCCGGCCACCGGGTACAAGACCGACGGAGCGAAGCGCGGTCGCACCGACATGATCGGTCCGCGAACCGCCTTCCATGCGATGCTTCTCGACCGCCGCGGCACACCCGAGGATCCCCAGCAGCCCTTCGCCGCAGAGCCCGGGATCGCTTCGCCGCTCCAGGTCGAGCGCCTCGCGAGCTTCCTGTATCCGGGCGGGGTGGTGGCCGTGCATGCCGCCGGGCGTGGCCGGGACGCCATCTGGGAAGCGCTTCGGCGTCGCGAGGTGTACGGCACCAGCGGGCCCCGCATGCTGCTCTGGTTCGACCTCGAGAACGGAGAGATCCGCCACCCGATGGGTTCGGAAGTCGAGCTCGGCGGCACGCCGAGGTTTCGCGTGCGCGCGGTCGGCAGCTTCGTGCAGAAGCCCGGGTGCCCTTCGCAGGTCCGAGACGCCTTGTCGGCGGAGCGTCTCCAATCCCTCTGCCTGGGCGAGTGCTACCACCCGGGAGATCGGCGGCATGCGATCGACCGCATCGAGGTCGTGCGGATCCGGCCCCAGCTCGACCCGAGCGAGGACGTGGGGCGCTTGATCGAGGATCCCTGGCGGGTCTTCCGCTGCGAGACGGGTGAGGTCTGCCAGGTCGAGTTCGAAGACCCGGAGCACGCGGGCTCGGCGCGGGATGCGGTCTACTACGTGCGCGCGCTGCAGGAGCCCACGCCGGCCCTGAACGGCGCGCAGCTGCGCACCCGCTTCGACGCCGAGGGCCGGGCGATCTCGGTCCGCCCGTGCCAGGTCGGCGCCGGCGAGGAGCCGGGGGACGACTGCCTGGCGCCGGTCCGCGAGCGCGCCTGGTCGTCGCCGATCTTCGTCGACCAGCCGCGCGGAGTTCCCCTGCCGGCAGATCGGCAGGCCCGCCCGGCCCTCTGAGGCCCCGAAACCGGGTCTTCCGCAGGGTCGGGCTCGGGGCTTGACCCGATCGGGTCGGTCCCGGGGAGGGCCGAAAGAGGGGGCATGCCGACGCCCTTCGATCTCGACGCGTTCGATCTCGGCGATGCCGAGACCCTCCGCGAGCTGGTCGACCGCATCCCGGACATGACCGCCCTGCGCTTCGAAGAGGACGAGCTGTTGGTCGAGCAGGGAGAGGCGTCGCTCCACGGCTACCTGGTCCTGAAGGGCGCGATCGCCATCGAGCAGGCGCGCACGAAGGAGGAGGCTCCGACCCCGGTCGCGTTCCTGGACGCCACTCCCGAGCGGCCCTGCTTCGTCGGCGAGATGGCCCACCTGGGCGGGGGTCCGCGCTCGGCCCGCGCACGCGCCACCTTTCCCACCTTTGCCCTGCGTGTTCCGCCCGAGGGCTTCGACGCGATCGTCAGCCAGCTGCCCGAGATGACGCGCATCCTGTGCCGCCAGCTCGCCGAGCGCCTGCGCGAGGCGAACCGGGCCCTGCAGGAGCTGAGCTCGCTGCTCCACGTCGAGGGCGAGCGCCGCCAGCTCGAGGCCGGCGAGGTCCTGGTCCAGGCCGGAGCGCCCGCCGATCAGCTC
This sequence comes from Deltaproteobacteria bacterium, assembly GCA_029261775.1. Taxonomy (GTDB): domain Bacteria; phylum Myxococcota_A; class UBA9160; order UBA9160; family UBA6930. Next base: position 30 of record JAJDAR010000008.1, on the reverse strand, counting down.
TTCCAGCTGGTCTTCGGAGAGGTCGAGGCC
>JAJDAR010000007.1 GCA_029261775.1 Deltaproteobacteria bacterium | reverse complement strand
TCCTGCAGCTCGAGCTTGCCCGGCGCGCTCACGACGACGGCTTTCATGGCACCTCCGTGAGCGCCCGATCCTACCCTACAATCCCGCGGCACCCACGAAGGGGAGAGGGGAGGATTCGATGAGCCCGAACCGGGTCGGCATCTTGATGGGAAGCGCCAATGATCACGGCGTGATGAAGGCGGCCGAGGACGTTCTCGCAGTGCTCGGTGTCGAGACCGACGTGCGGGTGATCTCCGCCCACCGCACACCCGAGCGACTGGTGCGCTTCCTCGAGACGGCGGAGCAGGAGGGCATCGCCGTGGTCATCTGTGGAGCGGGAATGTCCGCACACCTCGCCGGCGTCACGGCGGCACATACCCTGCTGCCGGTGCTCGGTGTTCCGATCGACGGCTCGCCTCTGAACGGTCTCGATGCCCTGCTCGCCACCGTGCAGATGCCGGGCGGCATTCCCGTCGCCACCTTCGGCATCGGCAAATCCGGCGCCAAGAACGCCGGTCTGTTCGCCGCGCAGATCCTTGCGGCGGGCGATCCTGCACTGCGCAAGCGCCTCGGTGAGTACCGGGAGGAGCAGGCCGCGAAGGTGCCGGAGCGGCCCTGAGCCGAGGGGGAGACGGCCTGCGCTCAGCCCTCGAGGCTGCGTGCGCGGGCGGCCTTCAGATCTTCCCAGACGAGCCGCCGGTTCTCGTCGGTGTACTGCCGGAGGATGTAGGCCGGATGGAAGGTCGGCATCACCGGAATGCCCCGATACTCGTGCCAGGTGCCCCGGACCCGGGTGATCGCGACGTCGCGGCCGAGCAGCAGGCTGGCCGCCGGCTTGCCGAGCGTGACGATCACCTTCGGCTGCACGGCGTCGATCTGGCCGTCGAGGAAGGGTCGGCACGCGGCCACCTCGTCGGGCAGGGGATTGCGATTGCCCGGCGGCCGGCACTTCACGATGTTCGCGATGTAGACCTCGGTCCGGGCGGTCTCGATGCCGCGCTCGATCATGCGGGTGAGCAACTCGCCCGCCCGGCCCACGAAGGGCAGGCCGGTCTTGTCCTCCTGCTCTCCGGGACCCTCGCCGATGAACATCAGGTCCGCGTCCGGATTTCCGTCGCCGAAGACGATCTGGCTGCGCCCCTCGCACAGCCCGCAGCGCGTACACTCGCCCAGCTCCGTGCGCACCGCGGCGAGCCGGGCTTCGCCACCTCGCGAGAGCGAAGCGGGCGCCCCAGGTGACACGACGGGGCTGGCCGCCCGGGGTTCGACCCCAGCGGCCCGGCGGGGGTCCGCTGTAGCGGGTTCCACGCCCGCGGCCGGGGGCTCGGGGCGGGGGTAGGACGTGACGCCCTCCTCGGTCCACTCCGCCAGCCACGCGCGTGCGGAGCGCAGCAGATCGCGGGCTTCGGCGCTCAGCGCCGGATCCACGAGCCGTCCCCTGTCGTCACGAAGCGTCCCCTGCGGCTCGCTCGAGCAGGCCGATCGCAGCGGTCGGCGGGAGGGCCGGGGGCGCGTGCGAGGAGATCGGGGCCCGCCCCTCGGGCGGGCCGGCGTGGCTCGCTGCCTCGCCGGAGCTCGGTTCGATCGTGCCATGCCGCTGGCGATCGATCTTGTCCTGCACCTCGAACTCGAAGCCCGGATCGTTCGCGTCGTCGTGGCATCCGCCACAGATCTTGAGGATCACGCAGGAATCGCACTTGTCGCCGAGCGACAGGATGGTGCCATGCTTGGCCGCGTCGGCGGGAACGTGGTCGCCGCCGGGCCCGTGGCACGACTCGCAGCCGACGGCCGCGAGCCCGGGGTTCTCCGAGGCCGCGAGGTCGAAGCCCCCGGTCTTGCCCAGCGCGGTCGTGTGGCACTGGAGGCACTCGGCGTCGCCTGACTTCCCCTTGCCCTCGAGCGTGGCAAAGGCGCGCGCGTGGGGCTGCTCCGACCAGGTCTGGTGCTCCGCCGCATGGCAGCCCTGGCAGGCATCGCTCCCGACGTACGCGGCCTGGCTGGGCAGCAGGTCCGTGCGGGGCTTTCGGCGCTCGGCCAGGAACGCCTCGAGCTCTGCACCGCGCAGTCGTGCGAAACGCTGGTTCGCCGCGTGGGAGACGCGAGGCAGGAAGCTCGCGTACTCGAAGCCCAGACTGTGGGTCGGATTGTGGCAGGTGACGCAGACCTTCTCGTAGTCGTGGCCCTCGACGAAGCCCGGGGAGAGGTGCGGACCGCCGCGCCCGTGGCAGTTCTCGCAGCTCACGCCCTCCAGGGCCGGCTGCGGGCTCTCCAGGGAGTAGCCGGCGGGCTGATCCCACCCGACCACGTGGCAGCCCACGCACTCGGGGTCGTGGCTGGCGCCGTGCTTGACCAGGGTGTCGAAGGCACTCGCATGGTTCGTCAGCTGCCAGGTGGCGTGCTGGGTCTCGTGACAGACCCCGCAGAACTCGTCGCCGCTGTAGCCCTTGCTGTGCAGGAGCATCGGCACGGCGGAGCCGGCCAGACGGTGCAGTCGCATCTTGAGCAGCGCGGGGTCGCGGTCCTCGCGCCAGCCGCTCGTGCGGCTGACGATGCGGTGCTCTTCGTCGAGCAGGTAGATCACGGGGACGGTCATCCCGGTGCCGTACGCTTCGGCGACCTTCTCGGTCGGGTCGAAGACGACCGGGAAGAAGTCGAGGCCCTCGTCCTTCAGCACGCCGCGCACCGCAGTCGGCTGGTTGCGCACCGAGACGCCAACGATCGGCGGCCGCTGCTCCTCGGGCAGCCCGTCGAGCGTGGCGCGGATCGCCTTCAACGCCTCGTGGCAATGCGGGCAGGTGTGGAGGAAGAAGATCAGGATGACGGGTCGGCCCGAGAGGGACGAGAGCCGGAAGGTCTCGTCGCCGTCGAGGGGCACCGCGTCGAAGTCGGGCGCCTTCGGCCGCTCCAGGAGGCCACCGGCGCCGGCCTGCTCCGGGACCCGGAGCCACTCGCGGAGCAGATCCTCGAGCAGCCCGACCGGGTCGGGCCCGTCCGTCGGGAAGCGGCCGATCGCCTTCTGCACCACGTAGCCCTCCCCGTCGGCGAGGACGAGGCCGGTCGGAGCGCCGCCCGATCGCAACCGGTTCAGCAGGCGGGCCTGGGGGTCGTGGAGGCTCGTGGCGGTGAGCCCGTGCTTCTCCAGGAAACGCCGGGCCTCGTCGGCCTCGTCGCTCATCGCCACGCCGACGATGCGGAAGTTGTGCTCGCCTTGCGCGCCCGCCAAGCGGGCGACGGCGTCCGCCATCACCGCGGCGCTGTCGACGTCGGGATTGAAGAACATCAGGAGCAGCCGCTTGCCGAGCAGCTCGGACAGCGAGAGGGGCTCGCCCTCGAGCGTGACGCCGTCGTAGGCGGGGAGCGGTGCCTCGCTGCGTCGCGGGCGGGCGGCGACCGGCGTCGTGGCTCCCCCGACGGCCGCGGCGTCCAAGGTCGGGCCGGCGGCGGGTTGGCTCGTGGCCGGCGGTGCGGAGCCCTCGTCTGCGCAGGCCGCAGGCAGGAGCAGGACGACGAGAAGCCAGGCAACGAGAGCGGGGCGCGGCACGCGGGGAGGGTAGGAGTGGCCCCAGCAAAGGGAAAGCCCGCCGGACGGGGTCCGGCGGGCTTTCGACATCAGGTTGGGCAAGGTGCCCCCGAGCGGCCGCCCTAGTTGGCCACCTTCTCCAGGATGTGGATCCCACAGGCGCTGCCGAGGCCGATCACGTGGGTCATCCCGACCTTCGCGCCCTCGACCTGCCGCTTGCCGGCCTCTCCACGCAGGTGCGTCGACACCTCGTAGATGTTGGCGATGCCGGTCGCGCCCAGCGGGTGACCCTTGGAGAGCAGCCCGCCCGAGACGTTGACCGGAACCCGGCCGCCGAGCGCCGTCTCGCCCTCGTCGATCAGCCGGCCTGCCTCGCCGTCCTTGCAGAGTCCGAGGTTCTCGTAGTGCAGGATCTCCGCGGTCGCGAAGCAGTCGTGCAACTCGACCAGGTTCACGTCCTCCGGGCCCACGCCGGCCATCTCGAAGGCCTTGGCCGCAGCCTGCCGGGTGCAGGTGTTCACGTCGGGCATGACCAGGTCGCGCTCCTGCCACGGGTCGCTGGTCAGAACGCTGGCACTCACCTTGACCGCGCGACCCATGAGGCCCAGCTCGCGGGCCTTCTTCTCGCTGCACAGCACGGCGGCCGCCGAGCCGTCCACGTTCACCGAGCACATCAGCTTGGTGTTCGGGTACGAGATCATCTCCGCGTTCATGACCTCGTCGAGCGGCGTCTCCTTCTGGTACATCGCCTTCGCGTTCATGGTGGAGTGGTGGTGGTTCTTCACGGACACCTTGGCGAACTGCTCGAAGGTGGTGCCGTACTTGCGCGCGTGCTCCTGGCCCGCCTCCGCGAAGACCGCGGGCATGGTGGCGCTGCCGAGCAGGCCCTCCTTGGGAATGCCCGTTCCGCCGCCGCCGCCACCGAGCAGGCCGCGTCCCATCTGCTCGACACCCAGGGCGAGCACGACGTCGTAGACGCCGGCCTTGATCGACATCCAGGCCTCGCGGAAGGCCGTGGCGCCGGTGGCGCAGGCGTTGGCGCAGTTCACGACGGGGATGCCCGTCTGCCCGATCTCCTGCAGCACGCGCTGCCCGACCATGGCGTTGGCCTGGCCGAGGTTGCCGCAGTAGAGCGCCTCCATGTCCTGGATCTTGAGGCCGCAATCGTCGAGGGCGAGCAGCGCCGCCTCGGCGCCGATGTTCGGCACGGATCGATCCGGGAAGCGGCCAAACTTGATCATGTCGATTCCGACGACGTACGCGTCCGTCATATCTGGGCTCCTTGGTGGGGTTGCAACCGCCGGCACGCAGGCCGGCGCAGTGCCTCGGGCCGCCGGTCTACGACCGGGGCTGGAAGAAATAGGAGAGGTAGGAGTTTCCGTCCCGGTCCTTGCGACCGAGAGCGTCCTTGTAGACGACCTCGATGGGCATGCCGAACTCGATCTTCTCCGGGTCGGGCTCCACGTTGATCAGGTTGCCCTTGACGGTTCCGCCGCCGTCGAGGTCGACGATCGCCGAGACGTAGGGCACCTCGATGCCGGGAAAGGAGCGGTGCACGATCGAGTACACGTAGAGCGTGCCCGTGTTGGCGAGCCGGGTCGGCTCGAGCTGGTCGCGCGTGCCGCACTTGGCGCACACGCTGCGCTCACCGAGATAGATGGCACTGCAGCTCTTGCACTTGTACCCCTCGAGATAGGGGTCGCCGCCTTCGGGCAGCTTGAGGAAGGGAACGACGGGGAGCGGCCCTTGGGCCGCCTTCTCCTCGGACATGGAGATGGTCCTCTCGCAATAGGGGGACGGTTGACACGCGAGTCAACCGCATGCGAGACCAAGATGCCAGCTGGGCGGGGCGACTGTCAACGCAGCCCCGGGGAGGCGCCTGGGGGGACCGCTACGGCGTCGGCGAGCTCTTCGCTTCGACGAGCTTCTTCTTGAAGTGCTCGTTCGCGGGCTCGAAGGTCAGGGCCATCTTCAGGTTCCGGATGGCGTCGTCGCGGTCGCCGCGGTCGAGGGCCTGTCGCGCCTGGGTGAAGAAGCGGCGGCCGTTGGGCGTGGCGCCCTCGTGCTCCGTGCGGGCCTGCTCTCCGGCGCGCGCCTCCGCCTCGACGAGCTGGAGGCGGTTGCCCCCGCCATCCTCGGCCCGCTGGGCGTCGTAGGCCCGGCGTCGTCGCGGGTCGCGGAGCACCTGGTAGGCCTCGGTCACGCGCTTCGAGACCCGGATCATGGCCTTCTGGTCGTCCCCGTCGAGATCCCGGTGGGCGTCCGGGTGGAAGCGGCGCGAGGCCTGATAGTAGGCCTGCTTCACCTCGGAGCCGGGTGCTTCGGGTGCGACCTCGAGCAGCTGGTAGTAGTCGAGGTCGTCGAGCAGTCCTGCGAGGGCCCGGATCTCTGCGGTCGGCACGCGCGCCACCGGGGTGCTCCTAGTCGTCTTCGTTCGCCAGGTCGGCGAGGTCGATGCCCGCTTCCTCGAAGAAGTCGTCGTCGACCTCGAGATCCGCTGCCTCGGCATCGACCTCGAGGCTTGCACCGCTCGCACGGTCGGCGTCGACCACGGGGCGCGCTGCGCTCGCAGGGTGTTCGTCGACCTCGAGGTTCGCCAGGTCCGTCGCGTCGGAGTCTTCCGGAACCACGCGCAGCTCGTTGCCGGTGTCGGCGTTGGGGTCCACCTCGACCTCGCCGATCGGGACCGGAGCGACGGGCGGAGCCGGCGCCTGGGCCGGAGCCTCGTCCGCGGCCACGAGGCTGGCCTCGGGCGGGGTGGTGGCCGCGTCGACGCGGTCTGCGGGGCTGGCCTCGAGGATCTTGTCCATCTCCTCCTGGGAGAGCCCCGAGGAGAGCGTGATCGTGGTCGAGGCCTGCTGGCCGGTCTCCTGATCGCAGGCCTTCACGTTGACGAGACCGTCGCTGTTGATCTCGAAGGTGACGTCGATCTTGACCTCGCCGCGGCGGGCCTTCTCGAAGCCACCGAACTCGAACTGGCCGAGCAGTTCGTTCTCCTCGGCGCGCCGGCTCTCGCCCTGGAACACCTTGATCTGCACGGACTGCTGGAAGTCCTGGTAGGTCGTGAAGGTGCGGCTCTGCTCGATGGGGACCGGCGTGTTGCGCTCGATCACCGTCTCGGCCAGGCCGCCTGCGACGCCGATGCGGAGGGAGAGGGGCGTCACGTCGAGCAGGAAGGCATCGGATTCGTCGACACCGCCGACCAGGGAGCTGGCGTGGATCGCGGCGCCCATGGCGACGACCTCGTCGGGATCGACGTCGGCCTTCGGCTCCTGCTGGAAGTACTGGGTGACCGCTTCGCGGACCACCGGCAGCCGGGTCGGGCCGCCCACCAGGATCACGCCGTCGAGGTCCCGCGCGATCAGGCCCGCCTGCTGGAGCGCCTCGTCGCAGACCTTGAAGGAACGCTGGAGGAGGTCCATCACGAGGGCCGTGAACTCCTCGTTGGTGAGCTGGCGCTCGAGGGTGAGACCCTCGCCCGCTTCGTTGGTGATGATGTCGGGAATGCGGATCTCGACCGAGTCGTCGACCGAGAGCCCCTTCTTCGCGTTCTCTGCGGCGAGCTTGAGCTTCTCGAGTGCGTAGGGGTCGCCGCGCAGGTTGAGCCCGTTCTTGGCCATGAACTCGTCGGCCAGCAGATCGATGATGCGGTCGTCGAAGTCGTCGCCGCCGAGGTAGGTGTCACCGCAGGTGGACAGCACCTCGAACACGTCCTTGCCGATCTCGAGGATCGAGATGTCGAAGGTGCCGCCCCCGAGGTCGTACACGGCGACACGCTGGGAGAGCCCGCGCCCGAAGCCGTAGGCCAGGGCCGCAGCCGTCGGCTCGTTGAGGAGCCGCAGCACTTCGAGGCCCGCGATGCGTCCCGCGTCCTTCGTGGCCTGCCGCTGGTTGTCGTTGAAGTAGGCAGGCACCGTGATGACGGCCTTGCGCACCTCCTGGCCGAGCTGCTCCTCCGCGACGGACTTCATCTCGCGCAGCACCATGGCCGAGATCTCGGCGAGCGAGAACTGTTCCTCTCGGATCTGGATCCGCACCGAGTGGTTCGGACCCTCGATGATCCTGTACGAGCAGATCGCCTGGGCCTTCTTCACCTCCTCGGAGAAGAAGAAGCGCCCGATCAGGCGCTTGGCCGAGGAGACCGTGTGGATCGGGTCGTGGATGACGTTGGCCTTGGCCGCGTTGCCGACCTCGATGGCTCCATCCTCGCGGAAGGCCACGACGCTCGCCGAGATGTTCTCGCCGTACGCATTGGGCAGCACCTCGACGTTGCTGCCGCGGGCGACCGCGACGCACGAGTTGCTGGTTCCCAGGTCGATCCCGATGGCGATCTCCGCCATG
>JAJDAR010000006.1 GCA_029261775.1 Deltaproteobacteria bacterium | reverse complement strand
CCGTTCTCACCGACGACCGCGACCACCGAGCCTGCAGCGAGTTGGAGGTCGATGTCCTGGAGGACCATCCGGTCGGTGCCCGGATAGGCGAAGCAGACCCCTTCGAAGCGGATGCCGTCCTTGAGGGTTTCCGGCACCGGGACGTCGGCATCCTCTTCGAGAGCGGAGGCATAGTCCTCGAGCCAGGCCATGCGTCGGGAGCCGTCGAGCCAGATGCCGCGCAGGAAGCCGATCTCGCCCACCGTGGCGCCGATGTAGGCCGAGAGACGCGAGCCGGCGGCCAGCACGAGCAGTACGTTGCCCGGCGACTCACCGAGACCGGCCGAGACGTAGACGACGCTGCCGACGAACGCACCGCCGAAGACCAGCCACGCGAGGGAGTGCCAGACGGCGCTGCCCCACCTCGCGCGGCTGACCGGGCCGTACCACCGCTCCCACGCGGCGCGTCTCCGGGCCACGAGCGACTCACCGATGCCGGTGACCCGCACCTCCTTGCCGGGCGGCGCCGTGGTGGCCACGTCGAACAGGTGCCGCGCCAGCCGCTGGGCCGGTGCGCCGGCCTCCTCCGCGGCCCGCTCCACGCCGGGCCGCCAAGCGGAGGTCAGCACCGTGGGAAGGGCGAAGGCGGCGAGCAGCACGAGGGCCGGGTGGATCGAGGCCAGCAGCACCACCGTCACGCCGAGACGGAGGATCCATCCGCCCGTGCTGAAGAGTGACATGTACATGTGATCGAGCACGAAGACCTGATCCCGCAGCACGGACAGCCGATCGAGGTACTCGGGTCGCTCGTGGTGCTCGATGGTCGCCACCGAGGCCTGCAGCTCGGCCACGTGCGATTCGAGGGCGATCGTGACCTGATCGCGGAAGCGCCGCTGGGTGCGGTCGCCGATCACTCGCAGGAACCAGGTCGCGGCTGCCGAGAAGCCGAGCCCGAGGGCGGCCACACCGACCAGGCCGCCGTTGTCGCCGAGCAGGCCGTCCGCGAGCAGCTTGAGCCACAGGGCGAGCAGGGCGTCGGGAAGCGCTGCGAGCAGGGAGAGCCCGAAGGCGGCCATCAGCAGGGTGGGCTCGGCCTCGTAGCCGCGCTTGAGCGCGCGCCACATCGAGGAGAGCGCCGGCGGCATGCCGTCGCCCGCGGGCAGCGTGGCAGCGGCGTCACTCGAGGACATCGAGCCCCTCCTCCGCTTCGTCCTCGAAGCGCGAGGCCTGCAGCTCGAACATCGTGCAGTAGCGCCCGCGTGCCGCCATCAGCTCGTCGTGGGTGCCGAGCTCGACCACGCGCCCGTGCTCCAGGACGCAGATCCGGTCGGCGTGGCGCACGGTGGAGAAGCGGTGCGAGATCAAGATCGTCGTGACGTGGCGGGTCGCGGCCAGGATCCGCTTGAAGATCTCGGCCTCTCCGCGCACGTCGAGCTGCGCCGTGGGCTCGTCGAGCAGCACCACGCCCGCGCCCTGTCGCACCGCACACAGGGTTCGCGCCAGGGCGACCCGCTGCCACTGCCCGCCGGAGAGCTCGGTCCCGCCCGCGTAGCCGCGGGCCAGGATCGTGTCGAGCTCGCCCAGCTGTTCGGCGCCGGCCTCGGCGAGGGCCGCGCGGATCACGTCGTCCGGCGCGCCGTCGGGGGCCACGTTCTCGCGCAACGAGAGCTCGAAGCGGATGAAGTCCTGGAACACCGCCGTGACGCGCCGACGCCAGCCGTCGAGCTCGAGGCTCGCGAGGTCGACGCCGTCGATCTCGATGGCTCCAGCCTGGGGTTCGTAGAGGCGACATAGGAGCTTGGCGAGGGTCGTCTTGCCCGCGCCGTTCTGGCCCACGATCGCGAGCGAGCTGCCCGCCGGAATCACGAGATCGAAGCCCTCGAGCACGGGCTCCTCGGTCGTCGGGTAGGCGAAGCGCACGTCGCGGAAGCGGATCTCGCGAGCCGGCATGCCGCTGGCCGACCCGGTGCCGCGCTGGAGCCCACCCACGCGCTCCATCGAGTCGCGCAGCCGAACCACGGCGGCCGCCGGAGCCGCCGCGCCGTCGAGCGCCCACGAAAGGCCGCCGAACGCGATCATGCTGGTGCTGATGGCGGCGCTGGCAAAGGTGACCAGCTGCTCGAGGGGCAGCTCGCCCGCCGAGGCGGCCAGGGCCATCGATCCGAAGACGACCAGGTTCGCCGCAAGGACGAGGACGAGACTCCCGACCACCGGTCGCTCCCGGAGCCGCGTTGCTTCCCAACGCAGCTCGAAGAGCTGGCGGCGGCTCTGGCGAAATCGCTCGACGATCCAACCCGACAGGCCGAAGAGCCGGATCTCCTTGGCGGCGGGCGGCTCGACGGCCAGCTTGTAGGTGTAGTCGGCGTGGCGCTGCGCCTCGCGCACCTCGTCGGTGTTGCGATCCTTCCAGACGCCGCTCTCCCGCAGGAGCCAGTGGGTGGCGAGCCACGCGCCACCGAGCACCAGCGGCGCCCACCAGGCGAAGGCGGCCAGCACGGCGGCCGAGGCGAGGCCGCCGACCATCTCGACCAGCCCCGATGCGATGAAGTCCATCGAGACCGAGAGGGGCGGGCCGCTGATGCCGAGATCGAAATCCCGCGCCATCGTGAGGTCGTGGGTGAGCTCCGGGCTCTCCAGGTGGCCCATCCCGGCCGGGCCCACACAGGCGCGGGAGAGCTGGTCGTAGAGCCAGGCGGCGGTGCGGCTGCCGAGATTCGCGCTGATGGCCTGGTGGAGGGGAGCGAGCACCTGGAGCAGGACGAAGACGAGCCCGACCCAGCTGAGGGGCACCGCGAGGCCGTCTCCGCGTTGCACGGCCCCGACGAGCGCACCCATCGCGATGGCAAAGAACGCGGGCAGCAGGCCGCGGAGCACGAGCACGGTCCACCACGCGACGGCGAGCAGCCGGTCCGCCTGGGGCAGGACGGCGAAGAACCTCCATTCCTGGCGGCCGCGAAGCGCGTCGAGCATGGCCTCCCCGTGCGCGCACGGGAGCGGACCAGAGGCCAGTGCGTGCGCGGACGGCAGTAGGCCACAGGCCGGTGCGCCGCGCCAACCCGCCGGCCGCGCTCCCGCCCAGGGAAGAACCGCTTAGGGCAGCAGCACGCGCTCGAGCAGGGCCGGCATCGGCGTGTAGACGAGCTCGCGGCTCCCTGCGGGTACTCGCGGCTCGGCGGTGCGTCGGAAGGCGGGCAGGCGGTACCACGGAATCGCCGGATTCAGGTGGTGCTCCCAGTGGTAGGGCGTGACGCAGAAGGGAAAGAAGAGGTTCTTGCCGGGGAAGACCAGCCCGCGGGTCTTCAGGCGGAGATCCGGGACCGGGAGGTAGCCGCCGCCGTGCTCGAGGCTGCTCTTGAGGAAGTTCAGCGAGGCGGCCCACTTGATGGCCCAGCACACGACCAGCAGCGTGAAGACGGGTGCGACGAGGAGCGGCCAGCCCGCGAGGGCGGCCCAGACCGCGATCAGGCCGAGGATGCGAAGCGGCTTGCGGAGCCGACCTCCCCGGTGCCGGATCTTCGGGCAACGATCGTCCAGCTCGGGCAGCCAGAGCCGATACAGCTCGAACTCGTAGAACGGCACGAGCCAGACCTTGAGCAGCTTGCGGGCGAGGTCACGCTTTTCGAGCACGTACTTGGCGCAGTTCTGGGGGTCGTCCTCTTCGAGCGTGCGTCGGTGGTGGAGCAGGTGGCCCTCGCGCCAGTGGGCGCTGTAGTCGCGCATGAAGGGCAG
>JAJDAR010000005.1 GCA_029261775.1 Deltaproteobacteria bacterium | reverse complement strand
GGCGGTGATCAGCTTGAAGGACTTCGTGACGCAGCAGATCGTCACGAGCCGGCTGATCGAGTCCGACCACGGCGCCACCTTCGTCACGCCGAACACCGAGTACGTGATCGAGCCGTCGCAGTACCCCGCGCCCCTCGGCGGGGGCTATGCGCCGATCGAGGAGTTCAACGAGCGCTACCGGGGCGCTGTGATCTTCTGGAAGTTCGACAAGGAGAAGGGCCGGATCCTCGAGGAGCAGTCCTGGGCCATGGAGCTGCCGCCGTACATGCAGGACCTGACCGATGCCGGAAAGCTCGCCAGCGACGGCTGGGTGTTCATCAACTCCTTCAACACCGAGCGCGCCTGGGGCGGCACGCTCGAGGGCAATCCCCCCATGGAGTCCGGCGCGTCCCAGAACGACATGGACTACATGCACCTGATCGATTGGAAGAAGGCCGAGAAGGTCGTGGCGGCGGGAAAGACCGAGACGATCGCCGACATGCGGGTGATCCGGCTGCAGACCGCGATCGACGAAGGGCTGCTCTACTTCGTGCCCGAGCCGAAGAGCCCGCACGGCGTGGACGTGACTCCGGACGGCAAGGAGATGGTGGTCTCCGGCAAGCTCGATACCCACGCCACCGTCTACAGCTTCGAGAAGATCATGGCGCTGATCGCGGCCAAGAACTTCGTGGGGAAGGATCCCTACGGCGTGCCGATCCTGCCCTTCGAGGATTCGATCCGTGGGCAGGCGGAGATCGGGCTGGGGCCGCTGCACACGCAGTACGACAACCAGGGCTTCGCCTACACGTCGGTCTTCCTCGAGTCCAAGGTGGCGAAGTGGAGCCTCGCCGACCTCGAGGTCGTCGAGAAGATGCCGGTCCACTACAACGTGGGTCACCTCGTCGCAGCGGAGGGTGACACGGTGAGTCCCGACGGCGGCTACGTGATCGCCATGAACAAGTGGGCAATCGATCGCTTCAACAACGTCGGGCCGCTGTTGCCGCAGAACTTCCAGCTGATCGACACCTCCGGCCCCAACATGCAGCTGCTCTACGACCTGCCGATCCCGATCGGCGAGCCGCACTACGCGCAGATGATCCGGGCGGACAAGATCGAGTCCATTGAGGTCTACAGTCCGGTCGGCATCGATCCCCTCACCCACGAGGTCTCGCCGAACGCCGTGCAGGCCGGCGAGGAGCGCATCGAGCGTCGGGCCGATGGCGTGCACGTGTACATGACCGCCGTGCGCAGCCATTTCACGCCGGACATCGTTCGAGTGAAGGAGGGCGAGAGGGTCCACCTGCACCTGACCAACGTGGAGCAGGCCAAGGACGCCACCCACGGCTTCGCGATCGGCTCGAAGAACATCAACGTCAGCATCGAGCCCGGGGAGCATTCCGACATCAGCTTCGATGCGGGCCGACCCGGAGTGTATCCGCTCTACTGCACCGAGTTCTGCTCGGCCCTCCACCTGGAGATGGCGGGCTATCTGCTGGTCGAGCCTAATTGAGGCCGAGCCTGCAGGCCCTCGTCGGGGCGTGGCTGATCGCGATCGGGCTGGCGCTGCCGGCCACCGGGGCGCCGGCCCGATCGCCCGACTGCCAGGACGTCCCGCCGGGTGCCTCGCTCCGCGAGCACCTTGCCGGGGCGGTCGGGGGCGAGGTCTTCTGCCTGGAGGATGGGACCCACGAGGGTCCGCTCCAGATCTCGGTGCCCGTGACGATCCGGGGCGGACCGCGCGCGGTGGTCCGGTCGGCTGGGCAAGGCAGCACGATCCTCGTGGACGGAGACGGCGTCGCCCTGCAGGGCTTCCGCGTGGACGGCAGTGGCGGTCGCTTCGATCTGCTCGACGCCGCCGTCCGGGTGCGCGGCGACGACGTGCGCGTGGAGGATCTGCGCGTCGGGGGAGCGCTCTTCGGCATCCTCGCCGAGCAGTGCCACGGGCTGGTGCTGCGCGGCAACACGGTCACGGGATTCCCCGAGAAGGCGCTGGGCCTGCGCGGCGACGGGATCCGGCTCTGGGAGGTGCGGGGGGCGCGGATCGAGGAGAACCAGATGCTCGACTCGCGAGACCTGGTCGTGTGGTACTCGCCCGGCAACGTCTTCCTGCGCAACCGGGTCGAGCGGGGGCGCTACGGCACCCACTTCATGTACAGCCACGGCAACCGGGTCGAGGAGAGCCGATACGTCGGCAACGTCGTGGGCATCTTCGCGATGTACAGCCGGGATCTGGAGCTGCGACGGAACCTGATCGCGGGCAGTCACGGCGCCGCCGGGGTCGGGATCGGGGCCAAGGAGTCGGGAGACCTCCGGGTGGAGGACAACTGGCTCGTGGACAACACCGTCGGGCTCTACCTCGACAACAGCCCGCTCGATCCGGACGAGACCAACCTGATCCGGGGCAACGCCCTGCGCTTCGGAGAGGCCGGCGTCGTCTTCCACGGTCCGTCCGCACGCAACCACTTCCACGGCAACCGTTTCGCGGGCCAACGGGTGACCGTCCGGGTCGAGGGCCGAGGCTCGGCGCAGGACGCGGAGTGGCGGGGCAACGAGTTCGACGATTATGCGGGCTACGACCTGGATGGCGACGGGGTCGGAGACGTTCCCTACGTCCTGCGCAGCCTGGAGGGAGATCTGACCGCCCGCGCTCCGTCGGCGCGCTTCTTTCGGGGCACGCCGGCGATGACCCTGGTCGAGTGGGTCGGCCGGGTCGTCCCGCTCTTCCAGGCCACGGTCCTGCTCCAGGACTCGGCCCCGGCCATGCGGCTCGCCGACCCGCCCTTCGTTCCGGGGAGCCCGGATGCGGGTTGAGGTCGAGGGGCTGCGGCGGCGCTTCGGTGCCATCGCGGCACTGGACGGGATCGACTTCGAGCTGCCGGCGGGGCGGCGGGTCGCGCTCGTCGGACCCAACGGATCGGGCAAGTCGACCTTGAACCGGATCCTGGTCGGACTGCTCGGCTACGAGGGGCGTGTGGCCCTCGACGGGGTGTGCCCCCGCGTCGGCAAGCCCGAGATCACCCGAAACATCGCCTATCTGCCGCAAGTCGCCCCGCAGCTCGGCGCTCCGGTGCGCGAGCTGGTGCGGGCGCTGACGTCGCTGCGGGGCGTGGCGGTCGAGGAGGTGGAGAAGCGGGCCGCACAGCTGGGCCTCGACCTCGCCGAGGTGGCCGCCCGC
>JAJDAR010000004.1 GCA_029261775.1 Deltaproteobacteria bacterium | reverse complement strand
ACCACGACCTTGCAGACCGGGCACAGCACCTCGTTGGGGGCCAGCTCGTCGACGTCGTCACCCAGCCAGCGGCGGTAGTACTTGCGGTACTTGCGCGGCACCTCGTCGAAGCCGCGATCGTCGAGCTCGTAGCGCGTGCGCTCGTGCTCTCCGAGCCTCATGCAAAGCCCAGCCGCTTGACCGCCGCCAGGTAGCCCCGCTTTAGGGTCGGGTGCTCGGCGGCCGGGATGCGCAGCTCGGTCAACGCGTGCTCGAAGCTCCCGAGCGCCAGGTAGTCGAACTCCTGACGCAGGTGCGAAAGGTCGTCGCGCAGCCCGGGATCCTCTGCGATCAGCCGCCCCAGCTCGTTCTCGCCGAATCCCATGTGGCGCCGCTCGTCCTTGACGATGCCCTCGAGGATCGCGCGGGTCCGCGCATCGGCCAGCTGGATGTGGTGACAGAAGGCGGCGAACTCCATCGACTCGAGCAGCACGTTCTGCACGAACAGGGCCTGCTGCCAGCGTCCCTGGGCGATCAGGTCGAGGAGTCGCTCGCGAAACTCGAGCAGGTACGGATTCGCGCGCCGCCGGATCTCGGCATCCACGTCCTCGACCCCGAGCTCGGTCATGCGGTTCGTGAGCACCTCGAGGTGGCGGCCCTCGTCCACGGTCTGCGTGGACAGGAAGATCTTCGACGAGCGATTCGGCGCGCTGCGGATCAGGCCCCCCGCCCCCTCGAGCGCCATCATCTCCCCGACGCAGTAGCTGCTGAGCACCGTGATCAGGGGCTCCCGGTCCTCCGGGGCCACGTCGTCGGGGGGCAGCTCGAGGCCGTCCGCAGTGGGCAGGTAGTCGCGGACGGCGTCGAGCCAGAACTCGAAGGACCGGACCTCGCGGTCGAAGTCCTCCGGCTCGAGGGCGTGGAGGTCCATCACGCGGCGGGCCGCTCCGGCGTCTGGTACTCGATGCCGATCCGCTCGAGGCGCAGCTTGAACTCCTTCAGGATCGTGTCGCCGAGCACCGCCTCCAGCTCCTCGGGCGCGGCCTCGCTGAGCTTCAGGCCCTGCCACTCGGCCTGCCGTACAGGCGTGCCGCCCGAGGCCGTGACGATCTCGCTTACCTGCTCGGGCGTGGGGCCCTGGCGCATCTGGTCGCCGAAGGTGGCGAGCATGAAGTAGGACATCTCCTTCTGCAGCTGTTCGATGTCCCGCTTGCGCTCGGGATGCTCGCGCACCAGCGAGCCGATCCGATTCTCCCCGAATCCGACGTGGCGCCGCTCATCGGCGATCGTACCCGCGAGGGTCTGCGCGAACTTGGGATTCGTCTCGCGGTTCGCGGCCTGCAGCATCTCGAACACGTTGAAGGCCATGCCCTCGAGCACGACGTTCTGTCCCACGACGCCCGCGACGAAGTCCTTGGCGTCGACCCGCTCGAGCAGCAGCTCTGCGAAGTGCACGAGGTTCGGATTCGCGTACTGGGCGATCACGTCCTCGAGCTCGCCCTTCTTCACGCCGAGGTCGTAGAGACGGTGCGTGAAGACCTCGACGTGGCGCGCCTCGTCGAGGGTCTGCGTGGCGAGGAAGCGCTTGCTCGCCTCGTCCGGCGCGGCGTTGATCAGCCCCGAGGAGGCCGCCAGCGCGCAGCGCTCGCCCACGACGAGCTGGACGGTGGTACCGATCGCCTGCTCGCGCAGGGTCGGGTTCTCGAGCACGAGGTCCGGCTCGCGCGCGGAGGCGCCGTGGCCGTACTGCGTGTCCTCGAGATAGCCCTGCGGACAGGACTCGAGCCAGTACTGGATGTCGTAGCCCTTGAGGAAATCGGTCATCGCGGCCTCCTGCTCCAGACGCGCCTTCTTCCTCGGTTTCTGCAAGGGCGATGCCACGCAGTCCGGCGCGTGAAGGCATCGGGAGGCACGATCCGACGCCGGCGTGGGTCCGGCGGCCCCAGCGGGTCCGGGCCAGGCCGGGGCCCTCCGCCCCAGCCGCTCGCGCCGGACCGATCGCGCGACCTCAGAAGGGGCTCCGCCCCTGATCCCCAGCCAACGCGTCGAGCCCGCGGCGCCAGCCGGGTCGATCCGTCCGGAGCACGCTGCGATGCGACCAGGGCCACTCGACGGGCGGCTCGAAGCGTCTGCGACTCGGCGCGAGCATCTCGGGCCCTGCATCAGAGGGATCTCGGCCCTCGCGGCGACGCCGCTCCAACCGCCGCCTTGCCTCGGCATCGTGGACCCGCACCTCGACCAGACGTGCCTCTGCGCCCTCTTCCAGGGCGAATGCGCGCGCCGCGTCGCGCTGCCTGCGAGCGGCGAAGGTGGCATCGAGGATCACCACGCGGCCGGCCCGCAGGGGAGCGCGGGCGGCCTCGAGCATCGCGTCGTACACGGCCGCACGTCGACGCGCGGAGTACAGCCCCGCATCCAGGAGGTCGGATCGAAGCCGCGACGTGCCGGCCGCCTCCTTGCGCAGCAGGTCGGATGCGATCACCAGGCCCCCGGCCCGTCTCGCCAGCTCGCGGGCGACGCTGCTCTTGCCACTGCCGACGGTTCCGCAGACCAGCACGAGTCGCCCCGGACCGGGGGCGACGAGCAGGCCCTCGGCAAAGCGCAGATGCCGGACGGCGCTCTCGTGCGCCCGCTCCCGCTGCGGGGGCGAAACCTCGGGATCGAGACTCGCCAGCGCCGCAACCTTGGCGCGTACCGCCGCGCGGTAGGCCTCGAACAGGTCCACGACCTCGTAGAGCCCGGTGTCGCCCGAGGCTCTGACGTAGTGGAAGAGGAACACTTCGGCGAGGTCGTTTCGCCCCCGGAAGGCCAGGTCCATGGCCAGGAACGCCACCTCCGAGGCCGCGTCGATCTGGCGCAGATCCTCGGAGAAGGCCAGCGCGTCGATCAACCGCAGCTCCTCGCCATCGGCCTCGAACCAGACGTGCTGCAGATGCAGGTCGCCATGTCCGTCGACGGCACGGCCCTCGAGACGCCGGCGCTCGAGGCTCGCGGAGAGCGCAGCGAGCCGTTCCTCGAACTGCGCACCGAGTCGACTCACCGCCGAGGCGCCGAGGGTCCGGGAGAGCGATTCGACGTTGGCGCGCATCGGCGCTGCGATCCGTTCCCGCCATTCGGACGGCGACCAGGGCGCCGGGGTCCCGAGACCCTGGCTGCGATGGAAGCGGGCGACGCACGCGGCCACACGCACGAGCTGTGCCGCCGTGAGTTCCTCGCGCTCCAGGAGCGAGAGAGCATCGCGTCCCGCAGGCAGACGACGCATCACCACCAGCGTCTCGACCTCCGGATCGGGGACGGTCTCGTCGAGCGCGCCGACCCGCCACCCGCCCTGGCCGTCGGGCTCGACCGGGGTCACGCCGAGATAGACGTCGGGCGAGAGCCGTCGCCCGATCTCGATCTCGCGCAGGGCGTCCTCGTTGCGGAGACGGCGCGTCGAGAAGTCGACGAAGCCGAGATCGACCGGCTTGTGCAGCTTCACGACCCGCTCACCGACCAGGAACACATAGGAGAGATGGGTCTGGATCTCCTCGACCGGGTGCCCGGCCGCTCCCTCGAGGCCGACGTACGCCTCGGGGTCCCGCAGCCCGGCCGCCCGTGCCGCCAGGCCGTCGGCCTGGGCTGTCATCGTCCGGGGCGCGCCGCGCGGCTCGTGGCCGTGCCCTGCTCCGGCGCCTCGGATGAGGCCGCGGCCGCGCAGGCTCGCTGGTCGGCTTTCGGCGTCCAACCTGCGTCGCACAGCTTGGCCGTGTCGACCGCGCGGCCGAAGCGCAGCAACGAGCCCGCACCTGCCGGCACGTGGGGCACACCGAGGCGGCGAAGCCAGGGCCCGGCGAAGCCGGCCTCGACCGGAAGCACCGGCACCGACGAGCCACCGGCCAGCGCCTCGCGCCAACGCAGGACCCCCGCGGAGGCCACGTTGTAGACGCCGGCCAGCTCGAGCCGCGCTGCGAAGGCGAGCGCATCGACCGCATCGTCGGCGTGAAGCCACTGCACGGCCGGATCGTATCCGATCGGTGCCGGCCGCAGCGGCTGGGCCAGCGCGTCGGAGAGCGGCCCTCGCAGCCCGGCCCCCGTCAGCTCGGCGAGACGCAGGATCGCCACGTTCAGGTGCGGCGCGCGCGCGGCGGCATCCCGCGCGTAGTCCTCGGCCTCGAGCAGCGAGGCCGCCGGCTCCGTCCCGTCGGGAACGGGAGCATCCGTTTCACGCCATCGCAACGGTGCGTAGGGCGCGGCGGGATACACGCTGGTGTCGGAGGCCAGCACCAGGCTCCGGACGGGAAGACCCGACTGGGCCGCAGCCGCGCACAGGCGCATGGTCCCCACCACGTCGGCCGCACGGGCCCAGGCCCGTCCCCCGCTGCGACCGGGCGCCATGCCGCAGTGGAGGATCGTGTCGGTCGCTTCGTCCCGCAGCAGGTCCGCGAGCTCGCGCGCGTCGGAGGGGAACTCAATGAGCTCCAGGCCCTCGATCCACTCGGTCGAGGCGCGCGGCTCCGCGCCGACCACGTACTGCACACCCGGCTCCCGGATCAGGCGGCGCACCAGGTGACGCCCGAGCGGGGTCGTGGCGCCGGTCACGAGGATCCGCTCCATCCTCAACCGCTCCAGATGCTCTTGCGGCGCAACAGCATGTCGTCCAGCGCCGCTTGCATGCGCTCGCGGATCGCCTCCGAGCGGTCCATCACGAGGCTGCGCGGATAGCCGTCGAGACCGGACGGCTCCTCGAAGCGCACGGGCTCGAGCACACGCACGCGGATCCGGGCCGGCAGGTGGAGGAAGGCTCCGAGCGGACCGAAGAGCGCGCTCTGCAGCGTGATCGGCACGCGCTGCCCCAGCAGGCCGACGGTCGCCAGGACCGGGGTCGTGTCCTCGGTACCGCACAGCACGATCGGCACGATCGGCACGCCGGCCCGCAGGGCGGTCTCGACGAAGCCACCGCGCCCGAAGCGCTGGAGCCGGTAGCGTTCCGAGGGTGGTTTGACCGGTCCCTTCGAGCCCTCGGGAAACACGAGCACGAGCTGACGCTCCTGGGCCAGCAGTCGCTGGGCGTTGTCGGGGTGGCCGACGACCGCGCCGCTGTTCGCCAACAGGCGCCCGACGAAAGGGAAACGCCAGAAACCGTGGTGGGCCAGCGAGTACACGCTCCGGCGGCGTTCCTCCTCGATGCCCTGCTGAACGATCGCGCCGTCCACGGGCATCATGCCGGCGTGGTTGGCGACCAGCAGCGCACCCCCTTGGCGGGGAACGTGCTCGATCCCTTCCCAGGCGACGCGGAACCAATGCCGGTAGGCCGCCCGGTACGGGGCCGACGAGAGACTGCGGCCTGGCGCACGCCCCCACGGGTCGACGGAGCTCTCGCGCAGCTCGCTCATCGGTTGCCGCGCCCGCTCGGAATGCGGACGCCGCTCACGTTGTGGAGCTCGAGGGCGACGAAGCGATCCTTCACTCCCGAAGCCCAGGCCCGGAGGGGGAGGGAGTTGTCGGACCAGCCCTCGGGAACTTCCTGGAGCCTCCCGGTCGCGACCACGCTCCAGCCCGTGTGCTCGAGCGGATCCACACCGTCGATCTCGAAGCTCGCAGGAAGGCCGCGGCGGCCGGCCTCGAGGATCATCCCCTCGCCGGTGCGAATGATCAGGCGGGGCTCCACCAGCAGGAAGTTCACCGGTCGCAGCACCGGCGACTCCTTGCCCGGGAACGCGACCCGTCCGACCCCGCCCTCGCGTAGCAGCCGATGGCACTCCTCGGTGCCGAGCACCTCGACCGTCGGTCCACCCGCTGTCATCCGCTCGCCACTCCTCCCCAAAGCAGCATTGCAGGAGGCGCGCCAAGCCAGGGCGGCGTCTGCCCGGCTTCCGGAGGCTCGAGTGGCGGGTTGGAACAGCGACTGGGGCCCGATGTCGCAGGGGCGCCCGGTCCCAGGGACCGCCTCAGCCGGCTTCGTGGCTCCTGGTCGCCAGATCATCCGGGAAGACGTGGAGGCCGTCCTCCCCGAGCGGCAAGGCCTCGACCGAAAGGACGGCCGAGAGGGGCAGGCTCGCGTAGAGATGCGGAAAGAGCTGCCCGCCCCGCGAGGGCTCGTGGCGCAGCGCGGATCCGAGTCCGGCGCCGTCGACGCGGACGAGCACGAGGTCCGGGGCTCCCGCGAAGTGGCGGGCCGCCGTCTCCCGCACCTGGTGCGCGAGGGAGAAGTGGATGAAGCCGTCCTCGAGATCGACCGGCGCGCCGCGGAACACACCCTGCCGTTCGGCGACGCTCCACTCCTCGCGGGTCGCGATCTTGAACAGCATGGCCGCCACGGCCCGGACGCTAGCGCTCCCCAGGCCGTGGCGGTCGCTGCGCGGCTACCGGCCCTTGGAGAGCCTGCCCACGTCGATGTAGCGGCGCAGCTTGCCCTTGCTCTTAAGCGGCGTTCCGTTGCGATCCCAGAACTCGATGCGGTTGCCGGTTCCGGTCTGCACGTTCACGATCATGTCGCTGATGACGATCAGGTCGCGGGGCTCGGGAACCCCTTCCCACCCCGGGTAGTACTCCGCCGCCGGATCCCCGTCGAGATCATCCCCGCTCCAGCGCTTCTGGTGCCAGATGATCTTCCACAGCTCCCCCTTCCGGTCGTACGCGAACGAGTACATGGGCTCGAGGGTCTGCTTGTCGAGATAGATGTCCTTGTACTTGTAGGGGTGATCGGAGGTCATGGGCGTGAAGCGGATCTTGTAGGCGTGCCGGAGCTCCCAGCGGTCGTCGGCGTAGGAGAGCCCATAGGGACCGAAGTTGTGATCCCGACTGTACGGATAGGCCTTCACGCGCGTGTTCATCGGCGCGACGATGTCCATCTCTCCGAGACACTCCCACTCGTACTGCGGGATGACGCCGCTGAAGCTGAACAGATCGTCGAAGGTGAAGTCCGTTCCCGAGACGGCGTCCGTTCGCTGCGCCGACGAGACCCGACGCACCCGCCGCAGGGTGGGCACGTAGACCCAGGTGTCGTCGTTCTTCGTGTTCGCAGTGGGATTGTCGGACTCCTTGTAGCGGTACGTCATCAGCATGATCCCGCGCGCGTCGAAGGGTGCGCTGACCTCGATGCCGTAGGCGTACTTGCGCTTCTCCCCGCGGAAGAGGTCGCCACCATCCACCTCGTATTGCGGCTCGATGCGATGCGACAGCTTCGTGTTGCGGGCCGTCCCCTCGTAGTAGAGAGGCAACTCCTCACCGCGATCCCAGTACGAGTAGTAGTAGCCCGCCTGCTTGTGGTGCTTGCCCGCGAGCGCTCCAGCTGCCGTGCTGGCGCCGTCCCAGCGGTAGTCGAAGTTCCAGATGATCTTGACCCCCGCCTGGGGATCTCCCTTGCAATCGATGTCTCCAGGGAAGGGCAGACCCGCGGTGTAGTTCTCGAGGCTGTTGGCGGGACCGAGACGCGGCTGGCCCTTGTACTTCTCCGTGGCTGCGTGGTAGGCCTGCGGCGGCGAGTAGTCACGGTGAGACGGGCCGATCTGCAGCTGCATGCCTTCGTAGAAGAAGAAGTCGCGGTTCGACCAGAACTCCGGCGGCAGGAAGCCCTTCAGCTTCTCCACCTGGTCGTAGGTGATGACGTCGCCTTCGTTGAAGGCGGGCGCACCGCCCACGTCCTCCTGCGCCCGGATGGTGGTGGGCGGTACGGTGAGCAACAGGACCAGAAGGACGAGAGTCATAGCGCGCATGGGCGGGCCTCCACGGCCAGTCGCGGCTGGACGAACCCCCTCGCCAGGCGGCGCTGGCACAGGGCCCTTATACGCCTGGCATGGGCCGCGCGTCGACAAAGAATGGTGTCGGCCCGGCTGGATCCGGGGTCTCCGCGGCCAC
>JAJDAR010000003.1 GCA_029261775.1 Deltaproteobacteria bacterium | reverse complement strand
CTCGATGAAGGTCTCCTGGGAGGAGCGGACCAGGGTCCGGGCCGACGCCTTGCGCTGCACGTAGGTTCCGTCGGCGTGCATGTCCCAGGCGCTTCGAGGGTCGGCGAGCTGCGTGTCTATGAAGAAGCGCAGGTCGCGTTTTAGCCGCTCCCCCTCGACCGGCGCCAGGACCTCGACGCGGTTCTCCAGGTTGCGGCTCATGCAGTCGGCCGAGCCGAGGAAGTACTCGTGCTCACCGCCCGCCTTGAAGTAGTAGATGCGCGCGTGCTCGAGGAAGCGGCCGACGATGCTGATGACGCGGACGGTCTCCGAGATGCCGGCGAGGCCGGGGCGGATCCGGCAGGTGTCCCGAACGATCAGGTCGATCTTCACGCCCGCCGCGGAGGCCCGGTAGAGCGCCCGGGTGACGTCCACGTCCTCGAGGGCGTTCGTCTTGATCTGGATGCCACCCGGGTCGTCCGGCGTGTGGAGGTCGATCTCGCGCTGGATCTTCTGGAGCAGGGCGCTCTTGCAGTGCTTGGGAGAGGGCAAGAGCTTCTCGTAGTGCCGCTTCGGGCGCAGCCCGGTCGTCAGGTAGTTGAAGAGCTCCGTCAGGTCCCGTCCGATCATCGGATCCGCCGTGAGCAACCCGACGTCCGCGTAGAGGCGGGCGGTGTCGGCATTGTAGTTGCCGGTCCCGATGTGGGCGTAGCGGCGCAGGCCGTCGAAGTCCTGGCGCACCACCAGGGTCGTCTTGCAGTGGGTCTTCAGGCCGAGCACGCCGTAGGTCACGTGCACGCCCGCCTCCTCCAGTCGGCCCGCCCAGCGGATGTTGCGCTCCTCCTCGAAGCGGGCCTTCAGCTCGACCACCACGGCGACCTGCTTGCCGTTGTCCGCGGCTTCGATCAGGTGCTCGATGACCTTCGACTCCCGATCCGTGCGGTAGAGCGTCATCTTGATCGCACGGACCTTGGAGTCCTCGCTCGCCTCGCGCAGGAAGCGCTCCACCGAAGTCGCATAGGACTGGTAGGGATGGTGGAGGAGCAGCGAGCCGCCCTCGCGAATGATGTGGAAGATCGACCGGTCGGTGCGCAGGACGGCCGGGTGATCGACGGGCGCGAAGGGCGGATCGTGGAGCTCCGGGATCGGCAGGGTCGCGATCTCCATCAGGTCGCGGTGACCGATCAATCCGTCCATCTCGACGACGTTGGCGGCGCGGTCGAGCCCCAGCTCGGCTGCGAGCAGGCTCCGTTCGGCCTCGCCCATGCCCGTGGAAACCTGCAGCCGGACCGTCGGTGCGAAGCGGCGGTCGCGCATCTCGGTCTCGATCAGGGCCAGCAGGTCGTCGGCCGTCTCCTCGTCGCGCTCGGTGTTGGCGTTGCGGGTCACACGGAAGACCGAGCAGGCCTCGATCGTGGAACCGGGAAAGAGCAGATCGAGGTTGCCGGCGATCACGCTCTCCAGGGGGACGAAGGTCTTGCCGTCCGCCGTGCGCAGGAAGCGCGGGATCCCGGCGCCGATCGGCACCTTGACCCGTGCCAGGGAGAGCGTCGCGCTGGGGGAGTCCCGCAGCCCGACGAGCAGGTTCAGCGACAAGTTGGAGATGAACGGGAAGGGATGCGCGGAATCCGTGACCTGGGGCGTGACGAGCGGGAAGATGTTCTCCGTGTAGAGCGTCCGCAGCTCGGCCTGCGCCTCGGCGTCGAGGGCCGCGAAATCGGTGATCGCGATCTCCTGCGAAGCCAGCTCGCGGAGGAGCTCGGCCAACGCCTCCCTCTGACGCGCCTCCTGGAGGCGGACCTTCTCGTGGCACTCGCGAAGCTGCTCGGTCGGCGTCCGGCCGTCCACGGTGAGCTCGCGCAGGCCGACCGCCTCCTGCTGCATGAGGCCGCCGATCCGCTTCATGTAGAACTCGTCCAGGTTCGAACCGACGATCGAGAGGAACTTCATGCGTTCGAGCGGCGGGTTGCGGTCGTCCTCGGCCTCGTGGAGCACGCGGCTGTTGAACTCGAGCCAGGTGAGCTCGCGGTTGAGGAGGAGGTCGGGCTGTTTCATGACGTCGTCGGGGAGGCTGGCGCTCACGCAAAGGGCTCCGGTGGGGGAGAGCCCGGAGAGCGTATCGGTTGGCCCGGGCTTTCCCTGTGACGGGAGGATGACGGCTGCTGGGAAGGGAGGACGACGGCCGCGTATCAGCCCCCATGGGGAGGCTAGCCGTCCCGGCGGTGCCGAACGCGATCCGCCCCGAGATCCACAGCGAGTTCGTCGAGCGCCACCTGCAGGCGCTCGCGCCGGGCGGGGGTTCGCTGCCCGCGCTCCCAGCGCAGCCTGCGCACCTCGAGGACGTGATCGGAACGGTCGAGGCGTGGGTCGAAGCGCCCCACGAGCTCCCCGCCGTCGAGGATCGCCATGACGTAGTAGCCATGACGGCGCTTCGCTGCGGGCACGAAGCCCTCGAAGCGGTAGTCGAAGCCGAACAGACGCGCCGCGCGCACGCGATCGCGGATCAGGGGGTCGAAGGGGCAGAGCAGGCGAACCTCGTCGGCGGGCTCGCGCAACCGGGCGATCCGCCGCGGCAGATCCGGCAGTGCGACTGCGAGGGCCGGGCGCTCGGCGTCCCCCTGGAAGGTCTCCACCTCGACCAGCCGGCCCTCGGTGAGGGCCTGGCGGCACCAGGTCTTCGCCTGGTTCGCGGAGATGCCGCCCCAGAAGCCGGCGAGCTCCGCCGGTGTGGCCACGCCGAGCCGCTCGAGCGCCTCGGGGATGGCCCAGTCGAGGTAGGCCTCGAGCGACAGCGGGGGACAGGCCGCGCGCTTGGGGTGCACCCGCTCGAAGAGGTCGTATTGCTTGTGGAATCCGTCGCGGCCCGAGATCGCGAGCTCGCCGGTCCGCCACAGGTACTCCAGGGCCAGCTTGGCCGGCTTCCAGTTCCAGAAGCTGCCCGCCGGGTGATCGGGCGGGGTCTCGAACGCACTCGACCGCAGGGGCCCCTCGCGCTCGATCCGCTGACGCACGTCGCGCAGGAGCGCCTCGAAATCGCGGGCCCGCTTCGCCCTTCGAGCCATGCGGGCCCGCCGGCGCTCGGCGAACTCTGCGAAGCGATACGTCCACCAGGGCAGGAAGCTCGTCGGAATGACGGCGGCGTCATGGGTCCAGTGCTCGAAGAGACTCCGGTCCTCCTCGAGCAGCCGCTTCAGATGCACCGGTCGGTAGCCGCGACAGCGCGCGCGCAGGATCAGATGGTGGGCCCGCTCGAGCACCTGGATCGCGTCCACCTGCACGAAGCCCAACGCCTCGATCTCGCGCTGCAGGCTGCGGCGGGTCGGCCGCCGGTCCCGGCTGCGGATCAGGCCATGGGCCTGAAGGGTCAGCGCCCGCACTTCGTCCCTCTCGATCCTCAGCAATCAGCCCTCGAGCGGATTCGCGCTGGTGGGAGTGGGCATCGGTCTAGAGCACTTCCTTCTCGCGCAGGGCGGCGATCCGCTCCCAGTCGTAGCCGAGCACGTCCATCAGGATCTCTTCGGTGTGCTGGCCGAGCTCGGGAGCCACGCTGCGGATGCTGCCCGGTGTCTCGCTGAGGCGGAAGGGCACGTTCACCATCGGGGTCGGTCCGAACTGCGGGTGCTCGACCTCGGTCAGGTACTCGTTCGCCTTCACCTGGGGATCCTCGGGCAGGTCGGTCACCGAGTTGACGACGGTGAAGATGAAGTCTCCCGGCGCCTCCCGGAGCCGGCGGATCCACTCGTCGCGCGGTGCGCCCGCGAAGGCCTCGTCGATCAATGCGACGCACTCCTCGGAGTGGGCGCCGCGTGCGGCCATGGTCGCGAAACGCTCGTCGTCGGCCAGCTCGGGCCGGCCGATCGCCGCGGCGAAGTCGGCCCAGTAGCGGTCGGGCTGCAGCATTGCGAGCGCAAGCCAACGCCCGTCCCCACAGGCGTAGTGGTTCCAGAGCGGGTTGCCGGCCTTGGCGCGGAAGCTGCGCGGGAAGGCGAAGCCCGCCATGCACAGCATGCTGAGCGAGAGTCCTTGCAGCCACATCATGCTGCCCAGGTGGGAGGCGTCGACGGCCTGTCCCATACCGTGGCGCTCGCGCGCCATCAGCGCCGCCAGGATCCCGTAGGCCATCATCACGGCGCCCATCTGGTCCGCGATGCCTCCCGCGATCCCGAGCGGGGGCATGTCGGGTTCGCCAGCGGCGTTCATGATCCCGGAGCGCGCGAGGCCGAGATGGTCGAAGGAGGGTTCGGCGCGGTCGGGGCCCTCGGGTCCGTAGCCCGTGGCGCTGGCGTAGATCAGCTTCGGGTTGATCTCGCGCAGCCGCTCGTAGCCGACACCGAGCCGGTCGGCGACGCCGAAGCGGTAGTTCTGGACGAACACGTCGGCCTTTCGGGTGAGGTCGTACACGACGTCGAGCGCTTCGGGGCGCTTGAGGTCGAGGGTGAGGCTCTTCTTGTTGCGATTGTTGGCTTCGAAGTACCAGTTCGGGCGGTCCTGGGTGGAGCTGCCACCGACGGCGCTCAGGTAGCGTCCCGGATCGCCGCTGCCGCGTTGCTCGAGCTTGATGACGTCGGCTCCCAGGTCTCCCAGCATCGCCGAGCAGACGGGACCCTGCTGCCAGATCGTCCAATCCAGCACGAGCATTCCTTCCAGGGGCATGGGCATGAGCTTCTCCTACTGGAGGTAGTTGGCGCCGGACAGGCGTGTGGCTTTCGGGTTGCACCGCACGTGCACGACGGCCACGCGATCGGCCGCGAGCGCGCGCTCGAGGGCGGGGCGGATCTGCTCGGGGCGATCGACGCGCTCGCTGTGGCCGTCCACGAGCTCACCGAGCTTCTCGTAGTGGGCGGGCAGCAGGCTGGCGATGCGCGGCGAGCCCGGGGGCAGCATGTGGTCCTGAATCATGTGACCCGCGATGCCTTCGTTGTTCGCCACCACGAAGACCGGCGCTGCGCCGACCCGGGCCGCGGTCTCGACCACCATCGCCGCGGCCCCGAATGCGTAGTCGCCGAGCACCGCGACCGAGGGCTGGTCGGGGCGGGCCAGCTTGGCGCCGAGCGCGTAGGGCGCACCCGTCCCCATGCAGCCCGTGGTGCCGGCATTGAATCGGGAGCGCTCTCCGTAGCTCGGGAGCATCGCCCGGCAGATGCCCATGATCGTCTCGCCCTCGGCGGTGACGATGGCATTGCGCGGCAGCACCTCCCGCACCTCGGCCACCAGGCGATAGGGATTGATCGGGATGGCGTCGTCCTCGAGGGCGGCGCGCACCCCCGCCTCGT
This sequence comes from Deltaproteobacteria bacterium, assembly GCA_029261775.1. Classification (GTDB taxonomy): domain Bacteria; phylum Myxococcota_A; class UBA9160; order UBA9160; family UBA6930. The sequence goes on along the minus strand of JAJDAR010000003.1, from coordinate 1,306 downwards.
TCGTGCGGCCCGTGTCTTGGAGGCCCTGCAGCCAGGCACTGCCCGCCGAGGCGAGCGGCGTGGTGCCCAGGGCGGTGTCGAGGGCTGCGGCCGTCACCGCGGCGTCGGCCACGATGCCGAGGGTGAGATCGGCTCCGGAGATCATCTCCTCCGGCTCGACGTCGACCTGCACGAGCGTCGCCTCGGGCGAGAAGCGCCGACCCATTCCGAAGATCCAGTTGAAGCGCCCGCCCATCATGATCACCAGATCCGCGCCCTTCAGGGCCGCCGAACGCGCGGCGTTCACGAAGTTCGGGTGATCATCGGGGATCACGCCGCGACCCATCGGCGACGCGACGTACGGAATGCCGCGATCGACGAGCCGTGCGAGGGCAGGGCCGGCCTCGGCCCAGCCCGCACCCTTGCCCACCAGCAGCAGCGGCCGCTCGGCACGGGCCAGCAGGGCTGCGAGCCGGTCGACGGCCTGGGGATCGGGATGCGGCCTCGTGACCTCCGGGCTGCGGGTGCGCAGGGTGACGGCCTCTTCGGCGACGCGGCCCGAAACGAGCTGCCCGGGGAAGTCGAGGTACACCGCGCCCGGCCGGCCCTGCAGCGCCTTGCCGAGGGCGAGGTGCACCCACTCGCCGATGCGCTCGGTGGAATCCACCTGGCCGATCCACTTGCAGGCCGGTGCGGCGAAGGCGAGCTGATCGGCCTCCTGGAAGGCGCCCACGCCGCGGGTGCTGGCGAACGCCGAGCCGCCGAGCACGACCAGGGGCATCGCGCTCTCGGTGGCGACGTGCATCGGCGTGATGGCGTTGGTCATGCCGGGGCCGGACCCGACCACGAGGACGCCGGGCAGGCGCTTCTGCCAGCCCCACGCCGAGGCCGCGAAGCCCATGTTCATCTCGTGGCGTCCGCCGATGACGCGCAGGCCGGCCTCCTGCGCGCCCGCGAAGACCTCGATCATCGGTCCGGCCACGACGCCGAAGATCGTGTCGATGCCCGCTGCGCGCAGCTGCCGGGCCGCGATCTGGCCCCCGTGGATCTCGCTCATGCCACCTCCCGCCGCCGCCCGGGCCGACGCACGCGACCGGCATTCTAGGGCAGGCCCGGCGTCGGCACGCTCCGTGGCTCGATACGGTTCCCTGGCTCACGCGTGTGCAGCCAACCGGCAACGGACGGCGGGCCGCGCTTCAGGTCGTTTTCCGTGTGGTCGATGGGACCCGTGCCGCGCTGCTTCGGTACCCCGCGGGAACCCCCCACCCATGAGCACCACGAAAACCGGTCAGAAGGTCGGCAGCTATCGCATCGGCGAAGAGATCGG
>JAJDAR010000002.1 GCA_029261775.1 Deltaproteobacteria bacterium | reverse complement strand
GACGAACACGATCCAGCGGCTCCACTCGGGCGTGGCGAGGAACAGGAAGACCTGCGACCCGACCCACCAGCAGGCTCCCATCAGGAAGATCGTGCGCTTGTCGACCCGTCGCGCGACGGCGTTCCAGACCGGCATGCTGAGCGCGACCGTGGACAGGAACACGAGCATGGTCCAGGAGAAGTCCTCGGGCCGCTCGAGCCGATACATGAAGAAGAGGGGGAACATGCTCGACGTCATGTCGATGGCGATGCGCCCGAGCAGGAACAGACCGACCAGGACGACGTAGCTGCGATGCTGGAAGCGCGAGATCAGGCTGCGGAAGAACGGCTCCTGCGGCGGCCGTTGCGCCGCGGGCCGTTCGAAGGTCACTCGATGGACGAAGATCCAGGGCAGCACGACGTAGACCCCGGCGAGCAGTCCCATGCGCTGCCAGGCCGCGGCGTCGCCGCCGAACGCCTTCACGACGAAGGGCAGCACGGCCGCGGCCAGCAGGGCGCCCAGGATGGCCCCCACCGCCCGAAAGGCATTCAGCGAGGTGCGTTCGTCGTAGCTGGAGGTCATCTCCGGGATCAACGAGAGGTAGGGAACCGCCACTACGGTCGACGCCACACTGAACAGCACGTACGCGCCGGCGTAGTAGATGAACTGTCCCGAGCCCCCGTCGTCCGGCACGGCCCACCACAGCGCCGCGAATGCTCCGCCGAGCGGAAGCATGCCGATCAGGAAGTAGGGCCGGCGCCGCCCGGCCCGCCAGAGGGTCGCGTCGGAGAGCCGACCCATCGCCGGGTCGCTGAACGCATCGACGAGGCGTCCCACGAGCGGAACCAGCCCCGCCAGCGCAGGCCGCATGCCGGCGGTCTCGGTCAGGAACGACGGAAACAGGAAGAGCAGCGAGGCGAGGCAGAGATTGATGGTGTGGTCGCCGAGGGCGTAGACCGCCTTCGTCCGGAACGGAAGCGGAGCGTCCGTCGTCGCCTGGTCCGCTCCGGCCCCGTCCATGCCACCCCCCGTTGCGGCGGGAGGGTAGCCGCCTTGGCGAGTCGGTCAGCGCTTGCGGATCCGGATGCTCCCGCCGGAGGTCTCCACGTCGAGGTGGGGCCCGCCTGCGCCGATCCGTCCGCGGACCTCGCTGCGATCCAGCTCGCCGGAGAAGGTCAGCTCCTCGTCGATCGACACCCGGCCGCCCGAGGTCTTCGCGTCGAGCTCGAAGCCCGCGCCCTCGGGCACCTCGATCTCGATCGAGCCGCCGGACGTCCGAAGGTTGCCCTGGGGCACGCCTTCGAAGCGCACTTCGATCGGTCCGCCGCTGGTCCGCGCACGGACCTCGCCGCCGGCCTCGCGCACGCGGATCCCGCCTCCGCTCGTCTCGACGAAGACGCTGCCGGTCACCTCCGAGACGTGGATGACGCCACCACTGGTGCGGCCCATGAAATCTCCGTCGATCTCCTGGGCCTGGATGCGTCCGCCGGAGGTGTCCGCCTGCACCCGGCCGCGGATCTTCTGGAGCTCGATGGAGCCTCCACTGGTCTCCGCTTCGACGTCGCCGGTCACGTCCTGGACGTCGATGTGCCCGCCCTGGGTGGTGAGTTCGAGCGAGAAGACGCTCGGGACCCGAGCGTGCAGCTCGGCGCGCCCGAGAAAGAAGGGAAGCCATCCCTCGTGGCGCCCGCGCACGATGATCTCGTCGTCGCGCTCCTCCACCTGGAAGTCGAAGGGACCGCTCGCGAATCCATCGAGCTCGATGGTCGGCTCGTCGTGGGTGTCGATCTCGATGTGACCGCCGGGCAGGTCCACGCGAAGCCGCCCGCCCTCCCGGGCGGCCAACGTTCGCTCGAGTTCCTCGGCCCCGGCCGTCGCGGGCGCGCCGAGCAGCAGGGCCACCGTGGCGAGGCTCGCCAGAGCCGCGCTGAGGCAGGGGGTTCGGTTCCACATGGCTCGTTCCTCGTTCCGGGGGCTAGCGGGCATTCAGCCGGATCCTTCCGCGGGAGCTGCGAAGCAGGAGGCGCCCGCCGCCCGCGCCGACTCGGGCGCGAACCGCGGTGCTGGCCGCGTCGTGGCCGGGCAGGAGGCTCTCGGCCACGTCGAGCTCGCCGCGGGTGACGGCTCCGTCCAGGGAGAAGCCGGCACCGGCGGGCACCTCGACCTCGAGGTCGCCTTGCTCGACCACGAGCGAGCCTTCCGGCGAGCCCGCGAAGGCGACGCGGATCGTTCCTTCCTCGGTGCGGGCCTCGACGGCGCCGTGCACGTCGGAGATTTCGACGTCCCCGGACAGGGTCTTGGCCACGGCCCGCCCGCCCAGATGCTGCAGATGGATTCCGCCTTCGGAGCTGCGCGCTTCCACGTCGCCGGCGACGCCGTTGGCCTGGATGGATCCATCGGTGCAGCTCACCTCGAGGTCGCCGTGCAGCTCCTCGGCATCGACGTCGCCCTGCTGGACGCGCAGCTTCACGTCCCCCTCGACGTCGCGGATCTCGAGGCTGCCGTCCCGGATGCGGGCCCGGACCGGACCCGCCACGGCCTCGATCCTCATCGGCCCGCCCTTGGCACGCACTTCGAGAGCGGTCTTGCGCGGGACCAGGAGTCGCACGCGCACCTGGGGCCCACCGAACATCCAGGAGGTGGCGCCCGTGACGCGGACCTCGGCCCGGATCCGGTCGGAGCTGCGCTCGAGGCGCGGCTCCAGGCTCCAGCTTCCCCAACCGTCGGCCTCGACTTCGAGGAGGACCTCGTCCGCGGGGTGGCTTCGGATCACCAGGCTGCCCGGATCGGGTCGCAGGCCCTCGCCGAGGTCGAACTCGACCTCCACCAGACCGCCCGGGCCGAGAGGCAGTCGCTCGGACCAGACCTCGGCTGCGCTGGGCCGCGCGCCGGCCCCGCCGAGGGCGATCGCGACGAGGGCCGTCAGGAAGGGCAGGGCGTGACGAAGCCTGGCGGGCCGGATCGAGGGGCTGCGCGGGAACGCCATGTCGAACCCACGAAGCAAGGGACGTGCCATCGCCAAGGGCTTCCTCCGGGCACGAGCGGTCGGGAGCCGGTGCCGGCTGCAGGGTGCGGGCTGCGCCGCGCAGTGTCCACACTGCACTCTGCCGCCGTCGACGGGTACGATTCCGGCGTGCTCGATGCGCCGGCAGCCGTGCTCTTCGATCTCGATGGTGTCCTCATCGACTCCTATCGCGTGTGGTTCCAGCTGCTCAACGCGGCGGCGGAGCACTGGCACCTGCCGGGGATCGACGAAGAGACCTTCGCCAGCAGCTGGGGCCAGGGAGTCGAGGCCGACCGGACGAGCTTCTACCCGGACCGTTCGATCGCCGAGATCGAGGCGTTCTACCACGCGCACTTCGGCGACCACCTGGCGCACCTGGTGATCCCGCCCGGAGTCGAGGAAGTCTTCAGCGCACTGGCTGCCCGCTCGTTGCCCAGCGCCGTCATCACGAACACACCCAACCCCCTGGCGACGGAGCTGGTGGAGCGAGCCGGAGCGACTCCGGACCTGGTGCTGGGCGGCACCGACGTGCCTCGGGCGAAGCCGGCCCCGGACCTGGTCCGCCACGCCGCCAAGGCCCTGGCGGTGGACGTCACCCGATGCTGGGTGGTCGGCGACTCGTCCTTCGATCGGGACGCCGCCCGCGCAGCCGGAAGCGCCTTCGTCGGGATCGGCATCGAGGGCGACCGCTCGCTCGCGCGTCTGGAAGAGGTCGCAGCCCTGCTGCCCTCCTGACGCGGGTTCGCCCCCGAGCGGTGGTATCCTCGCCGCGATGGTGCGGGCGAACATCGAGCTCAAGGCGCGCTGCCCGGATCCGGAGCGGGCGCGGGCGCGCGCGGAGGCCCTGGCGACGCAATGGGTCGGTCTCGATCTGCAGGTCGACACCTACTTCTCGACGCGAGCGGGCCGTCTCAAGCTGCGCGAGTCGTCGCGGAGCGGTGCGCAGCTCGTCCCCTACCTGCGTTCCGACGAGCCGTCGGCCCGCCGCAGCGACTACCAGGTCATCCCGGTCGACGATCCGGAGGGCACCAAGACACTGCTCACCGCGCTCCTGGGACTGCACGCCGTGGTCCGCAAGCGGCGCGAGATCGCCCTGGTCGACAACGTGCGCATCCACCTCGACCGGGTCGAAGGGCTCGGCGACTTCCTCGAGCTCGAGGCGGTCTTCGATGGGAATCCCGCGCACGAGAAAGGGGAGCACGAGAAGGTGGCACGCCTCGCGAATGCGCTGGGGATCCGCGAGTCGGACCGGATCGAGAGCTCCTACGAGGCGCTGATCCGAGGCCGCTGAAGCGGATCGAGGCCTGCCCGACGAAGCGTGCGGAGCTAGCCCCGGTAGTCGGCGGCCTTGTAGATCTTGTGGCCCTTCGGCTCGTTCAGCTCGGGCTTGGGCTGCTTCAGCTTCTCCAAGGCCTCGGCCCGGTCCTGGTCGCTGAAGTCGCGGGTGAGCGTGCAGAACTCGACCATCCAGCCGTTCGGATCCGCGGCGTAGATCGAGATGCACCAGTCGTGATCGATCTCCATCACGTCATGTCCGCAGGAGAGCCAGCGATCGCGATGGCGGGCCAGATCGTCGAGATCGTCCGCCGAGAAGGCGAGATGGTTCACGCCGGGGGGCAGACCCAGGCCGATGTCGGCGGACCAGTCCGCGGGCAGATCGACGTCGTGGAGGTCCCAGAACGCGATCATCTGATCGCGCGCCGGGCCGGTGCTGTAGAACACATGCTTGGCCCAGCCGTCGCCGATGCGGCCGGCCTCGACCTTCACCAGCTCGAAGCCCATCGCGCGGGTGTAGAACTCGTGGGTCGCGTCGATGTCGCGGGTGGCGAACGCGAGATGGTGGATGCCCATGGCGAACCTCCTGGTGGCCTCGCGGGCCTGGAAGCACCTTAGCTCAGCGGACAGGCCGGGCGCCCCGCGGGCGCCGGAAGCGGCCTCGGGCCTGCTCGATGGCAACCCGGGCATCACAGCCCTCGAGGTGGTCGTTCACCAGGCCCATCGCCTGCATGAACGCATAGGCCGTGGTGGGCCCGACGAAGCGGAAGCCCCGCTCTCGAAGAGTCTGGGACAGGGCGCGGGAGGCGTCGCTCTCCGTGAGGCGACCTGCCACAGCGGGCGTCAGGCGGGTGGGCCGTTCCCCCGGGCCGGGCTCGAAGCTCCAGAAGAATCTGGCGAGCGAGCCGTACTCGCCGCGCAGCTCGACGGCTCTGCGCGCGTTGTGGAGCGTCGCCTCGATCTTGCCCCGGTGCCGGACGATGCCGGCATCGCGCAGCAGCCGATCGACGCTTCGCGTGTTCCAGCGCGCGATCCTCTCGAACTCGAAGTCGGCGAAGGCGGCCCGGAAGTTCTCGCGCTTGCGCAGGATCGTGAGCCACGAGAGGCCCGACTGGAAGCCCTCGAGGCACAGCTTCTCGAAGAGCCGGCGGTCGTCGCGCACGGGCCGTCCCCATTCGCGGTCGTGATAGCGCCGATAGTCGTCGTGATCGCCGGCCCAGGAGCAGCGGTTCACTCCGTCCTCTCCGCGCACCGCGCGGAGCTTCACGGCCGGGCTTCCCGCACGAGGGGGCTCACGAAGATCGGAGACGACCAGGCCCGTTCCTCGGCCGGGGCGCGGCAGCTGGCCGGCACCGGCTGGTCGAAGCCGCGGGCATCGCACAGACGAGCGCTCACGCAGCGCCCGTCCGCGTCGCGCTCGCAGAGCAGCGGGTCGCCGTTGATCGCCTCGGTCGGCTGCTGGATCGCTCGGACGTAGTAGAGGCGCTCGTCGGCGAGCGGGTCGGGATCTTCGAAGACGACACGGCAGCCCTCGCCGTCGGCGGCGCAGGGGAAGACGCGCCAAGGATCTTCGATGGCGCCGGGAAGCGGACGGCCCGGGTGGATGCGAACGATCTCGAGTCGGTCGATCGGCGTGCGCTCGGGGCCCGGATGGTGGCACTCGTCCAGACACAAGAACGTGGTTCGTTCGGCACCCAATCGCTCGCGCACGGCGGCCGGGCAGCCCGGCTTCTGCGTGTGGGCACCCGCGGCGCGAACCTCGAAGCGCAGCGGGCCCAGGGCCTCGAGCTCCGATCCCATCGGGTGTCGCTGGCCGTCGGGGCCGAGCGCGTCGAACCACAGCTGGATGCGGGGGCCGGAGGTTCCGTAGACCTCTCGTCGGTGGAGGGCGTCGAAGATCGCGCCGCGCTCTCGTTGCGCCGCGTGGACCGCGACGAGACCGCCCGTGTAGTAGAAGGCGTCGACACGCCTCGGCGTCGTCATGCGTCGCACGAGACCCGCACCGAAGCCATCGTCGTCCTGCGTCCACGCGGGCACCGGTCGGTTGCCGTCGGTCATCGCCCCGAGGCCGAGCTCCTTGTAGCCGGCACCGGGGCGCGCACGGTGGTTGTCGCTGGAGCCGATCAGCCCGAAGCGGAAGCGGTCCTGCTCGTCCCGACCGCGCAGTGCCAGGGCGTACTGAGCGCTCTGCTGCGGGCGGTAGGAGAAGGCGGGCAGGAAGCTTCCATCGAGCTGGCCACAGGCGAGCCACTCCTCCAGCTGCACGCCCTCGAGGCTGGCCCCGACGTCGAACAGGGAGAAGCCGCCCAGCGCCTCGTTCCGCGCGGCCTCGACCTCGGCCTCGCAGGCTTCGGAGTCGGGGGCCGTACAGCGGGCGCGGACCAGCTCGCCGGCCCGATGACAGCAGGGGGTGAAGCCCGCGTGCGGCTCCGGGCAGCGCTTCTCTCCCGACGCATCGACCTCGAAGTGCCGGACGTCGCGCCAGAGCTCCGAGTTGCCGTGGCCCGAGTAGACCTCGAGGAGCCGCTGCCGCGCCGGGTCGTGCATCGCCCCGAGCTGGTGGTCGAGCGTGGCGCCGGGCGGATTGGTGATTCCCCAGGCGAGGCCGTGGGGGATCACGAGGCTCGGCAAGCCCCAGTCGTCGAGCTTCTGGAACAGGACGTCCGGGGTCTCGGCCACCTCCAGGCAGTCGGTGGGCAGGTCCCGCACGGGCACCCTGTCCGGGCAGCGCGGCGCACGAAGCCCCTCGTAGAGGTAGCGGTGGTAGTCGCGATAGACCGCGACCGGCAGGCGATCGGCCAGACTGAGCACACCGCCGATCCAGGCCCAGGGGTTGAGCGTGCCGGCGGCGATCGGACGACTCGGCGTCGACGCGTCGTCGGTGTCGCGGAACATCACGTTGCGATGGCCATAGTGCCGGCGCGGATCGGTGGGGCTGCCCTGGGACCACTCGAAGCCGAGGAAGGCGACCGTGTCGGGCTCGCCCGCGTCCCCCGCGACCGCGTTGCAGGCCCGGATCGAGCGCCGCGTCTCGGCCCACTGCTCGGGCAGCATCTGCTCGGCGTGATCGTTGATGCTCCAGAAGTCCAGAGCCGAGCAGAAGCGGGCGAAGTCACAGGCGTCGGCGGGGGGATGCGCGGTCTCGCCCTCGTACACCGGCAGGCCGAAGACCCGGGCGTCCGCCGAGTACTGGGTGTGGACGTGGAGGTCGCCGAACAGGATCCGCGTGCCGGCGCCGTCGGGCGCCGCGCCGCTCTCCGGGCGCCGCGCCTTCGTCACCTCGCCGGCCGGCACGGGCTCGCCGCGGTCGGCCTGGAGTGCGAAGGCCGCGAAGAAGACGGCGACTCCGGCGACGAGCAGCCCCAGCGGCACGGTCAGCGCGAGGAGCAGGGCCCGGCCGAGGCGCGGGGGACGGGACGGCAACGCAGGACCTCCGGCCGCCAGGGTATCGCGACCCGGTCGATCCGCCGATCGGCGCGCGTCCCTCGGCGGGGTACACCGATTGCGCATCCGGGGGCCAGCTGGGAACCTCCCGCGCCATGGGACGCCGCCTCCTGCTCGTTGCCGCCGGGCTCCTCCTGCTCACCTCTCCAGGGCTCGCCCAGGAGGAAGATCTCGCGACGCGGATCGGCGACGCCCGGGCGCTCGAGCAGGCGGAGAACCTGGCCGAACGGCTGGCGAGCCCGCGTCGCACCATGCAGACCTTCCTCGAGGCGATGAACCAGCTCTGGGACGACCCGCGCGCCTGGCCGCGCGCGACCGCCTGTCTCGAGAAAGGGGCCCTCCCCGAGACGGAGGCCCGCTCGCAGGCCCGGGATCTGTACGCGGTGATCAACCGGATCGAGCTGGTGGACGTGAACGGGCTGCCCGATGCTGCCCGGGTCGAGCGAGAAGGTCTCGAGAGCGTGCGCTGGTTTCCCGACCGCGAGCGCCACGCCGCCTTGCTGCGGAGGATCGGTCCGCCGGCGGGCGGCATCGTTCTCGCCCGCGGAGCCGACGGTCTGTGGCGCTTCGCGGCGGCCACCCTCGACGCCTTGCCGGAGCTGCGCTCGCAGCTCGCAGACCAGCCCCTGGTCGCCGGCCGAGACGATCTAACCCTCGGGGATTGGATCGAGTCGCGTATTCCGGCGGCTCTCACCGGGACGAGCTTCCTCACGGTCGCCCTGTGGCAGTGGATGGCGCTCTTCGCCGTGATCCTGCTCGGGCTGATCGTCGATCTGCTCGCGCGCGGCCTGCTGCGGATCGGCTCTCGCCGGCTCGCGGGCCACTTCGGCGGAGAGGAGGACCCGGCCCAGCTTCAGCGCACGCTGCGGCCGATCGGCCTGACGGCCGCTGCCATGGTCTGGCTCGTCTCGCTGCGCATCGTCGACCTGCAGACCACCCTGGCGCTGATCCTCGGCGGGGCGCTGCAGGTCTTCCTCGTGCTGGCGGGCACGCTCTCCGCCTGGCGGCTGATCGACCTCGCGGCCAGTGGGGCGATGGCCCGCGCCGACCGGACCGAGAGCCGCATGGACGACATCCTCGTCCCGCTGGTGAGCCGAGCCGTCAAGATCTTCGTGCTGGCGATGGGCATCATCTACGCGGCGGATGCCCTCGATCTGCCGGTCGCGCCCCTCCTGGCCTCGCTCACGGTCGCCGGCGTGGGCTTCTCGTTCGCGGCGAAGGACACGGTGGAGAACTTCTTCGGCTCGGTCGCCGTGATCCTCGATCGCCCCTTCGACATCGGCGACTGGGTGGTCGTCGAGGACACCGAAGGCATCGTCGAGGAGGTCGGCTTCCGGTCCACGCGGATCCGCACCTTCTACAACTCCCAGGTCACGATGCCGAACTCGAACCTGGTGAAGGCACGGGTCGACAACTATGGCCGGCGCCAGTACCGCCGCTGGAAGACCTGCCTGAGCGTCCAATACGACACCGCGCCCGAGACGCTGGTGGCGTTCACCGAGGGGATTCGGGAGCTGATCCGGACCCACCCCTATACGCGCAAGGACTACTACCAGGTCTGGTGCAACGAGTTCGGCGCCTCGAGCCTGGACATCCTGCTGTACATGTTCTTCGAGGTCCCGGACTGGAACACGGAGCTACGCGAGCGCGAGCGGCTCTTCCTCGACATCCTTCGGCTGGCCAACCAGCTGGGGGTCGAGTTCGCCTTCCCGACGCAGACGGTCCACGTCTTTCCGGGAGAGGCGGCGCCCGACCCGGCGGCGCCTCCCGGTTCGGACACCGATCGCCGCGCCGCCCAGGAGGGCGTCCGCCGGGCGCAGCGCCTGATCGCAGACCAGCCGTGGCAGCGGGAGCGCCCCGGTCCCGTGGTCTTCCACGAAGGGCCGACCCCGCTCGTCGATGCCGCGGGCAACCCGCTCCCCGTGAAGGAAGAGAAGAGCTGAGCCGAGCCCTGCGGCCCGTCAGGCCCGCGGCGTGAAGTGGACGACCGCCACGTCGAGGAGCGGCTCGAAGCGGGCCTCGACCTCCTGGCCCACGTGTACCGAATCCGGATCGCAGTCGACGAGCCGGGCGGTCATGCGCGGACCCTCCTCCAGCTCGACGATGGCGATGGCGTAGGGGACTTCGGCTCCGAGCCCCGGAGCGTGACCGACCCGATCGATGGTGAACGAGTGCACCGTGCCGCGGCCGCTCGCCGCCTCCCAGCTCCAGTCCGTGCCCAGGCAGCGCGGGCAGTGGCTGCGCGGGTAGAAGAAGAAGCCGTCCCGGGGGCAGCGCTGCAACACGAGCCGGCCCTCGCGTGCGGCGTCGAAGAAGGGTCGGCTGGTGGGATTGGCGAGTGCGACGGGGCGACCCTCGGGTGTGTGCTGCAGCCCCACGCTCAGGCCCCCTCCAGGATCAGAGCCACCTGCTCGGCCATCATGCCGCCCGTGCCGTTGGCGTAGGCGAGGTCGCAGCGCCTGAGCTGGCCCTCGCCGGCCCGGCCCATCAGTTGACGCGCGGCCTCGGTCACGTGGGCCAGGCCACCCGCCAGCCCCGGCTGGCCGGCACCGAGCTGTCCGCCGTGGGTGTTGAGGGGCCAGTCTCCGTCGCGCCTCAGATCGCGTTCGTCCACGAAATCCTGGCCCTGTCCCGGCTTGCAGAAACCGGCGTTCTCGATCGTCACGAGGACGGTGATCGTGTAGCAGTCGTAGATCGACGCCAGGTCGATCGCTTCCCGGGACGCGCCGGCCATCCCGAAGGCCCGCCCCGCCGCGGCGCGGATGGGATTGTCGAGCAGATCGGGCGCATAGGTGATGCTCTTGTGGGTGAGCCGCTCGCCGAAGCCCGAAACGAACACCGGGCGATGGGGACCCTGCGCGGCTCGCTCGGCGGAGGTGACCAGGAGAGCGGCCCCTCCGAAGCAGGGCATCACGATCTCGAGCAGCTTCAGCGGATCGCAGACCCTCCGCGAAGCCAGCACGTCCTCGACGGTAATGGGTTTGCCGCGGAAGATCGCCCGCTCGTTCGTCTGCGCGTTGTCCCGCTCGTGGACCGCGATGCGGGCCAGCGTCTCCTCCCGCAGGCCATGCACCGCGCGGTAGCGCTGGGCGACCTGCGCAAAGCTCGGCGTGGCCGCGACCATGCCGGCCGGAATCTCGAACTGGCCCTGGGGCGAGCCCCACGCATCGCCCCCCAGATAGGCGGGCATGCGCATCTTCGCCGGGTCGCCGCCCTGCTGCGGCGGCGGAGGTACGGTCGGGCACAGCACCAGACAGGTCTCGCAGGCGCCGACTTCGATGGCGGCCGCGGCCCGCCACACCATCCCGGCGCCGGTCGCGCCTCCCAGGTCCACGACTTCGGCGAAGTTCACCGCCAGCCCCAGGTACTCGGCGGCCGCCGAGGGCCCGAACATCGGCGACTCCCAGACGGGCGGCAGCAGCAGGCCGTCCACGGCGTCCTTGTCGATCGCGGCGTCGGCCAGGGCCTCCTGTGCCAGCTGCGCGCAGGCCTCGAGCATGAACATCGGCCGATCCCAGACCCGCTGGGCCTTCCACTCGGCGATTCCTGCGATGGCGGCGGCGCGACGACCCATGCTGCGGCGGCGAGCCTGCCACAGAACATGGCCAGCGACGACCGCCGGGTCCGGCGAAGACCGGAGGCGCGTCCTCGGTGCTTCCCCTGTCCTCTCGATCCGGCCGGACGCCGATGATCGAAGCTGACCGGGAGGTGAGGATCCGCGCTGCCGCGCAGGTCCCGCCGATGGCCGCCGGTCCTTCCACCGGGGCAGGGGATCGAGCGCATGCCGCTTCTGACCGAACGCGAGCTGGACCGACGGATCCGCCGCCTCCAGCCTCTGAGCGAGACGGCGCGGGCGTTGATCGAGACCCTGGAGGACCCGGCGCACACCCGCGAAGACCTGCTGGCGATCGTCGAGAAGGACGGGCCGTTGACCGCGCGTGCGCTCGGTCTGGTGCGGTCTTCGGCGCTCTCACCGCCTTCTCCGATCGATTCGCTGGAGCGCGCGATCGGCTACCTGGGTGGCCGGGTGCTGGTCGCCGCGGCGCTGCTGGACAGCACCTCCCAGTGGATGACCGCGGAGCTCGAGGGCTACGAGACGGGCCCGGCTGGTCTGTGGGCCTCCGGGCTGCGGGGCGCGATCGCCTCCCGCAATCTGGCGTTGGCGGATGGCAAGGTGCCCCCGGCCGTCGCCTATACCGGGGCGCTGCTCCGCGACATCGGCAAGGCGATCCTTGCGCCCTTCGTCGGGCGCCACATCGACAAGATCCGCGCGGAGCTCCTGGGCAGCGCTCGCGGCCATTGGTGCGCTGCCGAGCGGGAGGTGCTCGGCACCGACCACTGCGCCATCGGCGTGCGCGTCGGGCGCACGTTCCGCTTGAGCCCCGCCCTGGTCGCTGCGATCGGCCACCACCATGAGCCGGAGAAGTGCCCGCCCGAGCACCGCGAGCTGGTGAGCGTCGTGCACCACGCCGACGCCATCGACCACATGCTCGGAGGCGACCCGCTCCAGGGCAGGCTGCACTACGACCTCGACTCGGGAGAGGCCGTCTCCGTGGCGCTCGCCTGCTCGAGCCTCGACGACGTCCTCAGGCGTACGCTCGACGAGTTCGAGCAGACCTACGCGGCCCTCGCGAGCTGAGGGACGGGTACGGGGCCCGGAGGGCGGGGCGTCAGGCCCGGCGTCGCCTTCGGAGCGCCGCCAGGAGCGGTAGGCCGAGAGCCAGCTCGGGGCCCAGCCCGCAGGCCGCGCCTCCCTCCGTGAGATCCGAAGCCGCCAGACAGTCGCCGTCCGGCGGCTCGCCCGACGCCCCTCCCGCGAAGTCGAGTGCGCCGTCGAGGTCGTTGTCGAGCCCGTCGTCGCAGGCGGGCGCCTCGAGGGGCCAGAGGCCGTGCTCGCAGCCCGGGTCGGCGGGGAAGTCCACCTGCCCGTCCCCGTCGTCGTCGAGGCCGTTGAAGCAGGGCCCGGGCGCGAGCGCGGCCGTCGCCAGGTCGACTCGGAGGCTCGGCGTCGCGAGCCCACTCTTGGGGTCGGTCACGAGCGGGCCGGTGTCGAGCAGTGCCTGGACCAGCGCCTGGACCGACGCCCCGCCGGTGGCCGAGGCGAGGGCGGCCACCGCACCGGCCACGTGGGGGGTCGCCATCGACGTGCCGCTGGAGTTGCCGAACAGGCTTCCTCCGAACAGGGCGGGGGGCAGGGCCGACCGGACGTTCACGCCGGGTGCGAGCAGGCTGAGGAAGGAGGCGCTGTTCGAGGTGGCGGAGACCGCGCTGCCCAGGTCGATCGAGCCCACGCTGACGGCGCCCGAGATACAGGCGGGAGAGCTCAGGGCGTTCGTGAAGGCATCGTTGCCGGCCGCAGCGACGGGCGCCACGCCCGCGGCCCACAGGGCCGCGAACTCGGCCGTCATCGCCGGGTCGTCGGCGTCGCACGCGGCCTGGCTGGTGAAGCGGTCTCCGCCCAGGCTCAGGTTCGCCGCCACGACCGGAACGCCCGGCAGGGTCCGCGCGAAGGCGAGACCCGAGATGATGTCCGACGTGTAGGCCAGCGGGCAGGGGTCGTCGTCGGGACTGCAGTGGGTGGCGCCCGAGAAGCTCGAGAAGATCTGGATCGCGACGAGGTCCGCCGCGGGGGCGACCCCGGAATAGGTCGCATCCGAACCGGCCGCGATGCCCGCGACGTGGGTCCCGTGGAAGCAGGTCTGCGAGTAGCTGCAGGGCGCTGCGGCGCCGCTCCCGACCAGGCTCGTGGCGCCCCCCGGGCAGTCGCCGCCCTGCGAGAAGCAGGCCTCGGCGACGATCCGACCTGCGAACGCGGGGTGCCCGCCGTCGACTCCGGTATCGAGGATGGCGATCGCCGCCCCCTGTCCGTCGAAGCGGGCCGCCGTCGTGAGGTCGCCCCCGATCTGCGGAACGGAGGCATCCAGCGCGGGTCGGTAGAGGCGGTCGGCGTGCACGGCGACCACATCGGGAGACGCCTCCAGCCGCGCGAGATCCGCTGCGTCGGGTTCGACCGCGAGCAGGGGAAGATCCGCGAGCCTTCGCATCCCGCTCCTGGCGCGCCACGACAGCAAGGCCTCGACCCGCCCGCGGGTGTGCGACAACCGCCGATCGTCTCGGCGGACGGCGGCGCGGCGCAAGGCGCCCGGGGCGAAGGCCGGGTCGCGCAGCTCGACGATGACCCTCATCGAGCCGACCCGTCGGATCTCCCCGCGGATCTCCGGGCTCGCCGGGCCGGCGTGGAGCGGCGCGGCGGTCAGCAGCCATCCGAGGACGGCGAGAGCGCGCATGGCGAGCCGCGAGGAACGCAGGCGCACCTGGGCTGACCTCCGGGGGCCGGGCGGGCTGGACGACATCGGGTTCCGGATCGGCCTCGCTCGGAGGGACGGAAGCGGGGGGCTCGGAGGGTGCCCGGAGCCTAGGCGATGCCGGCGAATCGTCACCGTGAGTGGGGTCACCTTTGCGAGCCTGCCCCGGCCGGCCGGGCGCCCCTCTGGAGCGCGATCGGAACCTCACGCGACGGGCGCGCGGACGGCCCTTATCCTCGCCCGCCATGACCGACCTCGCGGGCGACCTGCTCCGATACATCGATCGATCCCCGTCCCCCTATCACGCGGCCGCCGAGACGGCCGCTCGGCTCGACGCGGCGGGCTTCGAACGACTCGAGGAGACCGAGCTCTGGCAGCTCTCGCCCGGGGACGCCCGCTACGTCGTGCGGCGCGACTCGTCCCTGGTCGCCTTCCGCACGGGCGAGGCCCCTCCGGCGGAGGCCGGTTTCCGCATCGTGGGGGCCCACACCGACTCGCCCAACCTGCGGGTCAAGCCCCGGGCCGACGTCACGGAGCAGGGCCTCCGGCAGCTCGCCGTGGAGCCCTATGGGGGCGTGCTCCTGCACACCTGGCTCGATCGGGATCTGACCCTGGCGGGACGGGTCGTGTTCGATCGGGGCGATGGACTGGCCACGGCGCTCGTGCATTTCGATCGGCCGCTGCTGCGGATCCCGAACCTCGCGATCCACTTGTACCGGGAGCTCGCCACGGACGGGCTCGCGCTCAACCCGCAGAAGCACATGCTGCCGGTGATCGGCCTCGACGACGGACCGCCGCTCGGCGAGCTGCTCGCGGCGGAGCTGCGGGCCAGCGGCCACGGCGAGGTCCAGGCCTCCGACCTGCGGGGCTTCGACCTGATGACGGCGGACACCCAACCCGCGGCCTTCGCCGGCGCGCGCGAGGAGTTCCTCCTGGCCCCGCGCCTCGACAACCTGGCGTCCTGCCATGCCGCCCTGTCGGCGTTGATCGGGGCTGGGGACGCCCCGGCGCCTCCCGCCTCGCGAGTGGTGGTGTTGTACGACCACGAGGAGGTCGGCAGCCAGAGTGTGCAGGGAGCCGGGGGCCCGCTCCTCGAGGAGACGCTCGAGCGGATCGCCTCGGCCCTGGGCAAGGGCGACGCACAGGGCCTGGCGAGGGCTGCGGCCCGCTCGGTGCTGATCTCGGCCGACATGGCGCACGCCGTGCACCCGAACTACGCCGACCGGCACGAGCCGGGCCACCAGCCCCGGCTCGGGGCCGGACCGGTCATCAAGGTCAACGCGGGCCAGGCCTACGCGAGCGACGCCCACACGATCGGGCTCTTCACGAACCTGTGCCGCGAGGTCGGCGTCGAGCCGCAGCACTTTGCGAGCCGCAGTGACCAGCGCTGCGGCTCCACGATCGGGCCGATCACCGCGGCGCGGGTCGGCATTCCGACCGTCGACGTGGGCAATCCCATGCTGTCGATGCACTCCTGCCGGGAGATGGCCGCGCGCGGCGACGTGGCCCCGATGATCGAGGTGCTGACGGCCTTCTTTCGCGGCGCCGGAAGCTGATGGCGGACTTCTCGCCCTTCGAAGCCCGGATGCGGGCAGAAGGCCTGCCCGAGCTGGCGATCCGAACCTTCCGGCACTACTACGAGCAGCTCGCCGAAGGGGCCGAGGGCCTGTTGACCCGGCGCGAGATCGGGCCCGTCGAGGTCGTGCCCGAGGCCGAGGGTCTCGACGCCCGGCGCGCCGGCGAGGCGGCCCTGGCCCACACGGTGGTGATCAAGCTGAACGGCGGGCTCGGGACCTCGATGGGCATGACCCGAGCCAAGTCGCTCCTGCCCGCCAAGCAGGGGCTCTCCTTTCTCGACGTGATCGCCCGACAGCTCGCCTGGCTTCGTGAAACCCATGCTGCGCCGGTGCCGCTGCTGCTGATGAACAGCTTCCGAACCCGGCGCGACTCGCTCGAGGTGATCGCGGGGCACGAGAGCGGAGCGAGCCGGCTTCCCCTGGACTTCCTGCAGCACAAGGTGCCGCGGATCCTCGCCCGGGATCTGTCCCCGGTGGAGTGGCTCGCGGACCGGGATCTCGAATGGTGTCCACCGGGCCATGGAGATCTCTACACCGCGCTGCTGACGTCCGGCACCCTCGATGCGCTGATCGACGCCGGCCTGCGCACGGCCTTCGTGTCCAACGCGGACAACCTCGGCGCGGTGCTGGATCTCGATCTGCTCGGCTGGTTCGCGACCCAGGAGGCACCCTTCGCCATGGAGGTGAAGCGGCGCACGGCCGCGGACCGCAAGGGCGGGCACCTCGCGCGGCTCGCGGACGGGCAGCTCACGTTGCGAGAGATCGCGCAGTGCCCCGAGGCGGAGCGCGCGGAGTTCGAGGACGTCGAGCTCTACGGCTACTTCAACACGAACAACCTCTGGCTCGATCTGCCCGCCCTGCGCGATGCCCTCGCGGCGCGGGAGGGCATCCTCGGCCTGCCGATGATCCGCAACGAGAAGCCCGTCGATCCCACGGATGCCCGCTCGCCGCGGGTGCTGCAGCTCGAGACCGCGATGGGCGCCGCGATCTCCGTCTTTCCGGGGGCGGAGGCGATCCGCGTGCCCGCCGATCGCTTCGCGCCGGTCAAGACCACGGGCGATCTGCTCTCGCTCTGGTCCGACGGCTACCAGCTGGCAGACGACTTCCGGGTCGTGCCCGCACCCGGAGCGCATCCCGAGGATCTCCGCATCGATCTCGACCCGGACTTCTTCCAGCGCATCGACCAGCTGGAGGCCCGCTTTCCGGAGGGGCCTCCTTCCCTTCGGGAGTGCACGCGGCTGCGGATCGAAGGCGACGTGCGCTTCGGCAAGGGCGTCGTGCTGCGGGGGGACGTCCACCTCGTCGCTCCCGAAGGAGAGACGCTTCACGTTCCGCCGGGGGCCGTGCTCGGCTCGTGACGCGCGCTGGCAGAAGGCGCCGGTGCGGCCTTCAGTTCACCCGGTTGCGGAGCAGGTCGCGCCGGGAGCGGATCTTGTCCGCCGACGGGTCTCCGGATGCGAGCTCCAGGAAGCGGTCGTAGTCGCCGAGCGCCGCGCCGTAGAGCTCGAGCTGCTCGTGGAGGATGCCGCGGTCGCGCAGCTCGCCGAGCAGCTCGGGGGCGGCCAGGAGCATGCGCTCGCAGCACTCGGCGGCCCGGGCGTAGTCCCTGGACGCGACGTGGACGTGCTTCAGGTTCCCGAGCATGCGGATCAGCACCTCACGAGCCGTGGCCGGTCGGAGCTGGCGCCGATCGAAGGTCGCCTCGGGCCCCGCGGCCCTCCGCAGCAGCTCGGTGCACTCCTCATCGTCGAGCGTGCGGCCTGCGAAGGCGTCGATGATCAGGTCCACGTTGCCCGTGGCTCGAGAGAGGAAATGCTGGGGAAACGAGACGCCGTGCACCGGGATGTCGAGGCGCCGGGCGACCTCGATGGTCACGATCGAGAGCGTGATCGGGATCCCCTTGCGGCGCACGAGCACCTGGTGGAGAAAGCTGTTGCGGGGATCGTCGTAGCTCTCGGTGTTGCCCCGGAACCCCTCGTCGCGATGCAGGAAATCGACGAGCCCGAGGACGCGGCCGCCGGGATCGTGCACGCGCCCCAGGCGCTTTTCGGCCCGCTCCGCGAGCGCCTCGAGGCCGTCGCGGGCTGCCTTCGGGTCCGTCTCCGGGTTCAGGTCCGCATCGAGGGCCAGTGCCACGTCGTCGAGGGCGGGCTCCTCACCCGCGCGCAGCCGTGCGGCCAGCTCCAGGAATCGATCGCTCGGGGGCCGCGGTTGCACCCCCGCTGGGTACCGAACCCCGGGCTCCACCGCACGAGTGAAGCGAGGAGCCCGACCCGATACCATCCTGGGTCATGTCCAGCGAACCGACCAGCGAGACCGGCGGGTCCCAACGGCTGCGCCACGAGATCGCCGGGATTCCCGTGGCCGACCTGGTGAGGGACTACGGGACGCCGACCTACGTCTACGACGGCGAAACCATGGCCGCGCGGATCCGCGAGCTGCGGCCCTTCGACGTGGTCCGCTATGCGCAGAAGGCGAACTCGAATCTGGCCGTCCTCGACTGGGTGCGGCGCCACGGGGTGGTGGTCGATGCGGTGAGCGCCGGCGAGATCCACCGCGCGCTGGCTGCCGGCTACGAGCCGACCGGCGACCCGGCGCCGATCGTCTACACCGCCGACCTCTTCGACGCCGACGCCCTGGAGCTGGTGACGCGTTACGGCATCCCCGTGAACTGCGGCTCGCCGGACATGATCGATCAATACGGCGAGCGCATGCCGGGCACCGGCATCACGTTGCGGATCAATCCCGGCTTCGGCCACGGGCACAGCCAGAAGACGAACACCGGCGGGGAGCAGTCGAAGCACGGCATCTGGCACGAGGGCCTCGCCGACGCCCTCGAG
>JAJDAR010000001.1 GCA_029261775.1 Deltaproteobacteria bacterium | reverse complement strand
GGCCGACGACGGCGTGTGGATGATCGCGGACATCAAGGCGCACCCGAGCTTCGGCGAGAACGTGGAGCGCAATCCGATGGCCTCGATGATGTACGGCTTCTCGGTCCTGACCTGCATGTCGTCGGCGCTCTCGGAGCCCGGAGGCGCAGGTCTCGGCACCCTCGGCCTGGATGCCGCGCGCTGCGAGCGGATGACCCGGGAGGCCGGGTTCTCGCGCTTTGCGCGCCTCGAGATCGACCACCCGGTGAACGCGTTCTACGAGGTGCGTCCCTAGCGCGTCACGGTCCGGGCCGCGACGCGAACGACCGCTAAGAGTCCGGTGGCTCGATCGCGCCGGACTCGAGCGGCTCCTCGGCGTCGAGCTCGAGCTCCTTGCGCTGCTCCTGGGCGCGGTCCTGGGCTGCGTTGCGCTCCTCCTGGATCTGCAGCAGCAGCTCCTTGCGGGTGCGCTCGGCCACTTCGCGCTCGGCTTCGAGGTTGCCGCGCTTGAGCGAGATCAGGCGCTGCTCCAGCAGCCGGTTCCGGAGCGCGACCAGCTCGCGGGGCAGGCGCGTCGGCTTCACGCCCTCGGCGTGGGCGACGGAGACCTCGGCCGTGGCTGCGCTGCCGTCGCTCGCCTTGACCTCCACGCGCAGCCGGTTCAGGCCGGTGCGGATCGGCACCAGCGCCCCGAAGGTTCCGTCGGCCTGGACGCGGACCTCGCGGGCCGTCTCACCCGTCGTCAGGTTGCGCACCGTCAGGCTCTCGATGTTCGCGAAGCTCACGTTCTCGATGACCTCGACGAGATCGCCTGGCTGGCGCACCGGTGTGAAGTACCCCCCCGTCCGATAGGCGATCTCCACCGCGGCCACGGGCCGCTGCAGGGCGTCCGGGCCGATCGCAAAGGAGTGCACCCGGATGTCGGCGCGGGCCGCGATGTCCGCCGCCCGCAGCACGCTGCGCGTGTTGGAGCGGACATCGGCCGGGTCGTAGGGCGCGGTCGGCGCGCCGTCGGTGAAGAACAGCACGACCTTGTCGCTCTCCGGGTCCGGCGTCGACAGGCCACCCCGGTAGCCCTTGAGCTCGCGCACGGCCTGGCGCAGGCCGGCGCCCATGTTGGTGTTGCCGGCCGGCCCGCGCTCGAGCACGTGCCCCAGCGCCTTGTCCACCCGCTCGAAGTCGGAGGTGAGACCCTCCTCGGTCAGGGCGGGCGGACCGGTCGGCGGACCGATCCGGATCCCGCCACCGCCGGGATCGCGGAAGTCCTGGCTGGTGCCGGCGAAGGTGACGACGCCGACGCGGGTGTTGCGGGGGTCGAGGCTGCGCAACACCTCGCGGGCGGCGGCGATCTCGGCGGCCAGGATCGAGTCGCCCGGGTCGGTACTGGAGAGGAAGGGCAGCCAGCCGCCGCCGCGGGTCTTGCCGACCACGCCGTTGGCGTTGATGTCGGCGCCGCTCGATTGGCTCGTCGAGCCCGAGGTGTCGAGGACCAGCACGACGTCGAAGCGGCGGAACTCGCCGAGCAGTGCCAGCGCCCGCCCGGCGACGAAGGCCCCGGTCAGGTCGCCGAGCACCGCGCCATCCGGCGGTTCCTCGATCTCGAGGCGGATCTCGGTCGAGAGGACACCCGCTCGCCCGAGCAGCGCGCCCTCGGCGGGAAGCTCGCGGGAGGCCGAGCCGATCGCCAGCTGGCTCGACAGGTCGGGGGTCGCCTTCCCGGCGCCGCCGCCCGCGTCCTCCGCCGGTGCGAAGGCTGCGAGGGGGCGCCCCAGACCACCGTCGAGCGGTGCGGCGAGCGCGGCGACCACGCCCGAGATCGGACCGACGCCGAGCCGCAGCTGGTCGTTCTCGGGCCAGGCGGCCTGGAGCATGCCCACGACGGTTCCTTCCGGGATGCGCAGCACCGGGGCCCCACCCCAGCCGCGCAGATCCGGGGGCACGTCGAGCTCGACCTCGAGCCGACCCTTGCCGACCTTGCGCACCGTGCCGTAGAGGTCCTCCTCGTGGTGAGGCGGAGCCCGGGCCACGCCCAGGATCCGCACCCGCTGATCGATCAGGCTCTCGGGATCTGCCGTGTCGGGCACGAGGGTGCGCACGCCCTGGAGCGGAAGGTCGAGCGCGAAGAGCAGATAGTCCTCCGCCAACGAGGACCCGGTCGCCGAGAAGGGCCGCCCCGGCGCAGCGTGCAGTCGGCTCGCCACGCTGACGCGCGTCTCGCTGGCGCCGAGCAGGAACGGGATCTCGGGCTCGCGCGCGAGGCCGGCCAGGTCGAAGGCATGGGCTGTCGTGACCGCGACGACGTCGGCACCGTCCGCGGTCTTCAGGAAGAAGGCCGTGCCCGCGCCCTTGGGGCTGGCGGCGCTGGAGGCGCGAGGCCGGGCGACCGCCGGCAGCTCGGCTGCCGCCGCTGCGGCGATTGATCCGAGCGCCAGGACCAGGGCGAAGAGGGGGAGCCCGCGGCTCGGCAGCATGCAGGCCAGAGTACGCAAGGCCCCGTGCAGCGCCACGCCGAGCCTGTCCGACTGCAGGGCTCGCGTGGAGCTCCCCTCACTCGAGCCGCTCCCGACTCGCCCCGTGCGCATCCCTCGATTACGTTCGCTCGTCGGGGGTGGTTTCGTTGCGCCAGCGGCGGAGAACGAGGAGCAGGGTGGGACCGCGGATCGCACGGGCTCTGGGGCTCGTCACGGTCGGCGCCTGCCTGCTCGCCTGCCTGCTGCCGGTCCAGCCCACCCGGGCGCGCGCCGACGAGCCCGCCGCGCCGGATCGCTTCGACGTCATCGTGGTCGACGCCGGTCACGGGGGCGAGGATCACGGCGCCCGCGGCCGCTTCGGGCTGGTCGAGAAGGCGGTCGTGCTCGACGTGGCCCAGCGGGTCGAGCGCAGGCTGCGGGCCGAGGGCCTGCGGGTCGTGATGACCCGAAGCGACGACCGGTTCGTCTCCCTCGACGAGCGGACCGCCCTGGCCAACGGAGCCGGCGCCGACCTGTTCCTCTCGATCCACGCCAACGCGTCGGCCGCCCGCGGGGCCCACGGCATCGAGACCTTCTTCGCCTCGTTGGAGGCCACCGACGATGCCGCGAGCGACCTCGCGCGGACGGAGAACCTGGCATTCGGAGAGGACGCCCAGCCGCCGGCGCCCGACGACCCGCTGCTGGCGATCCTGGGCGACATGGCCGCCACCGAGCACCTGGTCGAGTCCCAGGAGTTCGCCCGCATGACCCAGGAGCGGATCGCCACCGTCGAGTCCGCCCGCTCCCGGGGCGTGAAGCAGGCGCCGTTCGTGGTGCTGATGGGCGTCCGCATGCCCGCTGTGCTCGTCGAGATCGGCTTCCTGACCCACGCGGACGAGGAGCGCGCACTCGCCAGCGACGAGGAGCGCGATCGCCTGGCGGCCGGCATCGCCGACGCCGTCGGCCACTACCGCGCGCGCTACGATGCGCGTCGCGGACTCGCGCAGCGACCGGAGCTGCGCTGAGCCGATCGGCGCCGACGCCACAGAGGAGATCATGGCCCAACGAATGGATGGCCGCGACGCGAACGCGTTGCGGCCCGTGCGACTCCAGACCGATTTCACCGAGAACCCGACCGCGTCGGTGCTGTGTGAGTTCGGCGCCACCAAGGTGATGTGCACCGTCTTCTGCGAGGAGGGGGTTCCGCGATTCCTCAAGGGGACCGGCAAGGGCTGGGTGACGGCCGAGTACTCGCTGCTGCCGGGCTCGACGGATCGCCGCACCGAGCGCGAAGCGAGTCGGGGCAAGCAGTCGGGTCGGACCCTGGAGATCCAGCGTCTGATCGGGCGCAGCCTGAGGGCGGTGGTCGACATGTCCGCGCTCGGTGAGCGCACCTTGTGGGTCGACTGCGACGTCCTGCAGGCCGACGGCGGCACGCGGACGGCGTCGATCACCGGTGCCTACACTGCGCTCGCACTCGCGGCCCATCGGCTCCAGCGCCGCGGCGCCATCGACCGCGATCCGCTGCGCGACTCGATCGC